>NZ_CALMSV010000174.1 GCF_937872355.1 uncultured Sphingorhabdus sp. | reverse complement strand
GGTTTGCCGCGGGGGTGGAATCGATGATTTCGCCGATTTTCCCATCGCGTTCACGCCAAACCAGTTCGCCTGCGTAGAACACCGCTATGATCAGCACGAACAGCGAAAATCCATCGGACACGCCTGTAATGATATTGGCAGTCAGCGGATGGGTCGGCGTATCGTAAAGCGTGTTGCTGAAATACAGGATCCCCCCTGCATTAATCACCGCAAGCAGGAGCAGCACGATCAACCCCGGGCTGCGGAGCACCTGCATGATTTCTGTTCGCAAGCGGACCATGAACATCGCGCGCGTTGCCGAGCCGCCGAAACGCTGGGTCGCACTGGCCAGCGCCAGCATGGACGGTGCATCGCCACTCTCCGAATCCTGCTGCCGCGCCAGCTTCTTCAGCCGCCTTTTGGAGGGTCCGCGTTCCTCCATTGAGAAACGCAAATAGGTAAGCGCAAGAAGAGCGACAGACAGCGTCAGCACAAATGCCCGGTTGAACAGCATGTTGCCATCCAGCGGCAACAGCTTCGAGTTCATTTCCGCTGCGGTCCAATATCGCGTTGCCTCTGAAAGCGCGCCAAAACCCAGCGGCTCCCAAAACGCGAGGGCTTGCCGATATTCGGGTAGCGGACCCAGCACCGAAGTGACGATCAGATAGCCCATGAAGAAGATGACGACGCCGACATAGCTCCACAGCATCGAGCGAGTGATGGTGGCAAGGCCGAACAGGAGGCTGCACATCAGGGTGATGTTAGGAATAGCCAGGATCAGATAGGGCCAAAGATAGTAAGACAGCACCTGCGGCCCTACAGTTTCGGGGTCGACCCAGGGCATGACTGATCCAAACGACATGCCAATCGGAACCGCAAAAAAGCCCAGCACCGCCACAAGCAGTCCACCTGCAAAACGGCCCAACACATAGTTGCGCTTGCCTATGGATGTGGCCTTGATAATCGGGCCAAAGCCTGTCGCATCGTCCCGAATAACCGCGTTGGCGGAGAAGGATGTGACGACAAACAGATAGAAGAGCGAGCTCAGCCCAATAAATGCCGCGATCGCGTAAGGTGCATTTTCCTTCACCGTCCCCGGGGTACCCATGCTGACATTTTCACTCGCAGTGACACCAAAGCCGAGCAGGAAGAAAAGCAGGAGTGAAACCCAGAAAACCGGGTTGCGCAGCTGATAACGCAATTCAAAGCGCGCGACGTTCAGGAGCATTTTTTCTCTCCTCAGGCTGCGCGGCGCAAATCGGCGAGTGTGGTGAAATAGACGTCCTCTAACCCGGCTTCGACTGCTTCGAAGCCTGCAGGTTGGCTGTCGGCGAGCACATGGATGATGGTGCGGCCCGCAAACAAGCGGCTGGAAATCACCTGATATTGCTCTTGATACGCCTCAAGCTCTTCGCGGCCGATGGTCTTCTTCCAAATGCGGCCCTTGGTCTGGGCAATCAGATCGAGCGGCGCGCCTTCCAGTTGCACCTTGCCGCCCGCCAGCACCGCCATGCGCGGGCATAGATCTGCGACATCATCGACGATATGTGTCGACAATATGATCACGACATTGTCGCTGATCCCTGCGAGCAGGTTGAGGAAACGGTTGCGTTCTTCTGGGTCGAGGCCGGCGGTCGGTTCATCGACGATGATCAGTTCGGGATTGCCAATCAACGCCTGCGCAATGCCGAAACGTTGGCGCATGCCACCCGAAAAACCGGCGATGAAATGACTGCGATGTTTCCACAAATTGGTCTGGTTGAGGAGGGTTTCCACCACCGCTTTGCGCTCACCCTTGTCGGCAATGCCCTTGAGCACTGCCATATGATCCAGCATGTCCATCGCGGTAACGCGCGGATAGACGCCAAAATCCTGCGGTAGATAGCCAAGTTTTTTGCGGAGTTCCTCTGGTTGGGCAAGTATATCAAGATCACCGAATTTGATTACGCCATCAGTCGGCGTCTGCAGCGTCGCGATTGTGCGCATCAGCGTCGATTTACCCGCGCCATTGGGGCCAAGCAGGCCATACATGCCGCGCGGGATCGATAAATTCACATTATCGAGTGCGCGCGTTCCGTTCGCATAGACATGGCTGACGCCGGTAATTTCGAGCATGGCTGGTCCTCCTGTATTGCCCGAATATGACAGTAAAGCCGCTGCTTTCAAAGAAAATTTGCCTTCGACGAGCAGCGCTTCACGCTCGACGGGGAACATTTCCACAACTGACGCACGTTCGGTAGTTGCACCGCTGACTCCCCCACGCCTATAGCGTCAGCCATGAGTGAAGACCTGTTCGGCGGAGCAATGCCCGCTGGTTCTGAATCTGGTGGTTATGATGCTTCAGCAATCGAGGTGCTTGAGGGGCTCGAGCCTGTCCGGCGGCGCCCGGGCATGTATATCGGCGGCACTGACGAACGCGCGCTGCACCATCTCGCCGCCGAAGTGCTCGACAACAGTATGGACGAAGCGGTTGCCGGCCATGCAACGCGTATCGAAATCGTCCTGGGAGTTGGCAACCGGCTGACCATCACCGACAACGGTCGCGGCATCCCGGTCGATCCGCACCCCAAATTCCCTGGCAAGTCGGCACTCGAGGTCATCATGACCACGCTCCATTCGGGCGGCAAGTTCGAAGGTAAGGCCTATGCCACATCGGGCGGCCTGCACGGCGTTGGCGTTTCGGTGGTCAACGCGCTGTCGACCGATACCGTGGTAGAAGTTGCGCGCAACAAGCAGCTTTACCGCCAGCGCTTCTCATGCGGGGCAGCGCTGGGCGGGCTTGAAGAACTGGGCCCCACGCCCAACCGGCGCGGTACGACCATTGCCTTCACGCCCGATCCGGAAATTTTCGGCGCCGATGCGAAGTTCAAACCCGCCCGTTTGTTCCGCCTCGCCCGTTCGAAGGCCTATCTCTTCGCGGGCGTGGAAATCCGTTGGAAATGCGATCCGGAGCTGGCGAGCGAGGATGTGCCGCAAGAGGCGGTTTTCCAGTTCCCCGGCGGGCTTGCCGATCACCTGAAGGAACAGCTTGGCAGCCGCAATTGCGTCACCAGCGAATTCTTCCACGGCAACCAGACCTTCCCTGACGAACAGGGCCGCGTCGAGTGGGCCGTGGCATGGCCGCTTTATTCGGACGGCAGCTATAGCTGGTATTGCAACACCATCCCGACCCCCGATGGCGGCACGCATGAAGCGGGTGTCCGCGCCGCGCTGACCAAGGGACTGCGAGCCTTTGGTGAGCTGGTAGGCAACAAAAAAGCGGCGCAGATTACCGCTGACGATATCTTCAATGAAGCAGAGCTGATGCTTTCGGTCTTCATCCGCAACCCGCAATTCCAGAGCCAGACCAAGGACCGGCTAACCTCACCAGAAGCCGCTCGGCTCGTCGAAAATGCGGTACGCGACCATTTCGACCATTTCCTCACCGACAATATGGAGCGCGGCAAGGCGATGCTGGGTTTCATCCTCGAAAAGGTTGAGGACCGGCTGAAGCGCAAGGCCGAGCGCGAGGTGAAACGCAAGACCGCCACAAGCGGCAAGAAGGTCCGCCTGCCCGGCAAGCTGACCGACTGTGCATCGGACGACCCGAATGGCACCGAATTGTTCATCGTCGAAGGCGACAGTGCGGGCGGCAGCGCCAAACAGGCGCGCGACCGCAAGACGCAGGCAATCCTTCCGATCCGCGGTAAAATCCTGAACGTCGCTTCGGCAACGATGGATAAAATCCGTGCCAATCAGGAAATCGCCGACCTCGGCCTCGCATTGGGTTGCGGAACGCGCAAGGATTGTGACCCGGACAATCTGCGCTACGACCGCATCATCATCATGACCGACGCAGATGTCGACGGCGCGCACATCGCGACACTGTTGATGACCTTTTTCTTCCAGGAAATGCCCGCCATTGTCGAGCGCGGCCATCTCTACCTCGCCCGTCCGCCGCTCTATCGCCTGACTGCGGGCAATCAGAGTGCTTATGCGCAGGACGATGCGCATCGTGCCGAACTGGAAGCTACCCAGTTCAAAGGCAAGAAGGTCGAGGTTGGACGCTTCAAGGGGCTGGGCGAGATGAACCCGGGCCAGTTGCGCGAAACCACGATGGATCCGAAAACCCGTTCGCTGATCCGCATCACCTTGCCGCATGAATATCAGAAACAGGCCGCGGTGAAGGAACGGGTCGATCAGTTGATGGGCAAAAGCCCCGAAGCCCGCTTCCGCTTCATCCAGGAACATGCGACAACGCTGGACGAAGAAGCCATCGACGCCTGAGGAGGATTTATGCGCAAGTTCCGGACCTTCGCCCTTCTGCTTGCCGTCCCTTTTTCGACTTTGACAGCTCCGGCATCGGCCGCCGAGCCAGCCTCGACCGCGCAGGCGACCGTCGCCTCCCCATTCGATCTGCGTACCGGACAACTGGTTGCCGTTCTCAATGGCGAAATGGCGGTTGAGGAATATTTCACGCCCAGCTTCCTTGCCGCAGTACCACCGGCACAATTCAAGGCGATTTCCGACAGTTTTACCGCGCAATATGGCAAGGCACTCACAATCGCCGCGAACCGGCGCAACGGGCCGAACAGCGCAACACTTCAAGTTGAGTATGAAAAAGCGATTGCAACCATAGATTTAACCGTCGAACCTTCGGCTCCACATAAAGTAGCCGGCCTTCTTGCGAAGGGCTTTGCCCTCAAGGGCGACAATATCGAAAAGATACAGGCTGACTTCAAGGCACTCCCCGGATCGAGTGGGTTCATCGTGAAAAAACTGGCCGACGACGGAGCCACGACATTACATGCGTTGAATGCCAACGGTCAGTTTGCCACCGGTTCGACGTTTAAGCTTTACGTCCTTGCCGAACTGGCCAGCCAGGTTGCTGCCGGGCAGCGTCGCTGGTCCGACGTCGTGCCTTTGGGCGTGCGCAACCACAGTTCGGCGGGCACGCAAAACTGGCCACTCGATACGCCCGTAACTTTGCAAACATTGGCGACTTGGATGATTTCGGTAAGCGACAATGCCGCAACCGATGCCCTGATGCGCGAACTGGGGCGCGATGCTGTCGAAGGCAAACTAGCGAGCATTGGTCATAGTGCGCCTGACAAGGCTTTGCCGATGCTGACCACAGTCGAGGCCTTTGCGCTCAAAAGCAATCAGGCGCTCCGCCAACGGTTTGAGAAAGCAACCGAGGCCGGGCAGCGCGAACTGCTGGCCAGCGAACGCGCTGCGCTTTCTTATGGCGCGATCGACATGTCGCAATTGGGATCAGGCCCGGTCGCCATTGAAAGCATCGAATGGTCCGCCTCGCCCGAAGACACAGCCTTGCTACTCAACAATCTGCGCCGGAGCAACAGCCAGACAGCGCGCGACGTGATGGCGGTGAACAGCGGCATTGGCCCTGCTGCAGCCGGAAAATGGCGCTATCTCGGCTATAAGGGTGGCTCTGAGCCGGGCGTAATCTCGATGAGTTGTCTGGCACAATCCAAGGCTGGCGAATGGTATGCGATTTCGGGAAGCTGGAATGATCCGGCGAAGGAAGTCGACAATAATGCATTTGCGCAACTGATGACCCGGCTGGTTGACAGCGTAGCTGGCAATTAGGGCAGCTTTTTAAGCGCTTCCATCGCATCGGCAGCCAGCGATTTCAGGGCAACAGCGCCACTGGCTTGCGCATTGACATATATGGCCGACAGAAAAGCTGTCACATTATGCCGTCGCGCCAGCCCTGCTTCGGACTGGAAGGCGTTGTCCCAACTGCCCAGCGCGCCCGGACCGGCAAATTGCGCGAGCCAAGCGGACCATTCCTGATCGGTAAACACACCGCGCTGCGCCATGAACAGGATCGGGCGCGCCAGTCGCTCCGGCTCACCGGTAATATAACTTGCACTCGCAGGCGCAACCTGCACCGCTATCGCATCGCGCATGCGGGCAAGATCCTCTTTGTCGACCGCCGGATTCAACGCCAACTGCATCATCAGGTCCGCCGTATGGGCAACCGCGTGGCGATAGCCGCCAACCTTGTCGAAGCCGCGAAAATCCTTGATTGATCGCATATAGTCGACCGCTGCACTGACCATTTGCGCCCGTTGTTCCGGCGTCATCCAGGCTTTTACCCGATCGGTGCGTGCGATTTCGGAGAGGTTTAACGCCGCAAACGACCGGCGGAATCCCGACTTGTCGGGCGCGACCAACTGTGCCTGCAGCTTTGCCGAAAGCTGCGCCAATGTAGCGTCGTTAATGAGGCCTTTGCGCAGAAAATACTGGGTCGCTTCGAAGGCAATTCCGTCGCGAATTTCCGGATCGGCCG
Organism: uncultured Sphingorhabdus sp.; assembly: GCF_937872355.1. Classification (GTDB taxonomy): domain Bacteria; phylum Pseudomonadota; class Alphaproteobacteria; order Sphingomonadales; family Sphingomonadaceae; genus Sphingorhabdus_B. The sequence goes on along the minus strand of NZ_CALMSV010000174.1, from coordinate 5,231 downwards.
CTCCATTGCAATCCGCAAGTGCAAGGACGAAGCGGTGGCGCTCGGCTTCGTCATCAATCTGCCATCCGGCACTTTTCAGCGCCTGAAGCGCCGCCTTATTTTTTCCAAGCGGGGCGCATGTCTCTGCTTTGGCTGCAAATGCCGCATCCGGCGAAGCGACAACGAACATGGAACATGCGAGCAAGGCCAAACCAATGGTTCGCATGCGATTCTCCATTTAACCGGTCAGTGCCTCGACCAGCGCCTTGACCTTTTTCTGCCGCCATTGCGGCAAGGGCGCGACCAGCCAGTAAGCGAGGCGATGCTCTTGTGCATTGTCCAATGCGCGCACACGTCCGGCAGCGAGATCGGCCTCGGCCAGCAGATGCGGGACGCAGGCCTTGCCCAGCCCGATCGCGGCGGCATCAATGGCAAGCCCTGCATCGCCCAGCCTCAGCGCTGGCGTGCCTTCTTCGAGCGGGCAACCCGGCCATCCAATCGGCGTTTCTGCCCCACCATCGGGAGCTGCGACCGAAACAAAGGCACCTGCCGCAAGCTGAACACCTTCATGCTCGCCCGGCCCGTCGGTTAGGCGAATGGCGAGGTCGAGATTGGCTTCGGTGAAGTCGATCTCGCTATCCGCAGCAATCAACGTGAACTGCAAATCGGGATTGTTTGCGCCATATTTGGCCAGCCGAGCCGTCAACCATTTGGCCGTAAAATCGCGCGGTGCCGCAATGGTGAGCGAGTTGGACGTCTGCCCGGACTGCATCGCGCGTACCGATTCCTCAAACTGCAGGAATCCAGCGCGTAGGGCATCGAGGCCCTTTTCGGCTTCGGGTGTCAGCTCTAGCCCCTTGGGCGTGCGGCGAAAGAGGACAACGCCGAGCATGTCCTCGAGTGCACGGATTTGCTGGCCGACCGCCGCTGGCGTGACTGCAAGCTCATCCGCCGCCTTGGTAAAGCTCAGGTGGCGCGCCGCGGCATCAAAAACGCGCAGGCCGTTCAGGGGAAGGTGCGTGCGCTTCATCGGGCGGTAGCGGGTGCGACCAGTTTGAAACGCGGAATTTCGACAAGGAAGGTCGATCCATCAGCTCGAATGAAGCGGTAATGGCCCTCCATAGTGCCTGATGGCGTCGGCAGCGGGCAGCCGGAAACATAATCATGGCTGCCACCCGGTTTCAGCAGAGGCTGTTCTCCGACCACCCCGTCGCCATCGACATGGTTCACCCCGCCATGACCATCAGTAATTTTCCAATGCCGCGTCAGCAACTGGACGGGATCGTCGCGGTGGTTTTCGATGCGGATATGGTAAGACCAAAACCAACGGTTCTGCGCAGGGCTCGACTGCTCATCAAGAAAATTGGTGACCACGCGGACGGTGACGCCCTCGGTCGTTGCATGTTCGTCAAAAAGCGCGTCGAGAATCAAAGGCCAACCTTCCGCAATGCCTGATCCAGATCATCTATCAGATCGAGCGGATCTTCCAGCCCGATATTGATGCGCAGCATGCCTTCTTCAACCCCCATGATTTCACGCTGCTCTGCAGAGACGCTATAATGGGTGGTTGAGGCGGGATGACAGCACAGGCTGCGGCTATCGCCGATATTATTTGATATATCGACCAGTTCGAGCGCGTTAAGCAACGCCATTGCCTGTTTGCGCCCACCATCAAGGACGAAACTGAAAATCGGCCCACAGGCCTTCATCTGGCTCATCGCCAGATTGTGTTGCGGGTGGCTGGCGAGCCCCGGATGGAGCATCTTGGGCACGCGGCCCTCAAGGAATTTGCCTACTGCCAGTGCATTTTCCGACTGCCGCATCGCGCGCAGTTCGAGCGTTTCGAGGCCCTTGTGCACCACCCAGGCGTTGAAGGGCGAACAATTGGGCCCGGTGTTGCGCTGGAAAGGCAGCAGCACGTCATTGATCCATTTTTCCGAACCGCAAACCGCGCCGGCAAGCACCCTGCCCTGCCCGTCCATCAGCTTGGTGGCGCTATAGGCGACAACATCGGCACCAAAATCCATCGGCCGCTGTAGCACGCTGGTGGCAAAGGCGTTATCGACCACCGAGGTTATGCCATGCTCCTTCGCCAGCCCGCAAACATAGGCCATGTCGACGATATCCATTGTCGGGTTGGCCGGAGTTTCGAAGAAGAAGACCTTGGTGTTCGGCTGGATCGCGGCTTTCCATGCATCATTGTCGCGCGCGTCGATGGTCGTGGTGGTGATGCCCCAGCGCGGCAGCAGGCTGTCGGTCAGCCAGCGGCACGACCCGAAGGCTGCGCGCGCGGCCACCACATGGTCGCCATGGCTCAATTGGCACAGCAAGGCGGTGGTCATTGCCGCCATACCCGTCGCCTGCATCCGGCACGCTTCTGCGCCTTCCATCAGCGCGATGCGTTCCTCTACCATCGCCACCGTCGGGTTTTGCAGGCGGCTATAGGTCATGCCCCGCTGCTCACCGGGAAAACGCGCGGCGACGGTTTCCGCATCGTCATAGGTATAGCCGGACGACAGGAACAGCGCCTCAGACGTCTCGCCATGCTCGCTACGCCAGGTGCCGCCCCGCACGGCCTGTGTGGCAGGCTGCCATTTGGAGGTGATTTCGCGATTGAGGCCGGTGGTTTTCTTCATGGGTCGCTTTTCGGCTGGAGTAAGCTTCAGGTCAATGCCGCCAAAACAGCATCACCCATTTCGCGGGTGCTATGACTGCCGCCCAGATCGGGTGAACGCGCGCCAGCGGCAAGTGCTGCCGCGACCGCCGCCTCAATGCGATCGGCGGCTTCGGGTTGCCCCAGCGAGTAACGCAGCATCATGGCTGCCGAAAGGATTGTCGCCAGCGGATTGGCTTTGCCTTGCCCGGCAATGTCGGGGGCGCTGCCGTGGATCGGTTCGTACAGCCCCTTCTGGTCGATATTGAGCGTGGCGCTGGGCAGCATGCCGATCGAACCTGCGCACATGCTTGCCTGATCGGAAAGTATATCGCCGAACAGGTTTCCGGTGACGATAACATCAAACTGCCCGGGATTGCGCACCAACTGCATCGCCGCATTGTCGACATACATATGGCTAAGCGCCACTTCGGGATAGTCCGTCGCAGTTTCAATCACCACATCGCGCCAGAGCTGGCTGGTTTCAAGGACATTGGCCTTGTCGACCGAACACAGCTTTTTGCCGCGCGCCATTGCCGTCTCAAATCCGACACGCGCGATGCGGCGCACTTCGTCTTCATTGTAAGACATGATGTCATAGCCTTCGCGCTTGCCATCGGCGGTTTTGCGCATGCCCTTTTCACCGAAATACACGTCGCCATTGGTTTCGCGGACGATCACCATGTCGATCTGGCTCGCTACTTCGGGGCGAAGCGCTGATGCATCTGCGAGTTCGGGGAACAGTTTGGCGGGGCGCAAATTGGCGAACAGTGCCAATTCCTTGCGCAGCCCGAGAATGGCCTGTTCGGGGCGCAAATAGCGCTCGAGCGCATCGCAATCGGGATCGCCAACAGCTCCGAACAATATCGCATCGGCACGCTTTGCGAGATCGAGTGTGGCTTGTGGCAAGGGATGCCCGACAGCCTTGTAAGCCGCCCCACCCACCAGCGCCTTTTCGAAAACCAGCCCAGGCAGCGACAGCGCCTCCAGTACGCGGCGTGCTTCGGCAATAACTTCGGGACCGATCCCGTCTCCGGGCAACAAGGCAATGAGCATGCGAGACTCCGATAAAGGGCTGCGCTGCCCCTAGCCTTCGCGTGACTGGTTAGGCAACCGCCCTTTTCAGCCGGTCGACAAGCCTTTCACGCGCGGCCATTATATCGGCGCGCTTTTCTCCCAGAACATGCAGGAGTAACGCCTCGCGTTGCGATGCCATGGCCTTGAGCGCCGCGGCTGTTCCCTCGCCAGCAACCAGGTCTTCACCCCCATAGCCCAACTCGGACAACAGCAGCGCTTCGTAGCGCGCCATCGAGGGTGCCCAGCCGCGCGCTGCGGGAGCGAGTTCGACCGCTGCCAGCAAGCCATCGAGCGCCGAAAACAGCCGCGGATAGGGATAGGCTTCAGGGACGGCGCTGGCGGTCAGCGTGCAGGCCCATTCGATTGCCGCCGCCGCCAGCGGTTCACCCAACAAATGCGCGCGGCTGTGCACCGGCTCCACCGAAAGCGATGCCAGTTGGCCAACGACACGCGCCCGCCATTCGCCTTTGACAACATTTCCGGGAATAAGCACCGGCCGCAGCACCCTCCCGCGCGCGCCCTGCACATAACCGGCGAGCAAACCGTGCTCCTCGGTCATGCAGCGCACAATCGCCCCGACCTCGCCATGCGGGCGGACGGCGCAGACTATCGCCTGACCCGCGCTGTACTGCATCTCAACCCTTCAACCAGCGTGCTTTGGCAGCGGCAAGCGAGGCATATTTGGGGCTGTCATTGGCAAGTTTGGCCAGCATGGTTGCGCGCAATTTGGGCAGCAGACCCGGGGTGGTCAACGATGCCTAGCCTGCCATCAGATCGGCCGAAAGCGCCGCATCATGCGGATCGACGGAGTTCTCCGCTTCACGGATCAACATGCCGAGCGCGTTCATCGCCACCGCCGCCATGAATTTTTCACGCCCTGTCGTCTTTGCTTTCACGCCCACATCGACCCATTCACGGATCGCCTCGAGCAGTTCGACCGCAGAGGGCTCACCCGCGCGGCGTGGGGGAGCGACCGTCGGTAGTTCAATCCGCTCACGTTCTGCTTCTGGTGCATCGTCCTCGAGCAGAAGTAGCAGATCGACCTCATTCTCGCTCGTACGACGGCCAATGACCGCGCGTTCGAGGTTGCGGTCTGCGCCCAGCCGCCAAATCTCGGCCATCTGCATACAGCCCAAAGCCCACCACAGCGTGCGATAGACCAGCCAGAAACGGAACCGAGCGCGATCGACCTTGCCCCCGCCCGAAGCCTCATAGGAAGCGAATAAGGTATCAAGGTCGCTGGCACCAAATGCGGGCTTATCGAAATGGCCGAAGCGCCAGACGGCCATGCAGCCATAGGCCAGATCTTCATGGGCATCGCCCCAGTGCGCCAATTCCCAATCGAGAACAGCAGCAAGGCCATTTGCATCGGCCATCACATTGCCCATGCGGAAATCGCCATGCACCAGCACCGGCTCGACCGGCGGGGGCAGAATGTCCCCCCCCCCACCCCGCCCCCCCGCCACAACAGGGCCGGCACCCCCCCAAATAAAGAAGCGCGCCTCCCGTTTCCCCAGCGCGG
>NZ_CALMSV010000173.1 GCF_937872355.1 uncultured Sphingorhabdus sp. | reverse complement strand
GCAGCTTCGCTCTATTCGGAAGTCTTGTTGCAGCGTTTAAAGCAGATCGGGATGTCGGCTGCGCTGAACCATCCCTATTCCGGCGACTATATCTTGCGCAGGCATGGGCAGGTTCGCAAGAACATCCACGCCATCCAGATAGAAGTTGACCGGTCACTTTATCTCGACTCGGACCTGCGAGAGCCGGACGCTGGGCTTGGAACGACCAGCGAGATGATTACCGAATTGCTCGTGCTGCTGGCCGAACTCACGCGCGGCACTTCTATGTCGATGGCAGCCGAATAGCCTTTGGAAAACAATACTTTCGTTGCCCAAGAAAAAACCACCCCGGAAAAATCCGGGGTGGCCAAGGTTCAGGGAGGTGGCGCTGACCTGCAGCGCCGTAGGACGGATAAGGGAGGGGAGATATCCGTCCTGAACCAAAGATGGGGCGTTCGTGCCCCCAAATCAATAGCCGAGTCTGTATCAACTCGTATCAGCGCGACGAAATGCCCCGCTGATACGTGCAGATGCCCTAGGGCCACATCCGCTGGATGAAGGGCAATTTGTCGGCAAACTGATGCTTCAAAGCACCAAGAATATGCAACAATATCAATAGAAAAAGTGGCTTTGTCAGGATTTCATGGGCTTCATGGCCGATGCCTGCAAGGTCCTTGCTTTTTTCTATCGGTAAGGTCGCATCGAATAGGCCGAAAAAGTCAACTGGCGGGGCTTGCGGATGCGCCGATGCCATCAGCCAGCCCGAAAACGGAACGGCTATGATCAGGAAGTAGAATAATAGATGCACGAACTTGCCGAGCCCGGCCTGCCATGCAGGAATGGCCTCAGGCAGAGGCGGCGGCTTGTGGCCCACACGCCAGATGAGCCGCAGAAGCGACAACAGCAAGATAGAAATACCTATGGCTTTGTGTGGAGCCATGAAGGCGCCTTGCGCTTCGCGCGGTAAATCCTCTGCAGCACTGGCGAGGTAGAAATTGGAAAAGACCAGTAACGCGATTAGCCAATGCAGAATAATCGCGACTTTGCTATATTTGTTGGTCATGGCGGCCCTCCTGTTAAGGGGGCCGCCCACAGCATCAGGCGGTGGCAGCCCCGTCGGCAACCGGCACCTTACCTTGCTGAACCTGCAAAGCAAATATATCGCGAACCAGCTGCAACGAGAAGAGATGGGCATGGATCAGCGGCAACATACCGTTCTGGTTGATCTTGCGCAGTTCATCACCACGCATGTCGCGAAGCTTCTCTTCATTGACCATCTGGAAGCCGCGATACACATAAGGCGCTTCTTTGCCTTCCTGTTGAATAGCGACTTCACCTTCCATCAGCAGTCCATATTTCTGCAATTCTTCGACAAAGGCGGCGGTGCGGGCACCTGCCTGTTCAAAATCTTCGCAGAATTTCAGGATCTCGCGCGTTGTGTCTGTAGCTTCGTTGCCGTCAAAAAGGGCGGTACCTTCATCCTTGAAGTCGCCAATGACTTCCGACGTTGGGTCGAAACACAATGTGAGCTCGTCGCTGTCAGGACGCAGACGGGCCAGCATGAAAGGATAGCGACGTATATAGGCGGGCAAGTAAACGGGTGAACTGAATTTTCCTTCTTCATCCAAGAAGACATTAACGCCTTCGTTCATGCCCATCAGCGCAAGCGGAACAGGGTTATCACCAGCCGAAAAAATGATCGGGAAGTTACGCGAAGCCGAGACAAACTCTTCTACCGTAAGCGGAATGGCGTGCTGACCCTGCATGAACTTGGCGCTGTCCATCGGACGGCTCTTGAAACTGCCATGTTCATTACTGTTCAGCGGAACGAGATCTTGATAGAAAATCGGCAAGCCTTGCGGCGCGGGCTGGGTAGCCATTGAATACTCCGTCATTTGGATTGGAATTAAAGATTGCTGGCGGCTTTAGGCGGCGGCGCCGTTGCTGGCAAGAGGCACGAGCTTTCCGGGGTTCATGATCCCTTTCGGGTCAAGCGCAGATTTGATGGCACGCAAGGCCGCAAGACGTGCAGGATCGGAGAGCCGTTCAAACTCGGCCAACTTTGCCTTGCCTATCCCATGCTCGGCGGAGAGAGAGCCCCGATATTCGGTAACCCGGTCATAGACGTCCGCACTGATGCGTGAGCTATAATCTGCATACCATCCGTCGGCGACGACACCTTTCGGCGCTTTCACATGAAAATGGATATTGCCATCACCCAAATGGCCGAACGCGATGATGGATGTGCCCGGATAGCGCGCTTCAAATATGGGAGATTCCTGCTCGATGAAACGCGCCATCGCATCGACAGGTACGCTGATGTCATGCTGCAAGGCGGGTCCTTCGGCGCGTTCGGCCTCGGCAATGCTGTCTCTAATTTTCCAAAATGCTTCCGCTTGCGCCTCATTCGCTGCAATTACGGCGTCGCGCGCCAGACCCTGTTCGAGCATCTTGCCGAGAAACTGTTCGACGGCAGACAAAGGTGGATCCTCATCCGGACTGTCTTTGACCAGCTCCATCACAATATGCCACGCAAATTGGTTTTCCAACGGGTCGCGGGTTCCCGGAATATGCCGCAGAACATGACGGAGTGCCGCATCAGGGAATATTTCAAATCCTTCGAGCATGGCTGGAAATGCATGCTCTGCTTCGCGGAGAAGCCTATAGGCGGCAGATGGGCTATCGACCGAGACCCAAGCGACGCAGCGTTCAATCACGGCCGGAACAAGATGCAATGTCGCCTTTGTAACAATGCCGATCGTACCCTCTGCTCCAATCAGCAGATGTTTCAGATCATAACCCCGATTGTCTTTTTTGAGCGGCGTTAGTCCGTCGAAAATCGAACCGTCTGGAAGTACCGCCTGAACACCGGCAACCAGATTGCGCATCGTACCGTGGCGCAAGACCTGGGTTCCGCCGGCATTGGTCGATATCAAACCTCCGACTGTAGCTGAACCTTTGCCGCCAAGCGTCAACGGAAAACGCATTCCTTGCGCGGCCACTGCTTCATGCAGGTTATGAAGGATCACGCCCGCTCCACATTGTACCAGTCGAGCGATCGGATCGATTGTCTCGATCTGGTTCAATCGTCTGAGCGAGAGCAGACAGCTATCTCCACTTTCATCAGGCGTCGCACCTGCGACCATCCCGCTATTTCCACCTTGGGGAACAAGGGGCAACCCCGCCCCACTGGCAATCTTCACGATCGCCGCAACTTCTTCGGTTGAAGCCGGTGACAGTAGCGCTGCGGCCTTACCCGTGTATCGACCACGCCAATCGGTGGTCCAGGGCGCAAGATCGTCTGGATCAGCGCTAAAGCCCTTGGGGCCCAAAAGCTGCTGCAGCTGCTTCAATGTATCAGCATGTGACAAAAATTCTCACTCCTGCAGACCTTGCAATTGACTCACCTATTTGCCCTTCATAGGGCTGGATTAATGCTCCGTTCAACCGTTACGGCTATTGGCAGCAAGAGGCGAATTTTAGTCGGGACCCGACATTGCGCATTTTTCTGATTGTCATTGCCGGTCTCGCGGTCGCTTCAAGCGTGGCATATGGTGCCTATGGGCAGTCATCCAATGCGCTTTTGGACCTTCTGGGAAGCACCAAAGAGTTTCAGGCACGGGTCGAGCAACGGGTGATTATCCGCTTTCCCAATCAGCCTGTTCTTGCGGCACCCGGACGCACCGAAAAGCGTAAAGAACCCATCTATAGCGAGGAAAAGATTGGCAAATGCCTGTTAATGGACAGGCTGGTCGCCTCGCGTCCCGGCCCCAAAAACAGTCTGGAACTGGTCACTCGTGAACGGCAATTGATCCGCGCCTATCTGGGCGATGGATGCCTCGCCCGAGAGTTTTATGCGGGTGCCTATGTCGAACGATCGAAGGACGGTAAATTATGCGTCGATCGCGACCTGGTGCACGCCCGCACAGGAGCGAAATGCGAAATTGACAAATTCCGGCTGCTCGTTCCAGAGTAAGACACGCCAAATTCCTTGACTTTTTGACGATGTTTCGCCAATCGCCGCCCACCGGAAGCGCGGGATTGCGCTGACCGGCTTTTTATCTTCCTTGAAATTGGAACCTTATGTCATTTGCCGATCTCGGCCTTTCCGAAGAACTTTTGAGTGCCGTCCTAGCCGCCGGTTACGATACGCCTACGCCGATTCAGGCACAGGCCATCCCATCCGTGTTGATGATGCGCGACATCATCGGCATTGCGCAGACCGGCACGGGCAAGACCGCATCGTTCGTTCTACCTATGATCGATGTACTCGCCCACGGCCGCGCGCGGGCTCGCATGCCGCGCAGCCTGATCCTAGAACCGACCCGTGAATTGGCGGCTCAGGTGGCTGAGAATTTTGAAAAATATGGCGTCAATCACAAGCTGTCGATGGCGTTGCTGATCGGTGGCGTGTCGATGGGCGATCAGGTGAAGGCGCTCGAAAAGGGTGTCGATG
>NZ_CALMSV010000172.1 GCF_937872355.1 uncultured Sphingorhabdus sp. | reverse complement strand
CGCCGACTTCGTGCCCCGGCTCGCCGGGCTGCTGAAGGAATGGACCGACGTCACCGAGCGCCTCGGCGAGCGCGGTTCGCGTCGCCCCGAGGAACTGGGCGCGGCCGCGGTCGACTACCTGCTGTTCACCGGTTACCTGTGCCTCGCCTGGTGCTGGGCGAAGATGGCGGCGGTCGCGATCGTGCGCCTGAAGCACGAGCCGCCGGATGCCGCGTTCTACCGCGCCAAGCTCGACACCGCGCGTTTCTACTACGCGCGCCTGCTGCCGCGCGCGGAGCTGCGCCTTTAACTCGGGTGCGCCTTCACTTTGCCGAAGTTCCTCCTTCACCTGCTCGCGTGACATGCGAAGTCTCCGAAAGCGTTGGAAATTTTGCGCCGGAACATCGAGCAGGGCGATCAACAGCATGGCAAGGCCCAGCGCCAGCAAGAGCGATATCAGGCTGCTGCCAAGGCTGGCCGATGCCGTCAGCGGATCAGCTGCAGACAACGAAAGTAGTTTGGGGAGTTCACCCATTACCAGCCACCAGCCAACACCACCCAGCAGTCCGGCCTTGGCTAGCGCTTTGGCGAGTTCGATCAGGCCCTGCATCCCGAAGATGCGTTTGATGCCCGAAAGCGGGCTGAGCCGGCTTGCTTTGAACGCCATGGCCTTGCTGCGCCAACCGAGCGAGCCGAGCAAGGCAGGCCCGGCAATCGCCGCTGCAAGGCTGGCAAGCAGCAAGGCGGCGAAGGGAAGAATGAGCGGGGTCAGCAGGCTCGTCAGGCGCGCGGAGAGTTCGAAAGCGGCAAAATGGCTTCTTTCGATGGCAAGCCCGTTCCGCAGCATCGCCGCAACGGCGTTGACCAGCCATTGGCCTGCAAGCGCCAGCCAGCCGATCCCGGCCAGTATGACCAGTGCCGATGCCAGTTCGCGAGAGATCAGGACATCGCCTTCCTCCGCCGCATCCTTACGCCTTTTGGGGGTAGGTGCTTCGGTTTGCTGGTCGCGATCCGGAGCCTCGGCCATGGCTCAGCCCCTCACCAGCATAGCCGACATCGCCAAAGCTTCGGCCATTGTCCTTGCCAATGCCTCCGCCATTACAGGTGTCGCAATGGCGAGCAATATGGTTCCGGCCGACAGGGTGACCGGCAAGCCAACCGCAAACAGATTGAGCGTAGGCGCCGAGCGTGAGACCATTGCAAATACGGCTTGCACCATAAGCAAGGCCGAAAGCACTGGCATCGCCACGGCAAGACCGGCTACAAACATCAGCCCGCCAAAATCGATCATGCCTTTCAAGGTGGTCGCCGATAGCCATGCGGCGCCGGGTGGCAGGCTTTGGTAGCTTTGAAATACCAGTTCGAAGAAGAGCAAGTGACCATCGGCGGCGAGGAAAAGAACCAGCGCTAGCATCGACAAATATTGCCCAATTGCGGGGCTGGGCTGGCCGGTGGCCGGATCAGCCATTGCCGCGAATCCGATGCCCATCATGTTGCTGATGACCTCGCCCGCCAGCAAAGCAGCGGCAAAGCCGATCTGCAACGTGAAACCCATGGCCAGCCCCGCCAGCACTTCGCCTGCCATCATTGCAAAGCCAGCCAAGGAGACCAATCCATCCGGTGGCATTGAAGGCTCGATCATCGAAACGGCGGGCAAGGCGAGCGCCAGCGACAGTACCAGACGTAATTGCACCGGCACATTCGCCGCGCCGAAAAATGGCGCCGCCAGCATGGCGGCTCCCGGACGGATCATTGCCAGCAACCAAAGTTGCAACGTCGCCTCGATATTGCCGAATGCGAATTCGTTCATGGCCTCAGCGCAGCAAAAGCGGAATTTGGTCGAACATGTCGCGGGTAAAATCGGTGAGCAGCACCATGATGCTGCCGCCGAACAGCGCCAGACAAATCGAGACAAGGATCAGCTTGGGCACAAAGCTGAGCGTCTGTTCGTTGATTGAAGTGGCCGCCTGAACCATGCCGAGCAGCACGCCGGTAACGAGCGCAGGCAGCAGGATCGGTGCGGAAGCCAGCGCGAGCACCCACAGCGCCTGCTGGGCTATTGATAGGAAAGCGTCTTGTTCCATCTCATCCGCTCGCAAAGGAGGCGGCGAGCGACCCCATGGTCAGCGCCCAGCCGTCGACCAGCACAAAGAGCAGCAGCTTGAATGGCATTGAGACGATGGTCGGCGACAGCATCATCATACCCAGCGACATCAGCGCCGAGGCCACCATCAGGTCGATAATCAAAAAGGGAAGGAAGATCAGAAAACCGATCTGGAAGGCGGTCTTGAGCTCGCTAGTCACAAAGGCGGGCAGGAGGATTGAAAAGGGCACATCCTTAGGGCTTGCCAATGGCGGGGATTTGGCCAGTTTGGTGAAAAGCGCCAGATCGCCCTTGCGGGTCTGGGCGAGCATGAAGCCATACAGCGATGTTCCGGCACGCGTAACCGCTTCTTCAATGCCGATCTGCTGTTCGCCATAAGGCGTGATCGCGGCGCGATTGATGTCAGACAGCACCGGCTGCATCACAAAAAGCGATAGGAACAGGCTTAAGCCCACCAGCACCTGATTGGGCGGCGTCTGTTGCAGCCCCAACGCGTGGCGCAGGATCGATAATACAATGATGATCCGGGTGAAGCTCGTCATCATCAGCACCAGCGTGGGCAAGATGGTGAGCAGCCCCATGAGCAGCAGGATCTGCAGCGACAGTGACAGCGGGCGGCCGTTTCCGGCGATTTCGCCGAGCGCGCGGTCCATCGCGCCGCTGCCGCTTTGCGCCAATGCTGCTTCTGGAATTAGCACAGTCATCAGCGCAAAAAGACCCGCGATCCACAGCAATCTAGGCAGCATCAAAATCGCCCCTGTCGTCGATGGCTATGGGTGTGATCGTGCCCCTACCCAGTGCGATCAGATGCAGTCTGCCGCCAAATTCGACGACGGCCAATTTGTTGCCAGCACCAAGCGGTAAAACCTCGACCAGCCGCACCAGCCTGTCTTGTGCCGCAACTCCGGGCAGTCCAGTCTGCAAACGCTTCCACATCCAGAGCGAGGCCCAGGCGAGCCCACCTACCAGCGGCAACAGGAGCGCCAGACGCAGCAGATATTCGAGCATCAACCGCGCCCTTCTGCCGAAACAAGTTCGGTGATGCGGATGCCATAGCGCCCGTCGACCGAGACAATTTCCCCGCGTGCGACCAGGCTGCCATTGGCACAAATATCGAGCGGTTCTCCTACCTTACGGTCAAGCGTAACGACATTGCCTGGCTCGAGTGTTGCCAGTTCAGCAATAGTCATCATTGTAGAGCCGACTTCGACCGATACACGAACCGATATTCCCGCCAGCAAATTGACGGAGCTGGTCCTATTGGGCGCCCGTTCAATTTTCCGGGCTTCGCTGAGGTCGCTCATGCGGGGCTGCTTTCATGGAGGGTTTCGATACGAAGCGCGACGCTACCCTGCCATTCACCCATGCATGCGTTGGCAAAGGGGCGTTCGCCGACGAGCATGGGAATCGAAACCGGCATTGTGATCGGCAGAACATCGCCCGGCTGCAACGCCAACAGGCGTGATGCGGGCATTTGGGCAATGGCAATTTCGGAACGGGCAAGCAGCGGAACCCGACCAGTGTGTGACAAGATGCGGTTCTCCCGTTCGGCTCGGCTGATCGACTGCTGGCGTTGCTTTGGCTGTGCATCACGCGATGCGATCAGATCCGAAGCCACGTAGACGCGCATCGTCCAAGTTGCGCCGGTTGTAAGCGCGATATCGAATTCAAATGTGATCGGTGCTTCGACAACAACAGGATCGAATCCTTCCACATCGACACCAAATCGCGCTTCCGATTGCGTGAATGATGGCTCTTCTGCACCAGGAAGCGCGCCCACCAGCCATTCGCACAGCCGATTTCCAAGCCGCAGTGCAAAACGGCTCTGGGCTTCGCCCGGCTTGTCTGCGCGCGCGTCGACACGATCGCCGCCGTAAATTTGCACGAACAGGCGTTCGAACAGGTGCGATGGCATTTCGATAAAAGCACCGGGCTGGCCAGCCTCATTTTTGCAGATAAACCTGATCAACGGCTGATCCGGTGGCGAACCCGCTGCTGCGTGTGCGACCGCGATTCCCTCCGGCTGCACTGCCAGCCGCCGCAACAGTGCAGCAAGGCCATCGGCAAGCCTTGCGGTCGAAATACCGCCTTCATCGGCAGCCTTTCGGTTCGATGATGCAGCAAGCAAGTCCAGCTTCTCGGCTTCGGGTCTGCTCACTGGATCACCAGACTGTTAAAATAGACATTGTCGATCCCGCCAAAGCCCTCTTTTTGGCGCAGCACAGTATTGATCGCCCGCGTCAGTTCGCGCTGCAGCATCTGCTTTCCTTGTGCTGTCGACAGCACGGCAGGGTCCTGTTCGGACAATGTCATCAACACCGCTGAGCGGATCGGAACATCCTGCCGCTTGATATTGGTGATGACCTTGCCGTCATAATAAGTCGCCAGGCTGATTCCGATCTGGATGAATCCCGATCCATCAGCGAGGTTTGCGGTGAAGGGCTGCTCGACCGCGAAATAGGTGATTTCATATTTGGCCGGGTCTACCTTTATCCGGTCATTGGGAACCGAGACTGTACCCTCTTTCAACGGCGCTTGCTTATGGCCTTCACCTTCGGCGGCGAGTTCGGCGGGTTCCTCGCTGCGCAATACCAGCTTGGGTCGGTTCGGGTCTTCCTTTGCTGCTTTCGGCGCGAAGCCACCGGTGGCATAAATCGCGGCGCCCGCACTCCCGCCTGCAAGCAACAGCGCGCCACCAGCCATCAGCAACAACTTCTTTTTGCCGCCTGACTTTGGCCTGTCCTTCTCGGAATTGTCCTTCTCGGTTTTGCTCATCCCACATCCTCGAATGCGGATCAGGCATATCGGCCGGTTGGTTGGCCGTGTGGCTGATCCTGGTCCTGGACCGTGTTTCGGTCTGTTTCCGGGAACGGCAGGAACGGGCGGGGAATTGCACCGTTTCGGCTGTGTCTGCCATCGCCACTTGCTCCAGATTGGACGGTGGGATCTGCAACAGCGACGCCGCGCTGACGTAGTTCCTCGATCAGCCGGGGCTCTTCGCGTGCCACTATAGTCTTTGCCTCCTCGTTTGACGGCCGCAGTTCTACGAGCAACCCTTGAGGTGTATCGGCCAATCCGACTTCCAGCGTTCCGAGATGCCTGGGTGTCAGCCGGAATGTGAGTTCCGAAGTGGCGCTTTCGCGAGCGAGCAGGATTTCTTGCGAGAGGCGCGCTGCCCAATCGTTTGAGCGGAGGTCCGGCAATGGCCGTTCAGGTTGCAGCTTTGTCTTTTGAGCGAGTTCGATAACGACCGACAGGGCCGATGCCTCAAAGGGCAGGGCCTCTGTAATATTGGTTGGAGCAAGCGGTTCCGCCGCCCCCGTTTCGGCTTGAATGGGCGACTGGCCAGCAAAATGGCGGATCCCGTTCATGTTGGACGCTAGCTCCACCACTGAAAGGCTTTTGTTCGTTCGCTGCCCAGCCATTTCAACAGTCGGGGGCGGTGCAGCGGGCAATGGTGCAAAAATTGCCAGCAATTGAGGCTGACTGGCCGGTTGCACCGGCGGAGGCGCCTCATCTGGCTCGGCCACCTTTGCACCATGGTCGACGACTATATGCGCGGTAATCACGAGTGGTGGTGCTGGGGAAGGGGTGGCCACCGAAATGGATGAATCTATAGGGATTTCGGTTTTTGAAGCCTCTGTTTCCTGCGTTGCAGCGTTCGCATTCTCACAGTTGTTTGCGTCCAACGCCATGGTCATCTGCGTTTCAAACACCGCCGATTGTAAAGCCGGGGCGAAGCTGACGACCGGCAGCGCTGCTTCCGCCCTGATAGCAAAAATCCCCGTTAGCGGATTCATCGCTTTTGGCTCCATCCTGTTCCAGGCCGGACTGTCCGGACTTCAGAACGGGCCGACGATTGCTGTTCTTCCGTTCGGATGGCTTGCGAGATCCGTTCCTTGACCCTCTCCATTCGTCCCTTCGCGCGTCGAGCTGCCAAGCTCGCTTCGCTGCAATCGACCGTCACGCGTTCGATAGCGGGCTGCAGGCTGGCCCCTGCCTCGACCAGTCGGCCACTCCATTCGCCCAACGCCGCCAATTCGACACCGGTTGGACAGGCCGTTTTGTGGGTCAAAGCGCTATGCGCCGCTTTGATACGCAATTCGGTTGCTGACAGTTGGGCCCGCTCGCGCTCGGCCTTTGTCTGCGCAATTTGGGCCAAGCGGGCGTCGAGTGCATATTTGCGCAATAGCCGGCGCAGGCGCTGCGATTGCTGGATCATGTGCCAAAACCTTCGATCAAGGCAGTTCGGCTTTCGGAATAGGGAACCAGCGCATCCTCCCGCTGCGTGATGAAGCTGCGCATCTCTGACTGGCGGGCGACGGCTTCATCGAGCAAGGGGTCGCTCCCCGGGGTATAGGCCCCCATCAGGATCAGGTCGCGATTTTCCTCATAGACCGACCAGAGCTGGCGAAAGCGCTGCGCTGCCGATCGGTGCTCGGCATCAACTATATCCGCCATGGTCCGCGACAGTGATCGGCCAATATCGATTGCAGGATAGACTCCCGCTTCGGCGAGGCTGCGCGACAGGATGATATGTCCGTCGACAATAGCGCGCGCTGCATCAACAACCGGATCTTCAAGATCGCCGCCGTCGGCAAGAACGGTGTAAATGGCGGTGATCGATCCGCCGCTGCGTCGATCATTGCCCGCCCGCTCCACCAGTTGCGGGATTAAACCAAGAGCAGACGGCGGATAGCCCTTCATCGCCGGGGGTTCACCGAGCGCAAGGCCAATTTCACGCTGGGCGTGCGCGATGCGGGTAAGGCTGTCGAGCAGAAGTAACACGCGCTTACCACGGGCGCGAAAATATTCTGCGATTGCTGTTGCCCGCATTGCAGCCTTGATACGCAATAGTGGCGCTTCGTCGGCTGTTGTCGCGACAACGACGGTTCGGCGACGCATCCCGTTGTTCAATCGTGCTTCGACAAAATCGCTGACTTCGCGCGCGCGCTCTCCAATCAATCCCGCAACCACAACGTCACAGTCGGCGCCAGCGAGCATCTGGCCCATCAGCACCGATTTGCCGACGCCCGAGCCGGCGATCAGTGCAACACGCTGGCCCTCTCCGAGCGACAACAGGGCATTGATTGCCCGGACCCCGCAATCGAAATGTCGCATCACGCGGCCACGGCTCAACGGGTTGCTGTTGCCCCCCGCAAGCGGCCATGTGTCTGGAAGTTGGGGCAAAGCGAGTCGGTCCAGCGGTCTGCCCATCGCATCAATCACGCGGCCAAGCAGCACTTCCCCACATCTTGCCAGACCCGCCTGCCCATCGGCGACAATAGGTGCGCCAACAGCCAGCGGAATATTGCCCCTCAATGGCAAGGCGAGACTGCGGTGCCCGCGAAATCCGACAATCTCTCCCGGTACGGAAGAGCCATCGCTGCACGAGATTCGTACAGGAGTCAGCAGGGGTGCGGGAAAGCCCTCAATTTCGAGCAGCATGGCCTCATGCGCAGCAAGTCTGCCCACATAGCGGGGGGGCATGTCATGGAGGTGGATAGCCTGCAAATGGGCCTTTGTGGTGGAAAGGCTCATTGTTCGTCTTCCGCGATGCCAAGTTGCTGGCGCAACGATTCAAGTTGCACCGCCCGGCCATGCTCGACCGTACCGGAAGGCGATTCCAGGCGCAGCGTGCCACGCGCGACCCGCATATCCGCAACGACAGGCAGGCCAAGATCGGCACCTTTGAATGAAGCGGCGTCATCCGGGGAGAGCTTGAGTACGGCATCGACCGCGATCGGCTCGGCAAATATGACAGCCTCATCGACCTGCTTGCGAAGTAGCTCCAAGTCGACTGGTGTCACTCCGACGATTTCCCGCACAAGGCGGTCAACAGTTTCGCAAATCATTTTGCGCACCGCTTCAGGTTCCACCGGCTGCAATGCGTTGGCCGCCGCTACCAAGGCTTGCAAGCGCCTGCGCTCCTCCGCAAAAGCTGTTTCGGCGAGCAATTGTCCTTCGGCCAATCCGCGCTCAAATTCGTCAACCGGATCGGTCTTGGTATCGGCTGGATCGGCGGTCCAAAGCTGAAACGTACCAGACCCAACTGTCGAAGTTTCGAAAAGCGGTACAAATGCCGGTTCAGACATAGTCGTCGCCCTTGCCGCCCAACATGATCTCCCCCGAAACAGCCATCGCGCGGGCGATTGCGACGATTGCCTTGCGTGCGGCGTCGACCTCTTCGCGCTTGACTGGAGCCATTTCGGCCAGCTCGTCGCGGATTGTATCGGCGGCGCGAGCAGACATGGTGGCGAGGAAGCGGTCGGCGAGAGCACCCTCGGCTCCCTTCAGCGCCAGCGCCAATGTTGCCGCTTCGACCCCGCGCAGCACAGCTCCCAGCGACTTGGCGTCGAGCTGATTCAGATCTTCGAACACGAACATTTCGTCTTCGATCGCGGCTGCAAGCAGCTTGTCCTTCTTTCGCATCGCTTTCAGCAGCTCTTCTCCCACTGTGCGGGGGAGGCTGTTGACGATCTTGGCTACGTCGCTTTGCCCGCCGATTTCCAGCGTAATCGCTTTGGCTGATGCCGCTTCGGCTTCGGCCAATGTTTCCTCAAGATCATCAATCGCCTCGGCATGCACCGGACCCAGCCGCGCCGCACGCCATAAAAGATCTGCTTGCCGCTCGCCCGAAAATCCAGCCAGCACAGCAGCAGCAATATCCGGCGCAAGCATCGATAGGAGGACAGCACCAACTTGCGGGTGTTCGGCATTGATGACATCGGCGATTGTTTCGGTTTCCATCCACCGCAGTCTTTCGAGCGCATCGCGTTGCGGCTGCGGCGCGATCGATGACAGCAAGGAGCCTGCACGATCATCCCCCAAAGCATCGGTCATCACGTTCCGGATCTTGCGGTCTGCACCTGGGGTTAAAGCCGAAACTTCCCGGCTGCCCGAAACGAAACGGCCTAATGCTAAATCGACCTTGCTCTCGTCCGCTTCGGCTGCACCGAACATCTCACTGCCCAATTGCCGCACTTCATCGGGATCAAGGTGGCGTAGCACATCTGCGGCCTCCTTTTCTTCAAGAAGCAGCATCAGAATTGCGGCTGCCGAAGCCCCTCCGATCTGCGGTTTGCCCTCAGCTTCCACGACCGCGTTCCTGCATCAGGTGGCGAACGATATGCGCGGCACGTTCGGGGTCTTGCTGGACAAAGGCGCGCACCAGTTGCGCCCGCGCTTCATAACCGGGGGCAGCCTCTATCATCGCGAGCGTGATATCTTGCCCGTCGGATTTCACCGAAGCCTTGGCCGCGTCAACGGTCGCCTCAAGCAATTGGTTCTCGATCAGGGCTGCGCGCTCGCTGGCTTCGGCGGCACGGCGCTTCATCGCTTTGCGCAAGGGCAATCCGACGACAAGCAATACCGCCAGAGCGCCAACAACGGCGCCGACCTGACGCAGCAGCGGCCAGAACCAGAGTTCGTCCCACGGTGCAACTTCGGGCGCCGCTATTTCGGCAAAGGGCCGTGCCGAAATGGCGACCTGATCACCCCGCTCCGCATTGAAGCCGACTGCGCCCTTCACCAGCGCATCGATCTTGGCGATATCGGCTTCCGACAATGGCTTGCCTTTCTGCCGCAGCGCCACAGCGACCGAAAGGCGCTTCAACTGCCCCTGAGGCTGATGCGTAACGGATATCTCGCGTCCCAGTGCAAAGCTGCGTGAGAAATTTTCCTCGCTTGATCCTTGCGTCGCGGCTTGCGTTGCAGGTGCACCCGCGGGCGGCGTGGTCGACAGCCCGGTTGCGGGCGGCGGCTGGTTAGACATGGCCCCGGGAATACCAACGGCTGGCGTTGCTGCGCTGCCGTTACGCGAATTGCTGCCTTCTTCGCGGGTCAGCACGCGGCTGTCCTCGGGAAAATTCTCACGCGTAGCCTGGCTTTCGCTGGCATCGACTTCAGCGTTAACTTCAACCGAAAAGGCGTCACGCCCCAATACCGGGGTCAAAAGGCTGATTAGAGCCGCGCGATATCGTGCCTCGATGCGGCTTTGCAGGTCGAGCAACGCGCTGTTGGCGCTTTCTACGCCGGACAAAAGTGCGCCCGATTGATCGATAACGGACACTTGTTCGGCCGACAGGCCCGGAACTGAAGAGGCAACCAAATGGCGGATTGCGCGCACCTGAGCTTCGCTCAATGATCGGCCCTGCTGAAGCGTCAACAACACAGAGGCGGCGGCAGGCTTCTCCTCACGCACGAAGACGCTGGGCTCGGCGAGCGCAAGATGCACACGCGCTATTTTGACGGCATCGATAGCCTCGATTGTTCGTGCCAGATCGGCCTCGCGCGCGCCACGAAGCATTTCGCCTTCGATTGCCCGGCTCGCGCCCATTGGCAATGCGGCCAGCATAGCGTCGCCGCTCGGCTGCGCCTTGGGCAGGCCTTGCCCGGCGAGCATCATCTTCGCTTCGTGCAGTTTGTCGGCGTCGACCGACAGGGCGCCGCTGGCGGGATCAAGCGTGTAGCCGATGCCGGAGGCTTGCAAGGCCTCGGCCACTACCGCCTTATCGGTTTCGGCAAGCCCGGAATAAAGTGGTGCTTGTGTCGGGCTTTGCAGCGTCAGCCAAGCGGCGGCGGCAAGGCCCAGCACGCTGACCATCGCCACGGCTGGAAGGGCACGTGACACGGCTGGCTGGCGGAGAAAAGCGAAGGCACCGTTCATACGTCCACCAAGCCCGTTTTGAGCGTTAGTCAGGAACGGAGTCGGCGCGCCCGCCGGAATGATTTGCTGCTCGCTCATGGTTTAGACCGGCATGTTCATGATGTCGCGATAGGCGGAGAGCAGTTTGTTGCGCACCTGAAGTGTTGCTTCAAAACCGAGCGACGCCTTCTGACGCTCGACCATCACACTAACGATGTCATGAGTCTCGCCGCGCTCATACGCCGCCGACAGATCGGAAGCCTTGGCCTGCTGTGCGTTCACCACGCTTACGACGTCGGACAATGTCTGTGTGAAGGACGACGCGCTTTCGGATTGAGGCGCGGTATCGAGCCCTGCGGCGCGTTGCAACGCCTGGTTCTGCGAAATAATTGCAGATCGCATTTGCAGCAGGCGGTTTTGATCGATCGGGTTCATGGCTTGTCCTGGTCTGGTTCGGTCAGAACAAAGCAATGCTCGTGCCATCACTATAAAAAGCAATATAAAACAATGAAATGTGCGGGCTTCTCCGCCCTCTGCCATCGTGGCTGACAGAAAATCGACATACCGGATTAAAGCTCCGCCGCCGCGCGTCGTTACAGCTTTCGTGGCCGCTCTGCCCAGAGCCGCAGTCCGGTCAGCTAATCCTGAAAGGAACCAAGATGACTGTAATCAATACCAACGTAAGCGCGCTTCGTGCCCAGAACAGCTCGCGGGTTGCGGGCAACATGCTCGGTACCGCCATGGAGCGCCTGTCGAGCGGCAAGCGCATCAACAGCGCAAAAGACGACGCTGCCGGCCTCGCCATCGCGACCCGCATGGACGCCAAGGTGCGCGGCCTCAATCAGGCGATCCGCAACGCCAATGACGGTATCTCGCTGGCGCAAACCGCCGAAGGTGCGATGGGCGAGATTTCCAACATCCTCGTCCGCATGCGTGAATTATCGGTGCAGGCTGCCAACGGCACCACAGCAACGTCGGATCGCGCCGCGATCCAGACCGAAGTGACTGCACTGCTCGGCCAGATCGACGATATTGCCGGACGCACCGATTTCAACGGCACCAACCTGTTCAACGCGGCAGGCACCTTCAACATCCAGACCGGCGTCGATACCGGCCAGACCGTCGCCATTGCCTTTGTCAGCATGAATGCCACCGGTCTGGGCGTGAATGGCGTCGACATGGCGACCACAGCAGGTGCTTCGACCTCGATGGCTTTGATCAGCACGGCCATCGACACGGTGGCTACGCAGCGTGCCAATCTGGGTGCAGTGCAGAACCGCCTGGACGCGACGGTCAACAACCTAACCTCGACCGCGACCAACCTGTCCGAATCGAAATCGCGCATCGCCGATGCCGATTTCTCGGCTGAATCGACCAAGCTGGCGGCAGCACAGATCCTCTCGCAGGCCTCGACCGCAATGCTGGCACAGGCCAACCAGAGCCAGCAGGGCGTGCTTAACCTGCTCCGCTAATCATAGAGCCCACCGGGCTTCGTTGACTGGTCCTGCGAAGCCCACACGCGACACCCCGGCGGTTGCTACCCGCCGGGGTGTTATTTGGTGCCTAACGCCTGCAATCCGGCTATTGACCCTGCGGACGCGCATGCCTATAGGCCGCGTCCTGTCCCGCGCCCTGCGCGGTTCGAACAGGTTGGCGGAGTAGCTCAGCTGGTTAGAGCGTCGGAATCATAATCCGTAGGTCGGGGGTTCAAGTCCCTCCTCCGCTACCATTCAAGTGATTTATCTCTTTGTTTTCAAAGGATAAAATGACTTTTTCGGAAAGTTGAAACCACATTTGATCCCACATTTTATCTGGGATTGAGTGGGCAGTTATGCCCCTCTCTGGGATAGTCTTGCGAGCCCTTCCGGCGTTCTCGCTGAGCTTCGTTATCGGCTTCTGGCACGAATCTTGACCGTGCATCGCACTGGCTGCGGTGATCTTGAGGCTGATTTCCGGCAAGCGTCAATCGCATCTCGGTTATCGCGCAATAGGTCAGCGGCTTCCACCAGCGCACTCCATGCTTGCGGACTATCGGTCTGCATGAGGCGCGCGCCTGCATCCCAACGCGATGATTCGCCGGTCACCCTCGCCGCCATACGCTCGGGCCAATGCCAGCTCTCCGGCACGGTGCGTGCAATAGTGCCGGGCAGGAACGACCAGAGCAATATGGCTGCCAGCACGCCGCCGCCCATGCCCTGCCACAAACGACGCTTTTGCTCGTCGGCGGTTCTCCCCTCTGTAAGTGCCGCGCTTAAACCCGGCGTTGCTTGCGAAGAGTCTTTGTGGGCCTGTTCAATGCGTTCCTGATCGGCACGCCGCGCTGCCAAGGCGACAGCCTCGATTCGCGCCCCAAAGCTCTCTGGTGTCATCTGCATTGCGGGATGTTCCGTGATATCGCCAAGACTGGCTGATATCGCGTCAAGCCGCTTCACCATCCCGCCCAATGTCTTGCCATAGTCCGGGATGACGATATCCGCCCGCTCGGCGGCAAGATGCTGGACGGCGCGACGCATTAAGGCCATTTCGCCTTCAAGTCGTGCGAACGCCTCGGCAGCGGGATCGGCCTCAGTCTCAGCGTTGGCGGCTTGTTCGACCTTGGCAGGCTCGGGCTTGGGCTCGGGCTCCGCCCCCATGTCCAGTGTCACTTCTTCGGTATCGGCATTGTCCATTTTGCGTCTCCTTACAGGCTCATTCCAATCGAGCGGGTCCGCTCGAACGACACGGAGGCGGCAAGGTCGCGGGACAATTCTCGCGAGATGTCCTTGCCGATCCCGAGTTCACGCGTCCGGTTGCGCAGGAGCGATTCCACCTGTGGGTCGCGCTCAAGGCCTTTCGCCATCCCGGCCATGCGGCTGGACGCCTGCGCTGCGCCCTTGGCATCACCCTCGCGCTGCATGGTCAGGCGAGCCTGCCCCAGCCGCTGCCAGTCGCTGACGAAGCGGTCGGCGCGTTTCGACGGGTCTGCGCGGATTTCCGCTTCAAGCTGCATGGCGCGGATCGCGCCCTGGCTGCGACCATCAGCGGCCTCACGGGCCAGCGAGGGCTGGCGCTGCAAGGCGCTGGCGAGGTCGGCGGCGCCATATGGCCGGATCGCATCAAGCGCCTTTCCGGCCTTCTCCAGTGCGTCGCGCTGGTGTGGCAGGACCGGCAATCCCTGTTCGCGCATCTGCCCGATGTCGGCGGCGGCGCGGGCATAACGTTCGACCGCCCGGCGCTGATCGGACAGGCCAGCCTGATCGCTTGGCAGCGCTTCGAGGCGGTTGGCCTGCGGGCGGAATCCGGCGAAGATCGACTTCGCACGCTCCGGCAACTGGCGGGCGATTTCGACAATGCGCTCGCGGAAGGTGATGCCGCGCCGTTCGGCGAATGCCCGCTCGGGCTTGTAGTCGCTCGCCATGTCCTTGCCGCGCTCGCGGCTGAGGGTGCGGACAAGTTTCAGCTGGTCTGCAAAGTCTGCACGGCCATAGTGAAGGTCCACGCTATCACGGTGGCGCGACAGCGCGACATAGGCCCCGTGGCTGTCCATCCCGGGCGTTGCCAACACATGCGCACGGTCAACAGTCATGCCCTGCGCCTTGTGGATCGTCGCGGCATAGCCATGATCGATGTGTGCATAATCCTTAGTATCGAAGGCAACCTTACGGCCATCATCGGTGCGGACGGCAATGCGCTGCGGCGTCACCTGTTCGACGGTGCCAAGCGTCCCGTTCTTGACGGCAAGTTCGCGCTCGTTGCGTAGAAACATGATGCGGTCGCCGGACGCAAAGGCACGCTCTCCCCGCTCTGTCTTTATGGATGCTTCACCGCCCAGCCCGCCCGCGTCACGCATCCGCTCGCGCGCAGCGTCGTTAAGCTCGCGCACTTCGTCATTGGTGTGGGTGAGAATGATCCGCGTATCGCCGGGGCTGGTCTGACGGTCGCGATCCCAGCGCTCGATCAGTGTGCCGCGCGCTGCCTCCCGCGTCTCGGCAACATGCACCATGCCGCGTTCGCCATAAGCCTGAACGGCCAGGCCCGTGCGACCGGTGGCAAGATGCCGGGTCGCGTCCTGCTGCCAGCCTTCATGCTGGCGCCGCACCTCACTGATTTCGACGCCGCCGTGGCGTTCGTGGATCGCTCGAAAGGCGGCTCCGGCTTCGATAGCCTGGAGCTGCTGCGGGTCCCCAACCAGGACAACTTTCGCGCCTGCATCGGCGGCATGGGAGAGAACGCGCTCCATCTGGCGCGTGCCAACCATGCCCGCTTCGTCGATCACCAGCACGTCGCGCGATGTCAGATGTTCGCGGCCTTGTCCCCACTGATGTTCAAGGCTGGCAATGGTTCGCGAAGTTATGCCAGACCCATGCTCCAGCCCCTCGGCGGCAATGCCGGACAGCGCCGCACCGCGAACGGTGTAGCCAGCGCTCTCCCATGCCTCGCGCGCCACGCCCAGCATCGCGCTCTTGCCAGTCCCGGCATAGCCGACAACGACACTGAGGCCGCGCCCAACGGTCACATGCTCGAACGCCGCGCGCTGCTCGCCGGATAGCACCAGCCCGCGCTCCGCAGAGCGCGCCAGCGCACCTTCCCGGCCACGATCTTCGACCTGATGCCGCTCGCGTTCTGCCAGCAATTCCGATGCGCGGCCAAGCCGCTGTTCGGTCTCGATCATCTGGCGCGATGTGAAGCGCTCTTCGCCGCGTCCATCCTTGCCCAGCGCGATCAGGTCGGATGATCCGCGCACCGCGCCCATGGCCAAATCGAACTGCTCCTTGCCGTCGCTGTGCCGGTGCACGAACATGGCAAGGTCGCGGGGCGTGAACGTCGCCTGTTGGTGCGTGATCGCGTCCAATGCGACAGCCGGATTGGCAATGATCCGCTCGCCATTACGCTGCGCGACGGCCCGGTGTTCTTCGATCCGTTCGGCCTCCAGCCCGCGCACGCCCATGCGTGAAGCTGCGGGGCCAATTTTGTCCTGCGGCTCCAGCGCAATGCCCTGCGCCTCCAGGCTGCGGTGATCGATCCGCGCGTCGATATCGAGTTCGGCCAGGCGCTGATTGACGCGATCGGCCCAGCGCTCGCGCCACTGCTCGACCAGTTCGGCCTTGTTCCACTCGCGCACCTTCGCGCCGAACCCGTCTTTGCCGACCTCGCGCATGGTGAGCATGACATGGGCGTGGGGTTTGGGCTGACCGTCCGCGCCAATATCCCAATGGACATTGAGGTCGGCGATCATGCCCTTCTCGACGAACTCGGCCTCGGCGAATTCGCGCGCCAGCTCGATGCCTTGTTCCCTGGTCAGCTCGCGCGGAATGGCAAATTCGACCTCACGGGAAAGCTGCGCATCCTTCCGCTTTTCGGCGGCCTCGACGGCGTTCCAGAGCTTTTCCCTGTCGGCGAATTCCTCCGGCGCGCCTTCCGGCAGCAGCACTTCGGAATGGACGACCCCGTCCTTGTTGGTGAAGTCATGGTCGCGGTCGAGCCGTTCGTCATGCAGCCGCTCGGCCCCGCGATAGGCTGCTGCGGCCACAGCGCTGCGCCCGCTCGATCGGCTGATGACTTTAACCGAGAGATGGAAGATCGCCATGACGGCCATCCATCTACGCCACTAACCGCACGTCGGCACGACGTATAAGCGCGCCCTCCCATGATAAAATCCTGCTCGGGACTAGGTGGTTCCAGACTGTCCCGACGACCCTGAAGCAAACGGCGCGGCGCGATATTATGATCGGCGCATCACCTCTCGATGGAGACACAAGATGCGCAAACCCCGCGATATCGATTCCGAACTGAAAGCGCTGGCCGACAAGGCGAAGCACCTCAAGGAACGCCGCGTTCTGCAACTCGGCGAGCTGGTCATCGCGACCGGGGCCGATGCCAGCGACGCCGAAACGCTGGCAGGCGCATTGCTCGATGTCGCCGGAAACGCTGACGCCGCGCGAAAGGAGAGCTGGCGCAAGCGCGGTGCCGCCTTCTTTCAAGGGACGGCGCGCAAACGCGGCAACGGAGTTGAGCGCCAACCGGACAGCGCTCGCGCGGCTGACGGCGGCGCGGCATCGGCTTGAGGCACGAAAGGCGCGAACCGGCATGCGCGACTGGCAGGTCAAACGCCGTGAACGCACGCGGCAACTCATCGAACTGGGCGGCCTTGTCGCTAAGGCTGGACTGGTCGAGCTCACCGACGATGATCGCGCCACGCTCTACGGCGCGTTCCTAACGGTCGCCGTCAAACTGCGCGGCGAAGATCGCGAGCAAGCGCTGGTGCTCTGGAAGCGTAAAGGGAAGCGCGCGTTTGAGTCGGAGAGCGAAACGTGACCGTTGCGACGGTCGCTGCATATTCAATGTCCTATCGTCATGCCTCCCGACTTCTTCGGGCGTGGGGCTAGCCAGATCAGGGCGGCGGCGATGAGAAGCATGGCGGAGGTTGCCCAGAAGACGTGAATGACTGCGAGCGTGGTCGCCTCCATTTCGACCATGTTGCTCAGCACTTGGCGGACCTGTTCGGGTGAGAACCCCATGCCAGACAACTGCGTTTGCACTGCTTCCGGCTGAAGCGCGCCGACAACATCGTTGCGCGCGGCGCGCTGGGTATCGCCCCAGTATGTCAGCGATACCGACGTGGCAAAAGCCGTGGCGATGGTTCGAACAAAGCTTTGGAGGCCAGCAGCGGAAGCGACCTCATGCTCTTCCACCGTGTTGAGCGTAAGGCCGATAAGCGGGATCATGAAAAAGGTCATGCCCAGTCCCTGCACGAATTGCGGGATGGTCAGTGTCCAGAAATCGGAATCGGTGGTCCAGAATGTCCGGGTGAGCGCCAGCGCCGCGAGCCAGACGATGCCGCCGGAGACAAGCAGACGCGGATCGAAGCGCGGAGCCAGCATCGCAACGAGGGGGGCCGTCAGCAAGGCGGCAATGGCGGTAAATGAGGAAGACATGCCGGCTTGCGTCGCGGTATAGCCAAGCCATGCCTGCTGCCACTGCGGGACGATAACGAACCCGGCGAAATAGGCGCCAAAGCTGATGCCGAGCGCAAGCAAGCTGACACTCAGACCGCGATGCCGCAATACGCGCAGATCGACGATCGGATGATCTTCGGTCAGCTCCCATATGACGAAAAACAGGAACGAAATAGCCGAGACGACCGTGAGCGCGACAATCATCGGATCGCCAAACCAGTCATGCGTCCGCCCTAGATCGAGAACAAGCTGGAGACAGCCGACCGCAAAGATGAGAAGCACAAGACCGATGACATCGACCGGAAGGATACTGCGCTCGGTTTCCAGCGGACGGACAAGCCGCCAGCAGGCAAAAAGGCACAGCAGCACGACAGGGATATTGATCAGGAATATCCAGTGCCAGCTGTAATTGTCGGTCAGATAGCCACCGAAGATCGGGCCTAGGGCCGGGGCCAGCAGCGTCGTGACGGCCCAAAGGCCCATCGCGTAATTCTGCTTGTCCGGCGGGAACACCTTGAGCAGCAGTGTTTGCGACAGGGGCATCATGAATGCACCGACGATCCCCTGGCCGATCCGGCAGATGACCAGCATTTCAAGCGATACCGAAATGCCGCAGAGGAAGGAGAAGGCACCGAAGCCTAGCATACTGGCCATGAAGGTTCGGACCGAACCGAACCGGCCTGCCATCCATCCCGTCAATGGCACACAAATGGCTTCGGCAACGGCATAGGAGGTGATGATCCAGGTGCCTTGCTCCAGCGTGATGCCAAGGCTGCTCGCGATATGCGGCACGGCGACATTGGCAATGGTCAGGTCGAGGATGA
This sequence comes from uncultured Sphingorhabdus sp., assembly GCF_937872355.1. Classification (GTDB taxonomy): domain Bacteria; phylum Pseudomonadota; class Alphaproteobacteria; order Sphingomonadales; family Sphingomonadaceae; genus Sphingorhabdus_B. The sequence goes on along the minus strand of NZ_CALMSV010000172.1, from coordinate 28,946 downwards.
CCATGAAATTGGCAAAGGCGAGTGCAATCGCCGCAATCAGGCGCTGCGACGGAGACAGTCCGCTATAGGCGGCCGCCACGGCCGTCATCGCGGGTCAGTTTCCCGAAACATCGATTTCGACTTCCATCGACAGCCCGACGCGCAAGGGATGCTGGCGCAGGTCTGCGGGATCGAGTTCGATCCGTACCGGCAAGCGCTGGACGGTCTTGATCCAATTGCCGGTTGCATTCTGCGCCGGGATCACGGCCATAGAGGAGCCGGTGCCGCCTGCCAGTCCGACGACTTTGCCGCGATAGACCACATCGCCGCCATAGAGGTCTGAGGTCAGTTTGACCGGCATATCGACGCGGACGCGACCGAGCTGCCCTTCCTTGAAATTGGCATCAACATAGAGCTTTTCGAGCGGAACGATGGTCATGATCGTCTGGCCGGGATTCAGGCGCTGGCCGATCTGCACCTGCAAGCGGCTGACCACGCCCGAAACAGGAGCGCGGATTTCGGTGCGTTCAAGATCGAGCAAGGCCGCATCGAGCCGGGCCTTGGCAGCGCGCACGGCGGGGTCGGTCTCGACGCTCGAACCGCGCACAAGTGCGTCGTTCGCGGCGAGCTGGCCTTGGGCGACACGGCGGACCGAGCCGACTTCGGAAATCCCGCCGCGCGCGGCGTCGAGCGCAGCGCTGGCGGTGGCAAAAGACCTGCGCGCCTGTGTCAGTTCCTCGCCCGAAACCGCTCCGCTGGCGGCGACCGCCTCGCGGCGCTGCAAGTCGATCCGGGCCTTGTCTAACTCTGCCTGTGCTGTCCGCAGCCGCGCCTGAGCCTGCACCAGACCGGCGCTGGAGCTGTCGACCTGCGCCGAAAGCGCGCTATTGGTCGCGACCGTTTGGCTGAACCGGCGGCGCGCGGCGGCAAGATCGGCCTCGGCCTGGGCGACAGCAATCTTTGCATTCGCCTGATCGAGCCGGACCAGTACGTCCCCCGCCTTTACTTGCTGCGTGTCTTCAACCAGCACTTCGATCGCCGAACCGGCAACAAGCGGCGTGACCTGCGCCATCTGCGCGTTCACATAGGCATTGTCGGTGCTGACATGGTTGCGGGCAACCAGATAGTACCAGGCACCCCAGCAGAGGCCAACAATAGCCAGCACGACGACTAGCCGCCGCAGCCACTTCTTGCGCGTTGCCTTGCGGGAAGCGGAAACGTCCGGATCGACAGCGGGGGCTGTGTCTGCTGCGTCGGTCATCGGTCGGCATTTCCTGCTGGGGGCGTTTGACGCGCGTCGAACCCGCCGCCAAGCGCGCGGATCGTCGCCAGCGTTGCGCCGCGTTCGTAAGTTTCGAGGGCGATGACGGCGAGGCGCAGTTCCTGGACTCCGCGCTCGCTGGCGAGAACTTCGAGATAGCTGGACAGACCTGCGCTGTAACGCTGGCGCAGCAGCGCAAGCGCATCCTCGCTTGCCGCAAGGGCAGCGCGCGCGGCTTCCAACCGTTTGTCCGCCGCATCGCGCTGGGTCACGGCATCGGCAACCTGCTGATAAGCGGTGATCACGGTCTGGTTATAGTTGGCAACCGCCTCGTCATAGGCGGCGATCGCGCCGCGATATTGCGCCTTCAGCCCGCCGCCGTCGAAGATTGGCAAACTGATTGCAGGACCAACCGACCCGAAAACTGATTGCGAATCGATGAGATTGCCAATGCCCAGCGCCTGCAAGCCGATCAGCGCCCGTAGGTTGATCGAGGGGTAGAAGCCCGCCCGTGCCTGCTCGATCTTTGCAGCCGCCGCTTCGACCCGTTCGCGCGCGGCGACAATATCGGGCCGCCTGCCCAGCAAATCGGTGGTCAGGCCTTCGGGAGCCCCGGCGGGCGTTGAGGGCGAAAGCGGCGGACGGGTGATCGTCAGTCCGCGATCCGGCCCCGCGCCGACAAGCGCGGAAAGCTGGTTGCGGCGAATAAGTATGGTCTCTTCGGCGCCAGCGAGCGTCTGCTCCGCGCTTGCGACTTCGACATCGGCGAGGCGCAGACTGGCGCGATTGTCGAGGCCGTTGCGCTCGCGCTGCGCCACAAGGTCGCGCGTCGCCCGTCGGTTGGTTAGCACCGCTTCTGCATTGTCGCGTTCGCGGTGGGCGCGACCCAATTCGGCATAGGCGGCGGTGATTGACACCGACAGCACCAGTCGCGCCTGCGCCGCGTCGATTGTCGCCGCGCGCAGTTCGGAAGTTGCCGCTGCCAGCGCGGCACGATTACGACCCCACAGATCGAGATCATAGCCAAAGCTCAGCGAGGCCTGCCCGTAATCGGTCCAGCCACCGGGGAGGAACTGCGCGGGAATGCCAAAACTGCCGCTTTGGCGACGCGCCCCAGCTTCCGCCTCCGCGCCAATGTTAGGCAGTCGCGCCGCGCCTATGCGTTGCGCTTCGGCCTCCGCTCTGCGGATGCGCGCGACGGCAACGGCAACCTGCGGCGCATTGGTCAGCCCTTCTTCGATCAACGCGGTGAGTTGCGGATCGCCTGCCCGCCGCCACCATTGGTCCGGCGGCCAGAAACCAATGCCACGCGGCGCAAATGTCTGGCTGGCAGCAACCGTCTCGGCGGTCTGCATTGCCGGTCTGATTCCGGTATCGGGGACTGACGCGCAGGCCGAGAGAGCCAGCAAAGTCAGCGGAATGCCGCGCCTAACCGACATAGGCGCCCCGTCCACTCGCCAGCAGCCGACCCTCGGCATCCTCGATCCGGGTTTCCGCGACGCTTAATTGCTTACCCAGTTTCACCACCCGTCCGATCGCGCGCAGCGGTCCCGATGTCGCCGGACGATGGAAATCGACCCGCATGTCGGCGGTGGCGCGCGCCGATCCGCCCAGCGCGTTGATCGTGTAGAGTCCAGTCAGATCGATCAGCGCCGAGAGGATGCCGCCATGCGCCGAGCCGATCATCGGGTTGGAAACGATCTCATCCCGCCAGGGCATTTCGAGGGTCAGCGCGTTTTCGGTGAGCGCGGCAATCTCCAGACCCAGCCATTGGTGGAAAGGCGCAATCAACAGCATTGCGCGCAGCTGCTCGATGTCCATTAGCGCTGCCTGCTCGCTCATGCCGCGATCCCTTTTCCGTGCATCCGCACCAGAAAATCTAGGATCGCATCGCCAAAGGCATCGTTCTGATCGCCGACCACCATGTGCGTCGCATCGGGGATGGCGCTATGCTCGGAGTGGCCGGTTAGTGAAGCATGGGGATTCGACATGCGCCCTTCATAATGTAATATATCTTACAGTGAAGTCTTTTGATGCATCGGCGTTACGGTTGGGGCGCAAAAAATGGCCAAACCACCATCCAACTCAGTCGGATCGTTCCCAAATGCGAATTGAGGAGCAGCCTTCAGCGACCGTTCTTGCAATCCAAAATTGACCATGCTCTCTGTTGATTGCCCCCGCTATCCAACGTCGATAACCGTCAGACCGCTTCCCGAAGTTTATCCTGCACTTCGAGAAAGTCGATGATCGCGCGGCTGAACACGTCATTATCGTCACCGACGACCATATGGCCTGCGCCTGAGACATCGGTGAAATGCGCTCCGGAGACGAAATTTATGAACCTCTCTGCCGCCTCGAGCGAAATGAGATCGCTGGCTCCGCCACGCACGAGATGGACGGGAAGTGAAAGATTGCCCGCAGCGGCTTTGGCCAAGGCATAGTCATGCTCGCGCCGATCGTTGATCCGACTGAGAAATCCGGGATCCCAATGCCAGCGATAGCGATTGTCTGGACCGAGGCGAAGATAGCTCTTGAGGCCCTCGCTGGCGCCGCGTTTGGGCCGGTTGGGTAGATAGTTTCCAATCGCCTCGGCCGCCTCCTCAAGCGACGTAAAGCCGGATTCGATATGCGCGCTCATGAAACCGACTATCCGTGAGACACCGTCGGGGGCCATCTCAGGGGTCACATCTACCAGCGTCAAGGACGCGAAGCTGCCGGGTCGCAGCGCACCTTCGGCCACCAAAGCCGCCAGGCCACCGAGGGACGCGCCGATCACATGCGGTCGTTCATCCAGCGTGTCGCAGACGGCGAGAATATCTTTGCCGAAATCGGCAAAGCGGTATTGGTCGGGGGGCGCCCATTCGCTTTCGCCATGACCGCGCATGTCGATTGCGATCGAGCAGAAACCTTGCTGCTCAAGCATGTGCATGGTTTTGCGCCAGGTCCGCTTGGTCTGCCCGCCGCCGTGTGCGAGGATGACCGGTCCGCGTCGGCTATCTTCGCCGATCCGGCTTGCCGCGATGGCAATACCACCGCTATCTACAAACATCGTTTTCACACATTTGCCTTCAGTGTTGCAGTTCCGGCAAGTGCAGGATCAGTCCGTCCAGCTCGGTAGCCATGGGAATCTGGCAGGCGAGCCGGCTCGTGGCGGTTGTCCCCTCGGCAAACTGGATCAGATCGCTCTCCATGCTGCCTTCTTCGGGCAGGCCAACGCGCTCAATCCAGGCATCATCGACATGCACATGGCAGGTGGCGCAAGCGCAAACCCCGCCGCAATCGCCATCGATCCCGGGAACGCTGTTGAACAGCGCGGCCTCACGGGCGCTCAGGCCTTCGTCAGCTTCAACCGTACGCCGAACACCATCGGCCGAAACAAAGGTCACCTTGATCATCTTGAAATTCCGTCTTTCCTGCGACGTCGAGAAAGTCAGTGCGCGTGAAGCTTCACCGGAAGCCGGGTGATCCCTCGCACCAGATTGGACAACAGCCGTTCCGGTTCGCCGACCATTTCAACAAAGCTGAAGCGCTTGAGGATTTCCTCCCAAACGATCCGCAGCTGCAATTCAGCCAGCCGATTGCCCATGCAACGGTGAATCCCGAACCCGAATGACAGATGGTGACGCGGGTTTTCCCGATCGATAATGAACTCGTCGGCGCGATCGATCACGGTATCGTCGCGGTTGCCCGATAGATACCACATCACCACCTTGTCCCCCTTCAGGATCTGCTTCCCGCCGATTATCGCATCCTCCAGCGCAGTGCGACGCATGTGGGTGAGCGGCGTCTGCCAGCGGATGATTTCGGGGATCATGCTCGAAACGAGCGCCGGGTTTTCGCGCAGCTTGCGATATTCCTCCGGATTCTGATTGAGCGCCATCACCCCTCCGCTAATTGAATTTCGGGTGGTGTCGTTGCCGCCCACAATCAGCAGCAGCAGATTTCCTAGGAATTCAAGAAAGGGCATGTCCCTGGTCGCGGGCGAATGCGCCATCATCGAGATCAAGTCATTTCCACCGGGGTTGTTGACCCGCTGATCCCACAGTCCTTTGAAATACATGGCGCACTGGATGAGCTCTTCCCGACGCTGTTCAAAGGATTCAACAATGCCAGTTTCAGGCGAGGCAGTCGTAACGTCCGACCAGCGGGTCAACTTGGCGCGCTCTTCCCAGGGAAAATCGAAAATCGTCGCCAGGGTCATCGTGGTCAGCTCGACCGAGACCAGCTTGACCCAGTCGATTTCCTCCCCGACCGGCAGCTCATCAAGGATAGCACCGGCCCGTTCGCGGATGATCGGTTCGAGCAACAGCAGATTCGAAGGTGCGACCACCGGGCTTACGGCCTTGCGCTGCTGATCATGCTTGGGCTGGTCCATGGCAATGAACATTTCCAGCTCGAGCGCACCTTCAACGCCGTGCATGTCTTGAACCGCGATCCCACCCAGCTTGGCCTCTGACGAAAAAACCTTGTGGTTGGTATCGACCGCTATGATGTCGTTGAATTTAGTCACCGACCAATAGGGGCCAAAGCGGCTTTCGCGGCAAAAATGGACCGGATCCTCACGCCGCAGGCGCGCAAAATATTCGCCTACGGTGTCATTCTGGAAGAGATACGGATTCGCGACGTTGATTTCATCAAGCGGGATGGTGTCGATATTTTCAAACTGGGCTGCTGCGGTTGCCATTCGTCCCACCTTTCCTAAGTTCGCTGAAAATAACGGTTCAAGGCATAAATGTCAACAATCATTATCAGCTTTATGCCGAAATCGTTGCGAGGCTAGCGAGCAGAGCAAGATGGCGAGGTGCACGAAGGTCGATATTCCGGCATTCCTACTCGCCCTTCTCCAGCGACGAAATTATGACTAGACTCAGGTTGAGATTATTGCTTATACGCATTTATGACCTCCACTGCTCAGCAACCCGTGACGGCTTTTGCAGCCGCACCGACCAAGGCAAAACGCGCACTTCAAGTTGCTCAAGCGATCGTATCTGATATCCAGATGAATGCCCGCGAAGCCGGTGATCGGCTCCCGCAGGAAGAGGATATGCTTGCCCGCTATGAAGTGGCGAGGGCAACTTTGCGCGAAGCGCTGAGATTTCTAGAGCTTCAAGGGGTCATCCACCTTCAGCTAGGTCGGGGTGGTGGCCCGGTCGTGTCGCGGCCGCAAACCCGTGATTTCGCCAGTTCGCTTTCCTTGATCCTGCAGTTCATGGATACCGATCTGCGGGCTCTCCTCGAACTGCGCGAAGCGATAGCACCGGACACCGCCGCAAGAGCGGCAGAGCGGGCAACTAATGCCGATTTGGCCGCGCTGACCGATTGCTATGCCCAACTCGAGCGCGATAGGGAAAGCGCCTCGTTTGAAGAGACCAACCGGCGCTTTCATGACCTGCTTGGCTGGGCAAGTGGCAATCCCGGGTTCGGGTTGCTGACCTCCGCCTTGCACCTGCTTACCCGCGATCTCGCCATGGAACTGGGCTATTCTGCTCAGGAACGGTCAAACCAGTTACGCTGCCTGTTCCGCGTACTGAGCGCCGTGCGCCTGCGCGATGCTGAAAATGCGCGTCGCCACATGGAACGGTTGGTCAAGGGTTCCTCGGAGTATCTTGCGAACCGCAGTCCCGATCTCGTGTCACAAAAAATTTCATGGGGAGACCCATGCTAGGCCTTTGAAGCCGACAAAATGGAGAGAGTGATGGCGCTGAACAGCCGCATTTGCGAAATGCTCAAGATTGAATATCCGATAGTCTTGGCCGGTATGGGCGGCGCGAGTGTGCCGGCACTGGCCGCTGCGGTTTCAAACGCAGGTGGCCTTGGAGTCCTCGGCGCGGCGGCCTGCTCGCCTGAGCGACTGCGCAGCTGGATTCGCGAAACCCGTGCGCTCACCGACAAGCCGTTTGGGGTGGATACCTTGCTGCCAGCATCGGTGCGCCAGGGCAAGGCGCCGCAAACCGGGGCGGCTCCCACCGATCCGATGTCGGTATTCGGCGAATATCAGCAGTTCGCCAAAGACTTCATGTCTCGTGAAGGTCTGGGTGAAGTGGACGCAGCGGCGGCGATGCGCGCGGCGGCAGGCGCGGAAAGCGAAGGCGGGCCTCCGCTTTTTTCGAAAGAATTCTTCGAAGCCCAGATGGAAGTTGTGATCGAGGAGAAGGTTCCGGTCTATGCTGCGGGCCTAGGCAACCCCGGTCCGTGGATGGACCGACTGCATGCCAACGGAACGATTGTCATGGCAGTGGTCGGCAAGGTCAAGCACGCGCTGCAGGTGGCCGATTCCGGGATCGACGTGATTGTCGCCCAGGGCCATGACGGCGGCGGTCACAATTCACCGATCGGCACCATTTCGCTGATCCCGCAAGTAGTCGATGCCGTGGGGGACCGGGTTCCGGTGCTGGGCGCTGGCGGGATCACCGATGGCCGGGGTGTGGCTGCGACCCTCATGCTCGGGGCCGAGGGCGCTTGGGTAGGAACGGCCTTTCTGGCGACCGAGGAAGCCGGAATCGAGGATTTCCAGAAGCAGGCAATCGCCGAGGGCGGCGATGGGGACACGGTGGTGAGCCGCTCGATAACCGGCAAGCCTGCCCGGATGATCGTCAACAAGTGGGCAAACGCTTGGATCGATGCTGGCAAGGAACCGCTGCCGATGCCTTACCAGTCGATGATCGCGGGTCCGGTGATGGCTGCAGCGATCCGCGACAAGCGGATGGACGTCCTACCCGGTTTTGCTGGCCAGGGGATCGGGTTGATCAAGTCGGTTCGTCCTGCCGCCGATGTCATGCGCGATCTGGTGTCGGGTGCCGAAAAAGCACTGGCTCGTGCGAAACGGTTTGGCTGATGCCGACTGGGCCGGTCGCGAAGGGAGGCATCCATGAAGGGACTTGAACTGAAACGGAGCATTCGCCTGCGCGAAGCCTTCGCTGCGATGAAAACACTCCTGAAGGACAAGGAGGATACCGCTCAGGTCTTCCGGATTGTCGATGCACTCGCCGGAAACAGCTATTTCCGGCAATTCAAGCGGTTTGCCAGTTCGGAAGGCGGGAAGCGCATTCTGGCCAGCCGCAGCAGTCTGCTCGAGCACCTGCGCGACCGTGAGCGCCTGGCCCGGTGTCCGCCAGGAAGCCTTGGCCGACGCTACCTGGAATTTGTCTATGACGAAGGGTTGAGCGCGGACGGGCTGGTCTCTGCCAGCGAACAAGGCGGACTGCGCGCCTTCACCGATCCCGACGTCGCGCTGTTCCGCAACCGGATGCGCGATTCTCACGACCTCTATCATGTCGTCACCGGCTACGGCCGAGATGGCCTTGGCGAGTTGTGTGTGCTGACTCTGGGCAACGCGCAAGCGCATAGCCACGGGATAGCATTCTTGACCTTGCTCGGCCTGGCCAAATCTAGGCGAGAGGCTCCCGAGATGCCCGTTTTGGGGCCGATGATCGAAGCGTGGCGGCGTGGGCGCGCAGCGCGACGCTTGTCCGAGACATATTGGGAGGAACTTCTCGATCGCCCGCTTGATGAGGTCCACGCCCTGCTGAGGCTGCCACAAGCACCCCGTTATCGCGCGGCCGAACCGATCGCCAAACGGATCGAAGTCGAATTCCAGGTTCGGCGCGAGCTTTCCCTATCACTGCAGAAGGACGCAGCGTCCGCATGACTTTTTCCGACAAGACAGCGATCACCGGCGTTGGCGAAACTGATTTCGTCAAGGGAACTGAACGCACCGCCGTTGACATGATGCTGGAGGCATCGCGCAAGGCGATTGCCGATGCCGGGTTGAAACCTTCCGACATCGACGGAATGGTGCCGCCGCCGATCTATACGACCAGTGAGGAGCTGGCCGCAAATCTGGGGATCGACGTGCTGCGCTATGCCGCCACGGTGCATATGGGCGGTGCCAGTCCGACCACCGCCTTGCAAAACGCGGCAATGGCGATCTCTGCGGGGCTGTGCAATCACGTGCTCGTGACACTGGGGTGGAACGGCTTTTCGGCGTTACGGCCCAAGGCGGGAGCGCCGCCGACCCGGTCGATGAACATGAATACCCTGACGAACACCATCCAGGGCTATTACATCCCTTATGGCGTTTTCCTTCCGGTCCAGATGTATGCCTGGCTGGCAATGCGCCATTCCCGGCTCTACGGGGTCGGCCCGGAAGCGATGGGTGCCGTCGCAATGGCCTGCCGCAAGCATGCCCAGCTCAATCCCAAGGCGTTTACCTATGGCAGGCTGCTGGATTGGGAGACCTACCATTCGGCGCGCTGGATTTCCGAACCATTCAAGCTCTACGACTGCTGCCTGGAGACCGACGGTGCCTGCGCAGTGGTGGTATCGCGGGTCGATCGTGCCCGCGACATGCCGCATGTTCCGGTAACGATCGCCGGTGCGGCCGAAGGGCATCCCTATCCGGCGGACGATATCCCGTCCCGCCCTGATCCATTCAAGATCGGCCTGTCCTATGCCGCGCCGAAGGCGTTTGAGATGGCCGGGGTATCGCGCGCAGACATGGATTTCCTTCAGGTCTATGATTGCTTCACCTATGTCGTCCTGCTGCAACTCGAAGCCATGGGCTATTGCGAGCCAGGCGGCGCGCACGATTTCGTCAAGGATGGCCAGATCGAGCTGGGCGGCAGGTTTCCCCTCAACACACACGGCGGCCTGCTCAGCGAGGCGCATGTCTGGGGTCTCAAGCATGTTGTCGAAGCCGTCCGGCAGTTGCGGCACGATTGCGGAGCCCGGCAGGTCGAAGGTGCCAGGACCGGGCTTGTCACCGGCTGGGGCGACCTGGGTGACGGCAGCATCGCGATCTTGCGGAGATTTGACTAGATGGACGACAATCTGCCACCGAAGCTGCGCGCCCAAGCCGCCGCTCCGCCCAAACCCCGGCCGCGACCGCAGGACCCGGTCGAACAGGAATTCTGGTCCCGTTGCCAGGACGGACATCTCCATTTCCAGAAGTGCCGGGAATGCGGCACCTGGCGTCATCTTCCCCGTTACATGTGCGCCCGCTGCGGCTCACCGGACTTTTCATGGGAACAGAGCTCTGGCCAAGGCGTGGTATTCTCCTGGACGGTCGTGCATCAGGCGCTCCATCCGGCCTTTGCTTCAGACATTCCTTATGTCGCGGCCGTAGTCGAGCTTGAAGAAGGTGTCCGGATGGCGACGCGGCTGATCGATTGTCCGGCCGGCGATGTCCGGCTCGACCTTCCGGTAACTCTCGATTTCGAGGATTTTTCGGACGGTTTCCGCCTCCCCGTGTTCCGGCCGGTCTGAAAGGGCACTGCGCGATGGATCTGAGCTATAATCCGGAATACGAGAGCTTTCGCGATGAGGTTCGCGGCTTCATCACGGCGAACCGCCATCTGGCTCCGAAGGGCGCAGGACGCGCTTCTCGCCCATCACCGGAAAGCGTGGTCTGGCAGAAGCTGCTGATCCGGCACGGCTATACCGCGCGCACCATCCCGCGCGAATATGGTGGCTTCGGGGCCGATCCCGACATCCTCAAGTCCCGGATCATCGCCGAAGAGTTCGCCCATGCCGGGGTGCCGGGAGGCCTAGCCAATCAGGGCATTTCGATGCTCGTTCCGACCCTGCTCGAACTCGGTACCGAGGAGCAGAAGCGGCGCTGGATCGAACCGACGCTGGCCGGCGATGTGGTTTGGTGCCAGGGTTATTCCGAGCCGGGGGCCGGGTCGGACCTCGCCAGCCTGAAGACCAGCGCCCGGATCGAAAATGGCGAGTTCGTGATCAACGGACAGAAGATCTGGACGAGCACCGCCAAGGAAGCGGATATGATCTTCTGTCTGGTGCGGACCGAAGGCGATGCCGCCAAGCATCGCGGGATCAGCTATCTGATCTTCTCGATGCAGACCCCGGGAATCGAGGTCCGTCCGCTCAAGACGATGACCGGCAACGCCGAATTTAACGAAATCTTTTTCACCGATGTCCGCGTGCCCATAGATCAGATTGTCGGGCAACGCGGGCAAGGCTGGTTCGTGGCCAATGCCACCCTTGGCCACGAACGCGGAATGCTCGGCGATCCTGATGCGCTTGAGAACCGGCTTTTGGCCCTTATCGACCTGATGCGGCAAGAACAGGTCGATGGACATCGGGTGATCGACTTGCCCGCGTTCCGGGACCGACTTGGCTCGCTGCAAGCAGAAGTTGCGGCGATGAAATACAACGGGATGCGGGTCCTCTCGAGCCAGATCAAGGGCGAACCGGGGGGTATGGCCAAGTTGATCGTCAAGCTTCAGGCCTGCGAGCTGGCGCACCAGATTTCGGCGCTGGCGATCGATGCGCTGGGTGAACTCGGCCTGCTCTATCACGGCAGCCCCCACGAACGCGCGCACGGAAGCTGGCAATGGAACTACATGTTCCAGCTCGGCCTGATTATCGGCGGGGGTACTGCCCAGATCCAGAAAAACATCATTTCGGAACGCGGCCTGAACATGCCGCGCGAACCGCGTCTGGCTTCGCAGGGAGAGCGGTAATGGATTTCGGACTTTCCCAGGAACAGCAAATGCTGGCCGAGAGCGTAGCCCGGCTGCTGCGCGAACTGTGCCCTCTGAATCACGTCAGAAATGTCGTCGAAAGCGAAAGCGCGGTTAGTGCACAAGCGGAGGCAGCACTTGCGGAATTGGGGCTGAACGGCCTTGTCGTGCCCGAAGCCTATGGCGGCCTGGGCCTTGGGATGCTGGATGCCGCCGTGGTTGCAACCGCACTTGGCGAAGCGGTGGCCCCTGTCCCCTTCGCTGGCCGCAAGGTCCTGGCCCCGCTCGCGCTGATCGAGGCGGGCTCCGACGCGCAAAAAGCGAATTGGCTCCCGCGCATCGCATCGGGTGGCGTGTGCTTCGGCGTTGGCTTGCAGGGCCTAGTGACGCGCCGCGATGGTTCGGGCGTGTCCTGCGCCGATGGCAGACTGACCGGATTGGCACTGTTCGTTCTTGATTGCGAGGAGGCCGATCACTTCCTTGTCGCCGACGACAACGGACAGCTTTACATCATCCTGGCGCAGTCCGAGGGCGTGGAGCAGATTGCCCTAAGGACCATTGACGCGACCCGCTCGATTTGCGGACTGCGGCTGTCATCGGTTCCAGCCGAAGCCTTGCGCGATGACGGCGGCAAGGCGGCCCAGCGGATCATCGCGGCGGGCCGGATCCTGCTGGCGGCGGACAGCCTCGGCGCGGCAGATGCGATGATCGCCCAGGCTGTGGCCTATGCAGGGCAGCGCGAACAATTCGGACGGGTGATCGGCAGCTTTCAGGCCGTCAAGCACATGTGCGCCGAAATGGCGGCGCGCAACGAGCCATGCCGGTCGCTGGTATGGTATGCTGCCCATGCCTTCGATGCGGTACCGGAAGAGGCGCCCCTGATGGCGTGCCACGCCAAGTCTCACCTCGGCGAGACCGGGCGGATCATCGCCCGCACCGCAACCGAAGTACATGGCGGCATGGGCTTCACCGACCTGCTGGGGCTGCATTACTGGTTCAAGCGGATCGGTTTCGACCGGCAGATCCTGGGAGGGCCCGAGACTGTCAGGGAAGAGGCGGCACTTCTGCAAGGCTGGATTGCAAGAGCAGCGTGACTGTTCGCGAGAGGAGAGTTCGAATGGCGCAATGGAATCTGGGCGACATTCTCGATGCGATCGAGTCGGTTCTGCCCGCGACTGCCCCAGCCCTGATCCACGGCACACGCATGATTACTTGGGCGCAAATGGGCGCCCGATCGAACAACATTGCCCGAGCCCTTGCTGCTCAAGGACTTGCACCGGGGACCAAGGTGGCGTTTTACATGCGCAACCGGCCAGAATACGGCGAACTGATGGCCGCCTGTTTCAAGGGTCGTTTCACTCATGTGAACATCAACTATCGCTATCGCCCGGATGAGGTGTTCTACATTTTCGACGATTCCGACAGCGAAGTCGTTTTCTACAGCTCCGAATTCCGCGATTGCATTGTCGAACTCAAAGACCGGCTGCAAAAGGTGCGGTTGTTCGTCGAAATCGGCGAGGAAGCGGCGAAAGCTCCGTTTGCGATTGCCTATGAACAGCTTGCCCAAACGGGCGACGGCTTGCCGCTGGGAATCGAACGGTCGCCGCATGACGAGCTGTTCATCTACACCGGCGGAACGACCGGCATGCCCAAGGGCGTAATCTGGCGCCACACCGATATGCGCGAGGCCCAACTCGATGCGCAACGTCTGCTCGGTCCGACGCCGGACAGTATTGAGGCGGCGCTCGCTCTGATCCGCGCCGACGGGCCTGGACGGATGACCTTGCCTGCCTGTCCCTTGATGCACGGAACTGGCTTCATCACCGCGATCGGGACTCTTGCTTCTGGCGGGTGTATCGTAACGCTGGACAATGCTTCGCTGGACGCGGACGAATTGTGGCAAGCGGTTGAGCGGAACAAGGTGCAGTCGATTGCGATCGTCGGCGATGCCTTCGCCAAACCAATGCTCAAGGCCCTGGACGCCGCACCGGGCAAATTCGATACGTCGAGCCTGATAACCATCGTTTCGTCTGGCGTGATGTGGAGCAAAGAGGTCAAACAGGGCCTGATCCGCCACATTCCGCAAGTGGCCCTGATGGACAGCTTCGGAGCCTCCGAGGGACTCGGTTTTGGTCGTTCGGTGACGACCGCTGCCGGCAGCACGGAAACCGCAAAGTTCACCATCGGCGGAATGTGCGATGTGTTCGATGAAAAGGACCAACCCGTCCCACCCGGCAGCGGCGTGCCGGGCTTCATCGCCCTCAAGGGACCGATCCCGCTGGCCTACTACAAGGATCCCGAGAAATCTGCGCGGACGTTCAAGACCATCAATGGGGTTCGTTATTCGATTCCGGGCGACTGGTGCACGGTCGAAAAAGATGGCAGCCTGACCTTGCTAGGCCGGGGCAGCGTGTGCATCAATACGGCGGGCGAAAAGGTCTTTCCCGAAGACCCATCCGGCGATCGAGGATTCTCTGGTTGTCGGCGTACCCGATGACAAGTGGGGTCAGGCGGTCACCGCCGTGGTTCATCTCCGCGCAGGAGCAACGCTGGATGAGCAGGCGCTCAAGGATCATGTCCGGGGCAAGCTGGCCGGCTACAAGACCCCAAAGGCGGTTTTCGCAACCGATAGCGCGCTGCGCGCGCCCAATGGCAAGGCCGACTATAAGGGCGCGGCCGAACTTGCAGTCGCATTGAGCAACGCCCGATGAGTGACAAGAACGCAGAACTCGATGCACTCATCATCGGTGCCGGTTTCAGCGGAATCTATCTGCTGCACCGCCTGCGTCAGGCCGGGTTCCGCGTGAAACTGATTGATGCTGCGGAGCAGCCCGGCGGCATCTGGTACTGGAACTGCTATCCCGGTGCCCGAGTCGATTCCCACGTCCCGATCTATGAATTTTCGCTGCCCGAGCTTTGGCAGGGTTGGACGTGGAGCGAGCGATTTCCGTCTGGCGCCGAATTGCGCGCCTATTTTCAGTACGTCTGCGACAAGCTCGACCTGTGGCCTGACATGACCATGGGAACCCGCGTGTCGGGCGCGCGGTTCGATGCTGAAAGCAATCAATGGCATGTCGAAACCGCAAACGGAGAGGAACTGCGCACGCGCTTCCTGTTCCCCTGCGCCGGTTTTGCCGCCAAATCCTATACCCCTGACATTGCGGGCAAAGAGACCTTCGAGGGCGAACAGCATCACACCGCGCACTGGCCCCAAGGTGGTCTTTCCTTTGCCGGAAAACGGGTTGCAATCATTGGCACTGGCGCGAGCGGCGTTCAGGTCGCACAGGAAGCGGCACGCGAGGCCGCCCAGCTGACCCTGTTCCAGCGCACGCCGATCCTTGCCCTGCCGATGCAGCAGCAATGCCTGACAACTGAGCAACAGGTGCAGGAAAAACCCGGCTATCCCGCCATCTTCGATGCACGACGCCACACGAGCGGCGGGTTTGATGCCAATCGTCTGGACGCAAACACGCTCGATGTTGACGCAGCCGAGCGCGAAGCGAGCTATGAGCGTTTGTGGCGAGCCGGTGGCCTTCGGTTCTGGTTCAACAATTTCGCCGACCTGCTGACCGACGAACGGGCCAATCGCTTCGCATATGATTTCTGGCGCGACAAGGTCCGCGCGAGGATCACCGATCCATCGTTGCACGAGGTTCTGGCACCCACCGAACCACCGCACCCCTTCGGCACCAAGCGCCCGTCGCTCGAACAGAATTATTATGAAATTTTCGCGCAGGACAATGTCTCCCTGGTCGATCTCAAGCAGGATCCGATCACGCGCATCGCCCCTGAGGGCATTCAAACCGCGGCCGGATTGGTCGCATGCGATATCATCGTCTTTGCCACCGGGTTCGATGCGGGCAGCGGCGGACTAATCGACATGGACATTCGCGGCCTGCAGGGCCTCAGTCTTGGAGAGGCCTGGACCGATGGTGTCCGTGCCTATCTTGGCAACTCGGTCTGCGGGTTCCCGAACATGATCTTTCATTATGGCCCGTTGAGCCCATCCGGCTTTTCGAATGGCCCGACCTCGGCCGAGCAGCAGGGTGACTGGACAACCGGATTTCTTGTTTATCTGAGAGAAAATGGGTTTTCGCGCTTTGAGCCGGATGCGGAGGCGGAACGCGAATGGACCGGAATGGTCGAACAAATCGGCGCTATGACTCTCTTCCCCAAGGCCAAGTCCTGGTACATGGGCGATAACGTTCCGGGCAAGAAGCGCCAGCTCATCAACTTTCCGAGCGTCGCCGCCTATTCCCAGATCTGCGACGAGGTTGCCGCGAACGGCTATCGCGGATTTGTTTTTACCCCTTGATGATTTCGATTGGAAGAATTCTTGCCCACTGATGCGATCAACGGCCTTGGCGATATCGACCCGACCTGGGCGGGCGATCAGAACAGTTTGCCGAAGTGGTTTGTCGATGCCTTGGCGGTTCCGCGCGAGGAAGGATTTGTCGAGGTTGATGGCATCTCCATACACTATTTCCGGTGGGGTCAACGCGGGAAACCTCCGGTACTGATGACCCACGGCTTTCTTGCCCACGCACGCTGCTTCGCTTTCATCGCGCCATTTCTGGCCGAAGATTTCGACGTTGTTGCCTACGATCTTTCCGCGATGGGCGACAGCGGCGTGCGCGCGAACTGCGATATGACAGCGCGCGGTGGCGAGATGATCGGGGTGGCACGAGCGCTTGGCTTGCTCGACAATGGGCGCAAGCCGTTCATCGTCGCTCACAGTTTCGGGGCCAGCGTCGCGCTGGAGGCGCTCGATCAAGCGCCAGGGCTTTTCGCCGGAGCAGCCATCTGCGACATGATGACCTTGCGTCCAGCGATGCTCGAGGCATTCTGGGCGGGCGGTCACACCAGCCCCGGCTCTGGCGATCCCGACAAGCCGCTCCGTATCTACCCCGATTTCGCTGCGGCCCGCGACCGCTTCAGGCTTTCGCCCCCCCAGCGAGTCGGGCAACCCTTCTTAATGGACTATATGGCCTATCATTCGTTGCGCCGGGTGGAGCAAGGCTGGACCTGGAAGTTCTCACCCGACGTTTTCAAGCGCGACAATGCGCGGGCCGACTGGCTAAGCATTGGCCCAAAACTGATCAATGCCCCAGGGCGAAAAGCGATCATTCACGGGGAGGATAGTCTGCTCTTCACCCGTGATTCCCGAGATTTTGTGCAAGAGCTGGGCGGCGCGGATATCCCGATCATCGCCGTACCCGGCGCGCGGCATCACCTTATGCTTGATGAACCACTCGCTTTCGTGGCGGCAATCCGGTCGGTGCTGGAAATGTGGACCTGTACGTCGAGCCGGAGGAGAGAATGCTAGCCAACGATTTCAACAACGGATCCATAGCCGGCATCCTCAGGAATCACCAGAACCCGTCGGCCATCGCGTTCCTCAAGGCGAGGAAGTACAGGAACCAGCGGCCGTTCTTCTGCGCGCCGCATGCAATCCGCTGAATCGCACGCTTCGGCCAGCAATTGCACATTCATCCGGGTCGGGAAAATAACAGTGCGTTCTCCGCTCTCAGCTAGACGTAAGACCTCTTTCGGCGCGATCCATTCTGCATCGACAGTTTCGTGTCCATCGCAGGCTGCGAGCTGGTTTGCGGGGGCGTGAGCAACATAGAAAAAAGTGTCGAACCGCTTGGGCATGATTGGCGGAGTGATCCAACGGGCAAAAATGCCAAGCGAATCAAGCTGCAGCTGCACATCCAAGTCACGCACCACCTCGATGAATTCAAGCTCTCCTCGATCGACCTTCGCGCGAACATCCGGGTCGCAAACCATTTCGAAGAGTGTCCCATTGCGATGGTGCGCCAGCAGAATCCCGGCCTCTTCGAACACTTCGCGGATCGCGGCGATGCGCAGCTTTCGCTGAACCTCGTCGAACAGCTCCCAGCCGCTGGCATGGTCTGCCCAGGCAGGGTCGGCATCCCCCTGGTGCAGCTTGCCGCCCGGAAAAACCAGCGCGCCCGAAGCGAAATCGATCTGCTGGTGCCGCTTGACCATAAGCACCTGAAACTCAGGGGTATCGCGGAGCAGGAGGATCGTGGCAGCCGGGCGGGGTTCGGACGCACTTGAGTCGTTCTGCATCATTTTCTCCAATTGACATAAGTCTGAGATTGTCGTGCGTTACTTCGATTAGAGGGCGCACATGCTAACCGACATAGGCGCCACGTCCGCTCGCAAGCAGCCTGCCATCAGCGTCCTCGATCCGAGTTTCCGCGACGCTAATCTGCTTTCCCAGTTTCACCACACGCCCAATCGCGCGCAGCGGACCCGATGTCGCCGGACGGTGGAAATCAACCCGCATATCGGCGGTGGCGCGCGCCGATCCGCCCAGCGCGTTGATCGCATACAGGCCGGTCAGGTCGATCAGCGCCGAAAGGATGCCGCCATGCGCCGACCCGATTACCGGATTGGAGACGATCTCATCCCGCCACGGCATTTCGAGGATAAGTTCCTTGTCGGTGAGTTCAGCGATATCCAGCCCGAGCCAGCGATGGAACGGTGCAATCTGCAACATGGCGCGGAGTTGTTCGATATCCATTCCTGCTGCCTGCTCGCTCATGCCGCAATCCCATTCCCATGAGCGCGTCTCAGAAAATCGAGGATCGCATCGCCAAAGGCGTCATTCCGATCGCCGACCACCAAATGCGTTGCATCGGCTATGTCGCCATATTCAGCGTGGCGTACTAACTCGCGGCCGTTCACAACCACTTCAGGCGAAACGAGGTCGTGCGATCCTCCGCAGATTAAATGGGCCAGCGTCGCCGAGAGGCGCTTCCACGCCCGCTTGGTTTGACCACCGCCATGAGCGAGCAAAAGAGGCATACCGCACTCGGCCCCTTCGATCAGCGCGGCAATGGCGTGATCGGAGTGTCCAAAATGGGTAACGGGTAAACTCGACATGCGCTTATCATAAAGTAAGATCGATTACAGTAAAGTCTGTTCACTTGCGTCAATTGCGTATAGGATGCGCGCAATGCCTCACCAGTTCGACCCGCTCAGTTATGTGACCGATGCCGACGAGCTAGTGTTCCTCGTCGAGGAAGTGCCGCGCAAGCTCCGCCGCTTGTTCGACGCCTCGACCGCCAGGTTCGGTCTGACCCGCACCCAATGGCGCGCGCTTGCCTACATCTTTCGAACGCCGGGTCTTACCCAGACCGAGCTTGCGAAGTGTCTCGAACTGGAACGCGCTAGCGTAGGCCATGTCATCGACCAGCTCGAAAGGGCGGAGTATGTCGAGCGCCGCGCCGTTGAAGGCAATCGCCGGGTGTGGACGCTGCACCTGCTGCCCAAGGCAGTGAGCATACTCCCTTCGTTGCGCGAAGAGGCGGACGCCATTTACGAACGATTGCTCGCAGGCTTTTCAATAGAAGAGATTGCAACCGTGCGGCTTCTGCTAAGCACAATGACCGCAAATCTGGATCCCTAGTCTTAATTGGTAAGGACATCTCGCTGTAGCATCGCGGCCTCAACACGAACCGTCTGCCTTCTGCCGATTCGCGCGCAAACGTCGCTCGGTGTGACGCAAATATCCGCCGCTTGTGCGCAGATTTCCCAACTTAACACCGCGTCGGCTCCGATCACCTCACAGAAACTCGGCCTGAAGGCACCCGGTGCTTGCGTCCGTTGTCTTCTCTGCTCTTCCGTATCCGTTTCTATCCTTCCGCAAGTTATTCTATCCGCTCTTGCGATGGCCATACCAGAGACGGCGAATTTTGTTGCGCTTGATGCCTTCTGGCGAAATTCTTGGGTCAGGGGGCACCAGTAACTGCCAACGAATGGAAGCAAGTCCCATGTCCAACTCTGACAAGATCATCCGCCTGAAGACCGTCCTCGCTCGAACCGGGCTGTCCCGATCCACCATGTATCGCAAGATCGCCGAGGGAACTTTCCCGTCCCAAGTGAAGATCAGCGTGCACGGCGCGGGCTGGCGGGGATCCGCCGTCAATTGCTGGATCGATGATCCGGCCTCATATCGGAATGAGGGTGCGACACAGTGAAACCGCCGCCCCCGGTCGAGCCGATCTGCGTTAAGGTCAAAGACGCAGCCCGCATGATCGGCGTCGGTCGCACCAAGCTCTACGAACTGATTGCGTCGGGCGAGATCGAGGCCATCAAGCTTGGCAAGTCGACCCGCATCATGACTGTCAGTCTGCACGACCTGGTCATGCGGCAGCGCGAGCCTGAATAGGCTCGGCTGCCCCCGGTTTCGCTACCGGGGTGCAATTGCCCAGATAATCCGCCCATTGCTTCATCAAGCTGCGGCGCTTCGCGAAGAAATCGGTTCGGCGGTAGGCGGCTTCGACCTTGTTGGGCAGCTTGTGGGCGAGGGCCTTGTCAGCAACCTCCTTGGGGCAGTCGGTGCATTCGGCGGCCCAGTCCGTGAAAGTGGACCGGAAACCGTGTACGGTGATGCTGGCAAAGCCATCGTCGCGCAGCAGCTTGGTCATGGTCATGTCGCTGATGGGCTTCTTGCCATCATTGGAAAAGACCAAGCCAATTTCACTGGTTCGCTCATTCCAGCGTTTGCGCAGCAGTACCACAACCGGCACCGAAAGCGGCACGACGTGGGTTTCGCCAGCCTTCATCCGTTCGGCGGGAATGGTCCATACCGCATTTTCCAGGTCGAACTCGGTCCATACTGCAAGGCGCGTCTCGTTGGACCGCACGGCGTTGTAGATAGTGAAGCGCAGGGCATCGCGTCCGGTCGTTGGGGACGCGGCGGCAAGCTTCCGCATCAGCGCCGGGACATCGGCATAGGGCATGGCCTCCATGTGCCCGCGTTTGTCGTTTTGACGCGGCAGGCCCTTGCGCACCGAACGCAACGAGACCTCTTCCGGCACCCAGCCTTTCACATGCGCGAAATCGAGCACTACGCCGATGCGCTGGAGCAAGCGCCGCGCTGTTTCCGGTATCTCCAGCCATATCGGGGACAGCGCCTCAACGACGCAGGCGCTGTCCACCTTGTCGACCGGCTTCTTGCCGATGCGCGGAAAGAGGTGTCGCTCAAAGCCAGATAGCCAGCGGACATGATGTCCGTCCTTCCAGCCGTCACCCAGGGTTTCATGGCAGGTGCGGGTTGCAGCTTCGAAGGTCGGAATGACTTTGCGCGCCTTTCGCCGCTCGGCGACAGGATCGAAGCCTTCACGAACCCGGCGGCGCAATTCGGCTGCCGCTGTTCTGGCATCTGCCAGCGAAACATCATGCGCCGATCCCAGTCCATAGTCGCGGCGGTGGCCTTTCAACTGCATACGCAGCACCCAGGTGCGCGCGCCGCTGGGCTTCACGACCAGGCACAAGCCCCTCCCGTCGACATGGCGACCGGACTTCGCATTCTTCACTTTCAATACTGTCAGCGCCATCAGGTTATAGTCCCTGTCAGGGATTCATACCGCCAAAATCAGGGGTATTTGGTCCCACAATCGTTCCCACATTTCAGCGGGAATTCAGGCGATTCAGGGCGACCGACCGCGAACACGTTACAAGATAAATCGCTGATTTTACAGAGTAGTTGGAGACGCTCTGAAATTGCCTGAGACGAAAGTTATAGCGCCTCCTCCGCTACCAACATTTCCAAAATCGTAAGACGCAGACCAGAATTGGTTAGTTAACCCCTGTCCGGTCGCGCGCCGCGGGTGATTAGCCGCATCGCGGCATGGCGCAATGTGTCAAAGCCGGGCGATGCGTCCAGCTTTCCGGCCATGCGCAGCACGATCAGGCCGTGGATCGTAGCCCAATAGGTGTGGGCGATCTGGTCAGGGTCACCTTCGAACAATCCAGCCTCAGCCATTTCGCGGACATAGGTGGTCAGCGTCAGGTGCGACCGCCGCTCAGCAGCGCGCAGGTCATCGGATTTTTCGCCTTCTTCCTGTTCGTAATCGAACATCACCTGATAGGCGGCAGGTTCCTGCATCGCGAAATCGACATAAGCATCGCCGATTGCGCGCGAACGCTCCCACAAATCATCGGTGCTGTCGTGCGCTGCCTCGATCCGATCCGAAAAGCGGTTATGCGCTGCTGCACGCAAGGCATCGAGCAATTCGGCCTTGCTGGCGAAATAGCGATAGAGCGAGGCGGCTGTCCAACCGAGTTCGGTAGCGATCGAGCGTAGCGACAGCGCGGCAATGCCATGCGCCGCAATCTGGCGCTCCGCAACCTGCCGGATACGCTCCCGAACGTCATGAACCTGTTCGTCTGTCAGCAGCACTGCCATGGCTCTTGCCATAGTAAACACTGTTCGTTATGCAAGTGCTAAACACTGTTTAGCATGGGAGAGCGAGGCATGTCGGAAGGCTATAAGACGATTATCGTCGAGAAACGCGGGCAGGTGGATTGGCTGACATTCAACCGGCCAGACGCGCTGAACTCGATCTCGGTCGACATGGTCGGCGAGCTCAATGACTATTTCGGCAAGCTCTATCATGACCGGACAGTACGCGTCGTGGTTATGCGCGGCGCGGGCAAGGCCTATTGCGCCGGACTTGATTTCAAAGAACTTGGCGGGCGCGATCCGGGTGCCATCCCCTTTGGCGGTGGCTTCGGTTTTCAGGGCTGGCTCGCCGATGTCTATATCAAGATGCGCCGTTGCCCGCAGCCGATCGTGTCGCTGGTCCATGGCCCGGCATGCGGCGGTGGCTTTGCCTTTGCGCTCGCCTCCGACATCCGCATTGCCGGCGAAAGTGCGCGCATGAACGCGGCCTTCATCCGCATCGGCCTCTCCTCCTGCGATATGGGGGTCAGCTATTTCCTGCCGCGTTTGGTCGGTGCCTCGATTGCCTCCGAATTGATGCTGACAGGGCGCTTCATTCAGGCGCAGCGGGCTTTGGCTGTTGGCTTAGTTGCTGAAGTTGTTCCCGACGACCAACTCGAAGCCGCCGCCCAGCCATGGGTAGATGATTTGCTCAATGCCTCACCTATGGGGCTGCGCATGACCAAGGAAGGGCTCAATATGGCTATCGATGCCGGCAGTCTCGAGGCCGCAATGGCGATCGAAAACCGCAACCAGTTGATGACCGCCGGCAGCAAGAATTTCGCCGAAGGGATGCGCGCCTTCATTGAGAAACGCAAACCCGAATACGCCCCCGAATAAGCCATCCAGCAGGACCGAACCATGAGCCACTCCCGCTACCCCCATGTCTTCTCGCCGCTGAAAATCGGCAACACCACGATAAAGAACCGCATCCTGATGGGTTCGATGCACACCGGTCTTGAAGACCTGCCAGATGCCGGGCCGCGCCTTGCCGCCTATTTTGTCGAACGCGTGAAAGGCGGGGTCGGCATGATCATCACCGGCGGTATTGGCCCGCATGAGACGGCCGGCTTGGGCGCGAAACTGATCACGTCTGCGGATGTCGCGCTGCATAAACAGGTAACCGAGGCGGTTCATGCCGAAGACCCCGAGGTGAAGATCTGCATGCAAATCCTGCACACCGGGCCGCTTGCAGGAACACCCGATTGCGTTGCGCCGTCAGCAGTCAAATCGCGCATCGGTCGCTTCGCGCCGCGTGAGCTGGATGAGGCAGGCATCGAAGAACAGATCGCCGCCTTCGCCCGCTGTGCGGCGCTCGCCAAGGAAGCCGGTTATGACGGGGTCGAAGTGATCGGATCGGCTGGCTATCTGATCTCGACTTTCCTAGTCGAAGAGACCAACCAGCGCCCCGACCAATGGGGGGGCAGCTGGGAAAACCGGGTGCGCTTTCCGGTTGAGGTGATGCGCCGCACCCGCGCCGCTGTCGGCCCTGATTTCGTGCTGATCTTCCGTATCTCGGCGATGGACATGTTGCAGGGCGGGCTCGCCTGGGATGAGGTGGTGAGCCTTGCCAAGGCATTGGAGGCCGAGGGCGTTGATGTGATCAGCACCCACTTCTGTTGGCATGAAAGCTTTGTGCCCACCATCGCCACCATGGTTCCGCGTGCGGCCTTTGCGCAGGTGACAGGGCGGTTGCGCAAGGAATTGTCGATCCCGCTCATCACCTCGAACCGGATCAACATGCCCGATGTGGCCGAGGAAGTTTTGGCGCGCGGCGATGCCGATATCGTTTCGATGGCGCGCCCGATGCTGGCCGATCCTGATCTCGTCAACAAGGCGCGTGAGGGTCGGGAGGATGAGATCAACACCTGCATCGGTTGTAACCAAGCGTGCCTCGACCATACCTTTACCGGCCAGCTCACCAGCTGCCTCGTCAATGCTCGCGCATGTCGCGAAGTCGAACTGGATTATCCGCCAGTCGCCGCAGCAAAGCGGCTGGCAGTGGTAGGTGCAGGCCCCGCAGGTCTCGCTTTTGCGACGCTGGCAGCCGAACGTGGACACAAGGTCACCTTGTTCGATGCGGCAGACGAAATCGGCGGCCAATTCAATCTCGCCAAACGCATTCCGGGCAAGGAAGAGTTTTACGAAACGCTGCGCTATTTCGGCCGTCGGATCGAAACCACTGGTGTTGAATTGAAGCTTGGCAAGCGTGTGGGCGTTGAGGAATTACAGGACTTTGACGAAGTGGTCGTTGCCACCGGGATTGAACCGCGCAAACCCTCCATCCCTGGCATCAATCATCCCAAGGCGGTGCGCTATATCGATGTTATTCAGGGCAAGGCACAGGTGGGCAAAAAGGTTGCGATCATGGGGGCGGGTGGCATCGGCTTCGACGTTGCCGAGCTGATCAGTCATGAAGGCACATCCGCTGCACTCGATATTGATGTCTTCGCCCGCGAATGGGGTATCGATTTCAAGAACCACCCGCGTGGTGGCGTGACCGGCGTTGAACCGGTCGTGGCGCGTAACGACCGCCAAGTGACACTGCTGCAGCGCAAGACCAGCGCTGTCGGCAAGAACCTTGGCCGCACCACCGGCTGGACGCACCGCATCACCCTGCAAAGGCGCGGGGTGGAGATGATTGCCGGGGTCGAATATCTGTCGATAGACGACGATGGCTTGCACACGCTGGTCAATGGCGAACCGCGCACCTTCGATGTCGATACGGTCATTATCTGTGCGGGACAGGAGCCGGCGCGCGGTCTTTTCGATGCCCTCGAAGCAGGCGGCGTGAAGGCGCATCTGATCGGGGGCGCCTATGAGGCGTCGGAACTCGATGCAAAGCGGGCGATCAAGCAGGCTTCGGAACTGGCAGCGGTCGTCTGACCGCTGCTGCCAGGGCTTGGCGGGGCTTGGCTTTGCTGGCATGAACCTCGTGCGCCCATATGGCGCGTCTGGGGAGGGACATGCATTTTAGCGAACGACTGAAGCCGCTTCTACGCGAGCCGCTGGTCCATTTCCTGCTGGCCGGTTTGGCAGTCTTCCTTTTCTCGGCATGGCGCGGGGAGGAGGTCGATCCTGCGAGCCGGACGATCACCATCGACGAGGAGCAGGTCTCGCGGCTGGTCGCGAGTTGGCAGCAGACTTGGCAGCGACCGCCGACACAGGCCGAAATTGACGGTTTGATCCGCGACCATATCAAGGGCGAAATCTATTACCGCGAGGCGAAGCGGCTTGGCCTTGATGAGGACGACACCGTCATCCGCCGCCGCTTGCGCGCCAAGATGGAATATCTCGCCGCTGCGCAGGTCGAGAATGCGACGCCAGACGATGCCACCTTGCAGAAATGGCTCGATCGCAATCCGGCGCGCTACACTGCCAATGCCACCTATAGTTTTGACCAGATCTATCTCGGGCAAAATGAAGGTGCGGCCGAGCGCGTCAAAGCCGCGCTGGCCGCGGGCGGGGATTGGAGCAAATTGGGTGAGGCAATTTCCCTCCCGCGCTCGCTCGAAAATGCGCCACAGGGCGAGGTAGCGCGTGATTTTGGTGAGGGCTTTGCAGCGGCGCTCGCGGGTAGCAAGGTGGGGCAATGGACCGGGCCGATACAATCCGGTTTCGGCGCGCATATGGTTCGCATACGTGCAGTGAAGACTCCGCAAAAGCCCAAGCTTGCCGATGTCCGGCAGGCAGTCGAGAATGATTGGCGGGCGACGACCACCAAGGCTCGCGAGGCGGCGGCCTATCAGGCGTTGCTCGACGGCTACACGATCAAGATCGCCCAGCCGTGATCCGCTTCCTGCTGTTGCTTTTTGGCTTGTTGCTGTCGGTGTCTGTCCAGGCCGATGAGTTGCGTCCCGGCTATCTCGAATTCACCGAGAAAAGCCCCGGCGCATGGACCTTGGTCTGGAAGGCCCCGATGCGCGGCGGGCTGACGCCGCAGACCCAGCCGCTGCTACCCATGGGCTGCAAAATCACTGGCGAACCCAGCCGCGAAATTTCCGGCATCTCGCTGGTCACAACTTCCACGGTTGCCTGCCGGGGCGATGTCTCGGGCAAGTCTATCGGTCTATCGAATTTCGAAGCCTCACAAACCGACGTGCTGGTGCGCGTCCAGCCGCTCGGCCGTCCGGTGCAGGCGCTGCGCCTGACACCCGCCGAGCCAAATGCGGAGATCAAGGCGAAACCTGATCGTTGGCAAGTTGCACACACCTATTTCGTGACAGGGGTCGAACATATTCTGTTCGGTTACGACCATTTGCTGTTCGTCGTCTCGCTGGTGCTTTTGCTCAGCGGCTTCTGGACGATTGCCAAAGCGGTGACGGCTTTCACCGTGGCGCATTCGATTACGCTTATCGGGACAACATTGGGCTTTCTCGGCCTGCCGCAGCGTCCGGTGGAAAGTGTGATTGCCCTGTCGATCCTGTTCCTTGCGGTCGAGATTGTGAAGAAGCGACCCGATCAGCCACGTCTTTCAGAACGGATACCTTGGGTGGTCGCGTTTGGTTTCGGTCTGTTGCACGGCTTCGGCTTTGCTGGGGCGCTCAACGAAATCGGCATGCCCGAAAGCGATGTGCCGACCGCCTTACTGACTTTCAACCTGGGCGTTGAAGCAGGACAGCTGGTGATTGTCGCACTGTCACTTGCGCTGCTGGAACTGCTTCGCCGCTTTGCTGCGGCCCTTATGCATCCGGCATTGCGGCTCGCCGCTTATGGCATAGGTACGATTTCGGCCTTCTGGTTTATCGAGCGCACCTTCGCCTAGGCGCTAGCCAACCAACGCTCTCTCGATCTGCTCCCGCAGCCACGCCTTGGAATCCGCATCGGCAAAGCTGTGCGATACGCTGTCCAATGTCTGCACGTCGACGTCGCTGCGATCACGCGCGTCATCGAAGGCGCTGCCCTTCCACGCCGCAATGAAGGCCATCGCTGTGGTATCACGGCTGGCGAGTAGTATCGTTGTCGGCGTGGTAGCGATTGAAAGGGCGTTACTTATTCGTTGAGCCAGACTGGTCGGCACCTCTTTCTGCGCGGCGCGTGCGAGGCCGCCTGCCAGTTTCCTGAGGTCAATCTTGCCGGTGAGCAAGTCAATCAGGCTGCGCGGATTTTTGAGCCTCGCCCAATAGCGGGCGCGGATTACGGCTGCGGATGGTTGCGCGGGTGCATCCGCTTCGGAGTCCGCCTCAATCACCCAAGGATTGGCAAGCACGAGTCCGTTGATTGGCAGGCCGCCATGGAACAGGGCGAGCGAACTCGCAGCATCGCAATTGCCAAAGGCAACAATCCGCTGGAGATGCGGCACTTGTGCACGGAAGGCAGCGACGGCAGCAGCAATATCAGCCGCGCTGCTTTCGAAACCGCGATTTTCGCCTTCGCTGTCGCCAACGCCGCGCCGGTCAAAGCGGAACACCGGATAGCCCAAAGCGGCGACATGCGCGGCCAGCGCTGCTTGCCCCGCATGCGCACCGCTGCGGATTTCATTGCCTCCGCTGACGATCAGGAAGCCTGTGGTCTTGTCACCCTCGTCGAGCGTCGCAGCGCACCACGCGCCTTCGCAATCAAAGCCTGTCAGCCGCCGCATGAGGCGCTCCACTCATGGAGGTCAGTGGCGATTGCATCGGACATAGCGGGATCATCCTGCGGTTCCGCGCGCAGCCATAGGGTGGAACCTGCAATGTCCTGCCCCAAGGCGCGCAGTGTCAGTTGCGCAACTTCGGCAGGTTCGGCGCTTGCAAGTTCCGCCACCATTGCGGGGCCTAGCATATTGCCAGCCAGCTCTATCGGCGCGGCCTTCGCAGCCTCCATCAACCCCGCTTCGCTGGTCGCTTTGCCCGCTTCCTTGTCGCCCGCAATCCGGGTGCGGATCATCGTCTTCAGAAGGCTGGAACCCTTGGCTGGAGCTAGTCGCCAGTGCGGCAGATTTGCCGCGCCATTGTCAACCAATGCACCACCGCGCAAGGAGGCGATGTGTGTTGCACCGAACTGCGTGGCAGCAGCGCCGACCGCTTCGCGCCAGGTCGAAAGACTTTGCTTTTCGAGCGACGTAAGGCTTTCGTTGCAGCCCGGAAGATCAACCAGAAAACTGCCTGTACCGCGTTCCGCCAACCCGCGCATCGCCTGCACCAGCATCCGGCGGGACCGGTTCATCTCGTCGAATAGCGGCGGAACAATCAATATCTGGCGCGATGCTTCCGCACCAAAGCAGAGGACATGTTCTTCATGCCCCGCAAACTGGTAAGTCCGATATTCGGGGCGCGGGCTCACTACCCGACCTTGGCCTTTGCAAAGGCGACGAGGCTGCCAAAGCTTTCGAACAGTTCGCCGTCGATATCATCATCATCGATCATGATATCGAGCCGGTCTTCCATCTCGGTCAGCAGGCCCGCCACTGCCATCGAATCGAGCTCGGGCAGTGCGCCGAACAGCGGTGTATCGTCGGTCATCGCGGCAACGGTGGCAGGCGCAACGCCGAGGACATCGACAAGCAGTTCGCGGATCGTGGTTTCAACGCTGTCGGGAACGAAAGGCATTCTGTTAAACCTCATTAAAAGTCGTCACCCCCGCGAAGGCGGGGGCCCAACTCCGGTGGATTAAATTTCCCCGGCGGGGGATGGATTCCCGCCTTCGCGGGAATGACGAAGATTATGTACTATCTGTATGTTTCTCAATCCATAGCCCGATAGGCGCGCCATTTGCGGAAGGCAATGTGCGGCCAGTTGGCGGGATGGTTCGGCCAGAACATCTCGAGTCGGTAACGCTCGCGCACATCCTCCATCCACTCGACCTTATAGGCATCATTGCCGGTGCCGAAATCTATGAGGTCGACGCGATCCACGTCGATGACATGCTGGAACAAGGCCGCCGATAGCAGCGTGCCAGGTGAGGCCTGCATATGCCGCTCGTCATGCGCCAGCTTGTGTATCAGAGCGACACCATTTTCGACCGTCCAGAATTGTGCCGC
>NZ_CALMSV010000171.1 GCF_937872355.1 uncultured Sphingorhabdus sp. | reverse complement strand
GCTCGCCCCGATCCCGCAGAACGATGATGAGGAGCTGGACGAACTGCTCGGCAAAAATCACTCCTCGGGCATCTTGCGCTTCACAATCCGGGGTGACGGCATCCTCGACAAATGCCGATTCCTTACGGGAGGCGATGCCGAGGTCGCCATCTGGGAACGGTTGTGGGGCAAGCACGGGACTTACGAGGCCGACTGGCTCAGCTACGACATTCTCCA
The DNA here is from genome assembly GCF_937872355.1 of uncultured Sphingorhabdus sp. Taxonomy (GTDB): domain Bacteria; phylum Pseudomonadota; class Alphaproteobacteria; order Sphingomonadales; family Sphingomonadaceae; genus Sphingorhabdus_B. The sequence goes on along the minus strand of NZ_CALMSV010000171.1, from coordinate 2,808 downwards.
GGCGCCACATCATTGCTCATGGCACAGCCTAAGCTATGATAGCTATTCGACTTATGGTGAGGATGCGGAGGTGTGCGCTGATGCACGAAGCGCGTTAGCTCAAATTCGGAAGGGTGCGATTGTTGTCGCCAGCTCGAAGGCGATCGACCCTGAAGAGGCGGACCCACCCAGCGATCGGGCAAAGCGCGAATACGTCTCGATCGTCGATGGCAAGAGCGACCGTTTCATCTGCGTCGCCGATGTCTGGGAGGCCGATGAGCGGGCGCTGCAGTACGAGATCACGTCGAGCGGCATCACTAAGCTCGTGAAAAGCGCCGCGAAGGCGGCAATCGCCGCGCTGGGGATCGGTGCCACCGCTGCTCAGGCGCGTGCGCACGGTTGAAACAGTGGCGACCGAGGCAGAAATCGATCCCGCAAAGCATCTCTTGCGCGTGGCATTGACCCACCCCGAATGCGTGGGAGGTGCGGTGCTGGAGCCTGAAGATGGTAGACCGCGCATCCGGCTCGAAATGAATGTCGAGATGCCGCTCGACATGAAGGCTGATGGCATCAGCCAGAGCGGCGTCCGGACATGTGAGCCCGTCATCCTCAAGCTTCCTGCTACATTTCCGTGGCGATCGCCGCGTTTCTACCTCCGGGAGGACTTTCCTCGAGATTTTCCTCATCTCATGCCTTTCGCCGAGACCCCGCAACCTTGTCTGGTCGAAGGTGATCAGGACGAATATTTTCTTCAGTTCGGTCTGGTGGAATATGGCATCTTCCATCTGGTCGAGCAGCTTGCGATCTGGCTTCGTAAGGCCGCCATCAGCGGTTTGATCGACCACGCGCAAGGTTGGGAGGCCATGCTTCGTCGCGGTTTTCGCGACGTTGTCCAGATCGATGCCAACGCAGCGCGCAACCTCGTCACTAAGAACGGCGGTTGGATTGCCTGGAAGGGCAGCTTCTTCCGCCGCGGAGCGCCTGAGGCATGTCTAAACAGCACGGCTGAGTTATGGGTTTCGAGCAAGGGCGAGACGACGCCACTCATGCGGAAACCGGATAATGCGTCGTTTACGTCGCGCCAAACCGCTGCTGAGGCCAGCCTAGGCAACACTGTGGTCGGCGTTGTCTGGCCCGATAAGAACCCCGATGGCACGCCGTGTATCAGCCCCAACTATCTACCCGAAAGCGTGGCGACCTTGCGCGACCTTCGAGCCCGCGCAGCCGAAGTTGGATGTGGACGAGGTCTGGAATCCTTCCTCGCCAAGATCGAGCGTAGCTTTGCTGACATGTTTCTGCTCGCACCGATCCCGATCGGCATCATTCTATGCTTGCGACGCCCGATTCATATGATCGGCAGCACCTCCGACATTGAGCTCCTGCCCTATGTCGTCGAAATTCGCGCTAACAAGAACCGGGCCTCTCTGTTCGCTGGCGGCGACGATGAGCCTGTCTCGCCGGCGCTGCACTATCAGTCGCTCACCACGGCTCTGTTGCAGTCGCTGTCTGGCGCACCAGCGCGTCCTGCGCTGGCCATACTAGGCTGCGGCAGCGTCGGATCGAAGCTCGCCATTCACGCTGCGCGCGCCGGACAGGATATCGCTGCAGTAAGCGACGAGTCTTCACTTAGTCCGCACAACATGGCCCGACATGCGCTAGGAGCTGAGCTGGTCGGCACGAACAAGGCTGAAGCGCTCGCGAAGGAGCTCTCCGGATTCGGCATGGCGCCGATCGTAAATCGCGGCGACCTCAGCGTCGATCTCCGCGACCCTGAACGAAGCAAACTGATCATACCTTGGGCGGCGGCGGCCATCAATTCGACCGCGTCGCTATCAGTTCGCGAAGCATTGATGTCTGCCGCAACGCCTCGCCGAAGTACACGGCTGTTCGAGGCAGCCCTGTTCGGTCGCGGCCACGGCGCGTTTCTGCTAGCTGACGGCAAAGGGCATAATCCGAGTCATTGCGATCTGGTCGCCGAACTATACGCAACCCTTGACGACGAACGCGCCGCCAAACTGCTCTTTGATCCCGCCGGCGGTCTCTCCGAGATTCAGATCGGACAAGGGTGCGGATCTTTAACAATGACAATGGATGATGCGCGCTTGTCGGCAATGACGGCGTCACTTTCCCAGGAAATTTCAAAGGCGCTTGATACGCCGACCCAAGAGGGACTAATCGTCATCGGCACGGCTGATGACGACAGCCCATCGACTCAGTGGACCCGGCAAATTGTTCCCGCCTTCGAAACGGTCGTCATCGCCGGAAGTGACGGGTGGCAATTGCGCGTGTCCCGAAGGGTGGCGGACCGGATCAGGGCCGAAGCTAAAGCCTATCCTTCGGTTGAAACTGGAGGGGTTATGATCGGCTTGACCAGCGCACGGCTCAAGACCGTGACCGTCGTCGATCTGCTCGCGGCGCCTGCCGACAGCCGTCGAACACCTGCATTGTTCGTGTTGGGGACCGACGGCATGCAATCGGCAATCCATATACGGCACGAGCAGAGCGGGCGAACCCTGTTCGACGTGGGCACCTGGCACAGCCACATTCGGGATCAGGGCCCGTCGTCGACCGACTGGGGTACTGCGGCCGATCTTGCAGCCGAACGCGCCCCGCCATCGATTTTGTTGATCGCGACGCCTGCGCGTTTCCATGCGCTGGTTTCACCACGAAAGGACGGCGATGGCTGAAGCCAAATCGCTCAAGGAACAGAATGCCTCGCTGATCCGGGCCGCGATGATTGGGCATATCGTGGCCTTTGCGTGGATCGCCGTCGAGCCGCTGAGCCTCCTTTCCATGGACGGTCGCATGCTAGCAGCGCGGCTCGAGGGG
>NZ_CALMSV010000170.1 GCF_937872355.1 uncultured Sphingorhabdus sp. | reverse complement strand
ACCGGAGGACAGGGCCTGTTCCGGCCCGAGGACAATCTCGAAAGCCAGTATGGACGTGATGCGTTGCGTCAGCTCTACACGCTGCTCGCGCGAGGCAAGGTCGACGGTTGCTCGCTTGGGAGGTTCGAGGATGCAACCGGTCTGAAGCTCATGGATGCCAATGGGCTCAGGAATGACCTGCCGCCGATCACGACCTTTCTGAACAGGTTATTGGCGCTCACCATCGACCTCCAGAATGTGCTGTTCACCGCCTTCGAGCAGCTCTTGTCCGCTCGGATCGAAGGCGCGGGTGCATCCGGCACCTACGACGTCGGGTTGGAAACACTCCGTGCCGAGAGCCTTGTCGTCACCGACCGGCGGACGATCTATGACCAGCGGGGGACCGGCGCCGAGACCCGGCTGCTCACTGTCACACAGCGCCAGCGCAATCATCCGGTGAGTCTGGATGACGCTCTTGCTCGTCTTTCCGATCGTCAGGCCGTCCTGCTGGTCAATGAGCGCTCGGGACGAGCCGCCGTGCAGGTCCCCGCGGCGAGCGTCATGCTCGATGACGGCGAGATCGAGCGGCGCGTCCGTCTGATCCGGCCGATGGATCAGCACACGGTCCCCTTGAGCATGATGGCGGAGAGCCACTGGATCGAAGCGGACCGTGGGCGCTTCGCTGCGGCCTGGGTGGCGGAGCTTGCCGAGGTGCCCCAGTTCACGGAAAGCACGATCCACGTTGTGGCGGGCTTGCTGCTCCCTATCTGGAAGCGGCTGCCGAACGAATCAACCCGCGTCTATCGGCTCCAGACCGATGCGGGCGAACGCATCATCGGACGCAAGTTTTCGGCCACATGGGTCGCAAACGTCCTTTCGAGGGACGCGCCCGCGCTGACGCCGGACGCTGCCTTTGCCGCGCTGATGGAGGGACGCACCGTCCTCGACCTCGCGGAGGAACTCCAACTTCGCCGCGTCCGGGTGATGGGCGCCTATCGCATCGAGCTGTCCGGATTCAACGACACGATACGCGATCGCCTCCGTGCTTACGGCCTCTTTGGGGAGATCATCTCCTGGAAGCTGCGCATGTTCGTACCCACGGACGCGAGCGGCATCGAGGTCCTGTCCAGGGTGCTCGACACCTATCCGGTTACGGGCGTCAGTGAGCGGGAGGCCGCGTGATGGCCGGCGATGCTTCCGAACTGGCACGCCGCCTCTCGTGCGAGGCTGAGGCGGTGTGCCGACACTATCTCTCTAATGGCAGGCGGGCGGGGCGGGACTGGCTGGGTCGGGGCCGCTTCCAAAACCCGGGGCCCCCCTTGTTCGTGGGGGCGCCCCGAACACCGGAGGGGCCCCCCCGGGAAATGGACCGACGCCGCGACCGGAGAACATGGTGATCTCCTCGACATCATCCGCGAAAGTCTGGCCTTGCGAGACTTTCGCGAGGTCGCCGAGGAGGCGAGGCGCTTTCTGAAGCTGCCTCGTTCCGAGGAGCAATCACTCCCGAGGCCCGTTCGTCCAGTCGCGCCGGCCGGATCGCAGGAAGCCGCTCGTCGGCTCTTTGCGATATCCAACCCGATTGAAGGGACATTAGCCGAGGCGTACTTGCAGCGTCGCGGAATTAGTTGCATCAACCATGGTGGCAGCTTGCGCTTCCATCCTCGTTGCTACTATCGACCGGATGAGCATTCGTCGACCGAAACCTGGCCGGCGATGATAGCCTGTGTCACCGACCTCGATGGACGGATCACCGGCGTGCACCGCACCTGGCTAGATCCACACGGTTTTGATCGCGTGCGGCTCGGCAAGGCTCCGATCGACACACCACGACGCGCCATGGGTGACCTGCTCGGCAACGCCGTTCGCTTCGGCGTGGTCGATGATGTGCTCGCTGCCGGCGAGGGAATCGAGACCATGCTGTCACTGCGTTACGCACTGCCGGCCCTGCCCATGGCGGCCGCGCTTTCGGCTAATCATCTCGCAGCGATGATGCTGCCATCTGGCCTGCGTCGGCTCTATATCGCCCGCGATGACGATGCTGCCGGAGATACCGTACAGGCGATTCTCACGCAGCGCGCGGTAGAGGCCGGCGTTGAAGCGCTTCCGCTGTCGCCTCGGGTGGGCGATTTCAACGAAGATCTGCACATCTTTGGCCTCGAAGCCCTCCGCGCATCGTTGCGGCTTCAGCTCGTACCAGAGGACGTCGTCCGTTTGCTGCATTCGTCGTTGGCAACCGCGGAATAGCCCCGGCAATTCGATGGGCATCGACAGGTCGGTCGCGGTGCGGCCACTGCCGGGAGAGCACGCGACCACGGCCTTCTAGAGGGCGATCGGACGGCAAGCGGCTCGGACCGGCAATGGCTGCGTCCGGCTATTTTCCGCCGCGCGCCGGCGACGAGAAGACACATTAGCCATCTGGCGAGCGCGCTTTGCATCGCGAAGCAAAATAGCCCGGCCTCCGCCATCCTCCGCTGCGCTTCGGCCCTCCGCTCTGCTCCGGGTTCTGGCCCGTTCCGCCTGCCGTCTGAGTGATCGCCACGAAGGCCGCGATGGTCGCGGCCGATCCGGCAAAGGATCGCCTCCATGACCGACCACGATGACATCGAACCACCGCACGACGCATCTCCGACCGAACACGTTCTTGCCGAATTGCAGCTCTTCGGTTACCGCCCCTTCGACGACCAGCCCGATCCACGGCCGCTTCCCGACGGCAGGATCATTACCGGTGCCGTCGTCGATATCTTCGATGCCCTGGTCGCGACGTTGAGCGACACGCGGCTCGAGCCGGACCTCGACGATCTGCTCTGGTCGACCGTCAACCTGTTCCACCGAGCCGTCGACCGCATCGGTCGCCAACTCGACGACAACGAACAGGCGCAACGGAAGAGTCAGCGCGAGCAGGACGGTTCCGAAGTTCGATCCGTCGAACTCGAACGCATCACGGCGGAAGGCACCACGTTGATCGAGCGACGCAACTGCCTGGAGCTCTTCCGTGACCAAGCCATCGAACGCTTCGAGACTCACACCGGCACATTATGGCGCCCCCGATCGGGATCGCTGGTGAACCACCGCACCCTGACCGCGGCGATGATCGACTCCCGCGACTTCATCGCAGCCAAGCGCCGCGCCGAGACCGAGATCCTGCTGCCCTCAGGGCCAAAGATCGCGCTCACCGGAGGGCTCGACTTCAACGACCACCACCTCATCTGGGATCGTCTCGACAAGGTTCATGCCAAGCATCCCGACATGGTCCTGCTGCATGGCGGCTCCCCGAGGGGGGCCGAACTGATCGCCTCGAAATGGGCGAGCAACCGCAAAGTGGCCCAGATCGCCTTCAAGCCCGACTGGACGAGGCACGCCAAGGCAGCACCGTTCAAGCGCAACGATGCCATGCTCGAACTCCTGCCGATCGGCGTCATGCACTTCCCGGGCACGGGCATCCAGGACAACCTCGCCGACAAGGCGAAACGGCTCGGCATCCCGGTCTGGATGTTCGGCGGCGCATGAGCGCCGTCTGCTCAACTGAAGTCTTTGAGGCGAAATTGCTCCCGCCGCAACTCCGCCTCGTTTCAGTCTCATATCCAGAGTTGCGCCGTGGTGGTGGTGGAAGGCGCGACTGGTAGATCTATGCACATGGAGCCACCACCATGCTCGCTATTGGGCTTGTTCTCAACACACTCGGCATCGGTCTGTTCTGCTGGGCGATCATTGCGCTTGCCGTGTATGCCCTGCCGTTTTTTGTCGCACTCATTATCGGGATGATGACGTTTCACAGCGACGCCGGCCTCATTGGCGCCATGCTTATCGCGACGGCCGGCGGTGCGCTCACGCTGGTCCTCGGCCAGGTCGCCTTTGCTGTTACTCGGTCCCCCGCCTTGCGCATCGCCATCGCAACAGCATTCGCTGTTCCCCCCGCCGTCGCCGGCTATCATGTGGTGTTCGCCGTGTCCAATATCGGGGTGCCCTCGCTGGCTTGGCGTGAAGTCTTCGCTTCCTTGGGCGCGGTTTGCGTTGGCGGCACGGCGATGACGCGCTTGGTGGTTTTGGCGAAGACCCGCCCGTTCGAGCCCGATGTGGTGGTGGAGAAACCGTCCTAGCCAATTCTTACGGCCGCATGGCCCCAGGGGCGATCGCTTACCGCTGCCATGTCGAATAGCTTCGTTTCGCGTAGATCGGCGCGGTGAACGGGATGATCGAACTTGAGCGCGGAGATCTCGTCCTGCTCGGAATTCATCGATCAAGCTGCCGACATTCGGTCTGGCCCACGCAGCCGCGGCAGAACGATCTTATCTCGATCCGTTCTTGGGAGACGATACCGCCTTTTGCAGGAGATTGTTTCTCTTTCCCCGCTGAATCGTTCACGCCTCTTGTTCATCAAAACCGAGATAGCCACGCTTCTCCAGATATCGTGGTTCAGCACGCGGACGCACGTGGCCTCGTTGATGGCTTGATCTGGCCGAAGACCGGCTTCGCCTCGATCGTCTGAGCCGCAACGCCGTTGATGCGACTTTCTTCCCCTGGGCTTCGCCCATTCCTCGCGAGGCAAGAAAGTCGCCACAACGACGTCCTCCGCTGCGCTCCGGCCCGAGCGGGTGCGTCGCCGATCGTCCTCGGCCCTAGATCGCCATCGAGGCCGCGGTGGTCGCGGGCTCGAAACACAACAGGAGAAGTGACATGGCTAACATCGGTTCTTTCAAGAAGGTCGGTAACGAATTCCAGGGCGAGATCGTCACCCTGAGCCTGAAGGCCAAGGGCGTCCGCATCGTCGCCGAGACCAACCGCTCCAATGACAACGCCCCCAGCCACCGCATCTATGTGGGCCGGGCGGAGATCGGCGCAGCCTGGTCGAAGCGTTCCGAGGAAGGCCGCGACTACCTCTCGCTCAAGCTCGACGATCCTTCCTTCAACGCGCCGATCTACGCGAACCTGTTCGACGACGAAGGCGGTGAAGGCTACACCCTGCTCTGGTCGCGGCCGCGCAAGACCGGCGAGTAGGCCACTTCATCAAGCCCCGTCCGGTCTGCCGGGCGGGGCTTCCCATCCTTCCAGGCGTCAGTGAGCGCGAACCGGCCGCCGGATCGAGCGGGTCGGCTCAATCACTCGGCCTGCCCCCGAGTCCTTTTCTTGGTGCTTGTGGGCGGGCGAGTGAGCAGGTCGGCGGCCTCGACACCCAGGCTGCGAGCGAGCCGATCGACAACGTCGATACCCGCCGCATAAACGCTTCGCTCGAGTGCGCTGATATAAGTGCGGTCAATTTCAGCACGATGAGCCAATTCCTCCTGTGACAAACCACGGGCCTGCCGGAGCTTCCGCAAATTGATTGCAAGTATCTCGCGTATATCCATACGCGAGAGGGCATGTCCTTGAAGAGTATTTCACCACGGAGTATTTTCGACAAAACGCGATCCGGACGGCTTCCGCGACAATTTTGGCGCTTCTGCTCCTTCCTGCCCGCGTGTTAGAAATTGTCTAAACTAAGGCGTGGAGTCTTATGAGGAAGCCGCCGCTCGACCCAGGCGTCGCCGACGCTGCGCCTGCAGATCAAATTCTCACTGCCTACGATGAGCAGCATGTCGTGACCTACATGCGCCTTCTGCAGGCCGAAAGCCAAGGGGCTGACTGGATGGAAGTCGCTCGAGTGGTGCTGCATATCGATCCGGTGCGGGAGCCGGACCGTGCGCGAAGCGCATATCAGAGTCATCTCGCGCGCGCCAAATGGGTGACCGAGCAGGGACGCCTCTTGCGCGGCACCGGCTCAAAATAGAAGAAAACCGCCGGCCGGCGACTTGCAGGCAGAACTATTTTCTTTTGCTGATCGGTGGTCATTCCGGTGCACCACGTGGTGCCAAACTAGGGGCTTCCTACAACCGCCTCGTTCATACCTATTGCGGCGCAATCGTTGTTAGCAGCGTGCAATGGGGCGGAAGCAATGCCTGAATTCGACTGGCGGTCGCCGGAATCCTACAAGAGCCTACAAGACGCCGAAATCACCGACATCGCCTGGGAATGTCTCCGCCGCAACGCCGACTATCGACCCGAGAACGTGGCGATGATCGCAAGCAGCCCAGATGGTGCAGTGACCGAGGAATTCAGGAGGAAATGGGGTATCTGCTTTCGCCCATGACCCGCGGCGGTCGTTCGATGAGCAGACGATCTTTTGGGCGCCTGAGGTTCTAGCGGCGGTCGTTCCGGTCAAGGTTGCCTCGGCCGCCGATCGCAGTTCAGCGCCTCAACCGCTGCTTGACCTTGCAGCAGGCCAGATGCGCCGCGCCGCCGACGGCTGGCACGCCGTGCTGCGCATCGGTGCAGTGGATCACCGTGTCTGGTCCAAGGATCCACCGGTGCTTGGCGCGTCATATGCAGCCGAACTGCCATTTGACGGCGATTTCGGCGCGCGTGCGTATGCAGCCCGCCGGCTGTGGCGCGCGATGAATGGACGCGCACCAGGTCCTGCCTTTCACCAACTATCTAAACAGCGGCGCGAACGCTTGAGCGCCGCGATCCGTGCGCTTGATGCTCGCAGCGCCGGCGGAAGCTATCGCGTTATCGCCGAAGCGCTCTTCGGCAAAAAGCGAATCCCCGACCGTGCCTGGAAGACCCATGATCTGCGCAATCGAACAATCCGCTTGGTGCAAGGCGGCCTTGCGTTGATGCGCGGTGGTTACCGCAAACTTCTGCGGTCCGGGCGCAGGGACGAATAGCCCTTCCGGTTGGGGGGTATCGAAAGCGGCCCCCTCCATATTCGGCATCCCCCTCCGAGATCTTGCTTCTCCATGATGACCGCACACACGCCGGCCTAGCCAGGCGTAGTGCGATGTCCTCCTGGAGTCCTCAAATGCCCGATCCGATGGCCGGTCTACCACCGCGATTCCTGCGTACACCTGAGGCCGCGCGCTATCTTGGCCTGTCCGGTCGCACGCTCGAGAAGCACCGCACGTACGGTACTGGACCGACGTATCGGAAGATCGGCGGACGTGTTGTCTACGCCGTCGATGACCTGAAAGCGTGGGCTGACCGCGGCGCCAAGACGTCGACGTCCGATCCCGGGAAGGGGACGGTACTGCCGGCCAAGAAGCAGCCCGCGCTGCGCCCGTATGCGGGCCAGGAACGTCGCTGATTGCCGCGTGAGAGTAGTGACCATGCGGCGCAAACACCATTCGGAGCGCGACCAGCTTGAGCTCTTTCGGGCGTTGCCCGGCGATCTTGCGCCGCGCGACGCGCAGGATCTGATGGCGTATCCGTTCTTCTCCCTCGCAAAGACTAAGCGGATCGTGCCGATCGACTTCCGTGCCGGTGCGATCGCAATTCGTGTCGAAGCCGTGCCGGAACACGGCATGGCGACGATCTGGGATGCAGACGTTCTGATCTGGGCCGCGTCCCAGATTGTCGAAGCCCGTGATGCCGGCCTGAAGACGTCGCGCCTGATGGCTGCAACGCCGTATGAAATTCTGACGTTCGTCGGCCGCGGCACCGGCGCACGCGACTATGATCGGCTGAAGGCGGGTCTCGACAGACTTCAGTCAACGACCGTGCTGACGTCGATCCGTCAGCCGGCAGAGCGGCGACGGCATCGCTTCTCCTGGATCAACGAGTGGAAAGAGACGGCCGATGCAAATGGCCGCCCATTTGGGATCGAGCTGATCCTGCCGGATTGGTTCTACGCTGGCGTCATCGATGACGCGCTCGTGCTGACGATTGATCGCGCCTATTTCGAGCTGACGGGCGGACTTGAGAGGTGGCTTTATCGTCTTGTGCGCAAGCACGGCGGACGCCAGGACGGCGGCTGGAGTTTTGATCTGGTGCACCTCCATGCCAAGTCCGGCATCCTCTCGCCCCTCAAGCACTTTGCTTACGACGTGCGCCAGATCGTCCAGCGCCAGACATTGCCCGGTTATCAGCTCGTGCTCACGCGCGACCCTGATGGCACCGAGCGACTGAACTTTGCACCCACGCCTGTTGATCCCTTAACGGCCCGCTTGCGCCGGCGCGGTCTCATTCCAAATTCGGAGGACAACCTGTGAATCAGCTCGTGCTATCGGGGACCGCAACCCTCGTGCTATCGGGGACCCGATCCTCGTGCTATCGGGGACCGGAATCGAGCTTAAGAGCTTGTTTCTCCGCGCTTTCCAGCCGCTCTAACTTTACTAACCGGAAATCCTTCGGATTTCTTCTAACGGAGCAGGCCGAAAGCGGCGTCGATGGCGCTCGGCAACGGCAGTCCGACAGGCCAGCCTGCCTTTGCAGGCGATACACACTCTCGACCGAGCCCCAAGCTCACGGCTGCCAGCCCCAGCGTCCGGGAGCCGCCGCATGAGCGATCTCACGGAAGTGGAAGTGTTGTGGCTCGAGAAGCGCATCGAAAACCGCATTCGGTTCGGTCGCATTGTCGGGGAACGGAAGCTTGATCGCCATCGGCGTGTCCTGTCATTCGCGCCAGGCAGCATCTTTGCCTTCGTCCGGTGGACCTCCAACGACTTTGGCACGATCATTTCGCGCATCGACATCTTGCGCGCGGTCGCACTGGGACAGCGCTGCTCGACCGTTCCTTATGTGACGCCCGGCGGTGAGATTCTGCTGCGCCTGTCCGGCTGGCCGAAGGTCGAGCGCGTGCTGCAGATGATCGATGCCGTTGAGGCGCTCGGCGTCGATCCGGCTGATGTCGCTCCCGACCATTGGCATCACGTTCACAACCGTCTGTCCGTTAATGAAAACCCGCGCCCGTATACGAAAGCGCGCCATCAGGCCTGGCTCCATCGCCAAAGGGTGATGCGATGACGGGCCGCCTACCGATGCTGGCCGTGACGATTGGGGTCGCTGCTGCGCTCATCGCGACGATCGTCCTGGAGCCGATTCCGCTATACATCTGGAACGCATCCGCGAGCGTGCCGATCGGTCTCTACCGCCTCCGACCGGCGGACCAATTCCAAGTTACTGAATTGGTCGCCGTGCAGCCGCCGGAGCCGCTCGCGACCTTCCTCGATTTGAACGGCTATTTGCCCATTGGCGTGCCCATGCTGAAGCGCGTGCTCGCCCTTCCGGGGCAGAGTGTTTGCAGAACCGGCCTCACGATTTCGGTCGACGAGGTCGCGGTGGGCGAGGCGAAGGACCGCGACGGACGCGGCCGGCCGCTGCCGAAATGGCAGGGCTGCCGCGTCGTCGGCGACGGCGATCTGTTTCTGATGAACTGGCAGTCGGACGACTCTCTTGATGGCCGGTATTTTGGATTTCTTCCGGCATCCAGCGTGATCGGCCGTGCGATGCCGGTGTGGACGTGGGAGGGGTGATCGTGCGTATTCGACGTGTTCTCCTCGCCATGCCCTTGTTCGATCGATTGCGGGATCATTCCTCCGTCTCGATCGATGTCTGCAAGGCTGGCGCGAGCCCGACCGCGTGCTTGGGTCGGTTGGGCACGCGCGTTTGTGCAGTCGTGCCCGTGATGCTTCTTCTGACCGCGTTCGACGGTGCTGCTTTGGCCCAGAGCGGATCAACCGCCCAGCCGGCGATCAGTCAGACCGCTCACTCATTTGCCGGCTTCATCAATGAAGCCGCACAACGCTTTGCGATTGCGCCGAACTGGATCCGATCAGTCCAACGCATCGAGAGTGCTGGTGACGTGCACGCCAGATCGCCAAAAGGCGCAATGGGCCTGATGCAAATCATGCCAGCGACTTGGGCGGAACTTCGTGTGCGCTACAATCTCGGGAACGACCCCTACGACCCGCACGACAACATTCTGGCCGGTACGGCGTACTTGCGCGAACTGCTCGATCGGTATGGCTCGCCTGGCGTGTTTGCGGCGTACAATGCGGGACCATCTCGCTATGAAGAGCATCTTGCGGGCGGCTCTCTGCCAGACGAGACGCGAGCATACGTCGCAAAGCTTGCAAATCTGCTTGCCGTCGAACTGCCGCCGAGGTGGACGTCCGGCGGACAGTCATCAGCAGCTGCGACGCTATTCGTCACGCGATCCGATCTCATGAAGACGCGTGATCGGTTGTTGGCGCTCATGCCGTCTAGCGGTGTCACGACCGCGTTCTCGGCGCCCGATGTTTCGCCCATGGTCCCCCGGCCAATTGGCATGTTCGTCCCTCGATCGGATTCGGGAGTATCGCGATGACCAGGTGTGCGGGTTCGCAAGCTGATGGTGTATGGGCGATGCCTTCGGCCCGCGCTCTACTCGTCGCTTCGCTCCTCACCGAGCCACCCTTCGGGTGTCTCGGCCCTTCGGGTAACGATCGCTATCGCAAGCGCTCGGAAGCAGTGGGGGCTTCGCGAGTTGGCGGCCAGGTCGCGGTGGCTCTTTCGGGAACCGGCGACCCGGAGACCACGACGGCAGGACGGCGAGATAAAAGGGGCTCGCCGCTCGAACCGCAAGCCATTGACATGGCTTGGGTTCCGGCGTGCCGGTCGGTCGGGGCGCGTGCCGCGCCTTGGATTTTTAAGAATGAGATCAACTACATTTTCGGCACTCTACGCGTTTTGGCGTCCTTCGAGGCGCAGTCATGACCACGGGCGACAGCGATCTGCGTATCCGGCCCGGGCGCATCCGCAGTACCCGCGCGCCGAAGCCGAAAAGCTTCATCAATCAGGTGCTACGCGCGGCGAAGAAAACCGGACACACCTCGGGTCAGACCCCGGCCGGCAGGCGTTCCGCGGCCCATGGGCGTTCGACGTTTGGCCGCGGGCGCCTCGCCTTTAGCCGGGCGAGATTGTTCAGCCCGACGCGGCGCGTTGTGGTGAAGGCGCGCGTGGTTCGCCACAAAGGACGAGCCTTCCGCTCAGCGCCGCTGACGGCCCATCTCTCGTATCTGAAGCGCGATGGCGTGACCCGGAGTGGTGAGCGGGCCGAGATGTTTGATGCCCGCGGCGACGGCGCCGATAGCGCGGCGTTTGCCGAACGCTGCAAGGACGACCGTCACCATTTCAGGTTCATTGTCTCGCCGGAGGACGCCGGCGATATGACCGACCTGAAGGCCTTCACCCGCGACCTCGCCAAGCAGATGGAAGCCGACTTTGGCACGCGACTGGATTGGGTGGCTGTCGATCATTGGAATACCGACAATCCTCACGTCCATCTTCTCGTTCGGGGGGTCGACGAAGAGGGCGCTGATCTCGTGATCTCCCGCGACTACATCAGCCGGGGCCTGCGTTCACGCGCCGAGGAATTGGTCGCGATCGAACTGGGTCCAAAACCGGAGCACGAGATCCGCAATTCGCTGGAGAGGGAAGTCTCGGCGGAACGATGGACGCGGCTCGACCGGGAGGTCCGACTGGCGGCGGAAGAGACCGGGTATATCGATCTTCGACCCAAGAATCCCGGCAGCGCGGATCCTGAGATCCGCCGCCTGATGGTTGGCCGTCTTCAGCACCTCGAGAAGATGGGCCTTGCCGCATCCGCCGCACCAGGGGAGTGGATGGTCGGACTCGAGGCCGAGCGCAGCTTGCGCGACCTCGGCATGCGCGGCGACATCATCAAGACCATGCACCGCGCCTTTACCGAGCGCGGGGAAGCGCGCGGCGTCGCCGACTTCGTCATCGAGGGTGGACAGCCGACGTCTCAGCTTATGGGACGACTGGTCGAGCGTGGATTGCATGACGAACTGACTGGCGAGGCCTACGCCCTGATCGACGGGACCGACGGACGCGCGCACCACGTGCGCTTTCGAGGTATCGAGGCCTTCGAACATGCTCCGCCCGTTGGGGGAATCGTCGAAGTCCGACGCTTCGGTCAAGCCGGCGATCCACGGCCGACCGTGGTGCTCGCCATCCGCTCCGATCTCGATCTTGCCGAGCAGGTCACCGCAAAAGGCGCGACCTGGCTTGACCACAGGCTGGTCGAACGCGACTCCATGCCGCTTGCCATGGGCGGATTCGGCCGAGAGACGCGCCAAGCCATGGAAGCCCGTACCGAGCATCTGATCCGGGAGGGCCTAGCGCGGCGGCAGGGCCAACGCATCATCTTGCAGCGCAACCTCCTGAACACGTTGCGCCAGCTTGAACTGGACCAGGTGGCCGCAAAAGTCTCGGCCGACACCAGCCTCCCTTACGTGAAGTCCGAATCCGGGGAGCATGTGGCGGGGACATATCGCCAGCGTCTGACGCTCGCCTCGGGACGCTTCGCCATGATCGACAATGGGCTCGGCTTCCAACTCGTGCCCTGGTCGCGCGAACTCGAAAGGAGGCTCGGCCAACACGTCACCGGCGTCGTGAAGGACGGCGGTGGAATCGAATGGGGCTTTGGTCGCAAGCGCGACCTCGGTCTCTAACAATCGCACCAATCCAGCTGCGGAAGGGCGTTCGGGATGTCCGGAACCAAAATCCTTTGGGGGCAGGTGATCGTGGTCGGCCTGATCGTTTTGCTGGCCATCTGGGGAGCAACCGAGTGGACGGCCTGGCGGCTCGCCTGGCAACCGGAGCTTGGGCGGCCCTGGTTCGAACTGTTGGGCTTCAAGGTCTATTACCCGCCCGTCTTCTTCTGGTGGTGGTTCGTCTACGACGCCTATGCGCCACGGGTCTTTGTCGAAGGAGCCTTCATTGCGGCGTCGGGGACCTTCGTTTCGATCGCGGTGGCGATCGGCATGTCGGTTTGGCGGGCGCGCGAAGCCAAGAATGTCGCGACCTATGGGTCGGCGCGCTGGGCTGGTGCGGACGAGGTTCGAGCGGCGGGACTTCTCGGTCCGGATGGTGTGGTGCTCGGCAAGCTCGACCGCGACTACCTTCGCCACGACGGGCCGGAGCACGTGTTGTGTTTTGCACCCACCCGATCCGGCAAGGGTGTCGGTCTTGTCGTCCCCTCGCTCCTGGCTTGGCCCGGCTCGGCCATCGTTCACGACATCAAGGGCGAGAATTGGCAACTGACCGCGGGCTTCCGCTCGCGACACGGCCGCGTCCTGTTGTTCGATCCCACCAACCCAAAGTCCTCAGCCTACAATCCGCTGCTCGAGGTCCGGCGCGGGGAATGGGAGGTTCGCGACGTCCAGAACGTGGCCGACGTCCTGGTCGACCCCGAAGGCTCCCTCGACAAGCGGAACCACTGGGAGAAGACCAGTCATTCGCTCCTGGTCGGCGCCATACTCCACGTTCTCTATGCCGAGGCGGACAAGACCTTGGCCGGCGTCGCCGCCTTCCTGTCCGATCCGAAGCAGCCGATCGAGACCACGCTGAGGGCGATGATGACTACACCGCACCTTGGCGAGCAGGGCGCCCATCCCGTCGTCGCCTCGACCGCGCGCGAACTCCTCAACAAATCCGAAAACGAACGCTCCGGCGTCCTATCCACCGCGATGTCGTTCCTCGGGCTCTACCGCGATCCCGTCGTGGCCCAGGTGACCTGTCGCTGCGACTGGCGGATTGCCGATCTGATCGCAGATGGTCGCCCGACGACGCTTTACCTCGTGGTGCCGCCGTCGGATATTTCTCGGACCAAGCCGCTGATCCGTCTGGTGCTGAACCAGATCGGCCGGCGCCTGACCGAGGATCTACACGCCCGCGACCGTCGGCATCGAGTGCTAATGATGCTCGACGAGTTCCCGGCGCTGGGGCGGCTGGATTTCTTCGAGTCTGCGCTCGCCTTCATGGCGGGGTACGGCATCAAGAGCTTCTTGATCGCGCAGTCGCTCAACCAGATCGAGAAGGCCTACGGGCCTAACAACGCCATCCTCGACAACTGTCACGTCCGCGTCAGCTTCGCGACCAACGACGAGCGGACCGCCAAGCGGGTATCGGACGCGCTCGGGACCGCGACCGAGATGCGGGCCATGAAAAACTATGCCGGCCATAGATTGAACCCGTGGTTGGGGCACTTGATGGTCTCGCGGCAGGAGACGGCCAGACCTCTCTTGACCCCGGGCGAGGTCATGCAGCTTCCACCGATGGACGAGATCGTCATGGTGGCGGGTACGCCGCCGATCCGGGCGAAGAAAGTTCGCTACTACGAGGATAGGCGGTTCACCGAGCGGGTTCTGCCGCCGCCAAATCCGGCGAGCGCCGGCCGATCATCGAGAACGGACGGTTGGTCAGCGCTAGGACCATTGAAGCCGACGGCGGGTCCAACTGACAAAGCCGCGGAGGTCGAGGAAGACACGGCGAACAACGGACTCCGGCGCGACTCCCCGATCACGTCGCGATCGCCAAGGAGACGACCGAACCGACGCCGGCAGAAGAATTTGCCGCCGTTCTTGACGATGACGAGGATGGGGTCCGCCAGTCCCGGCTCATACGCCAGCAGATGCGCGGCGTTGCGCGTCAGGTCGCCATGGACCCGAATGACGGTATGGAGCTCTGAGGCATTATGCGCGACCGGATGAACGTCTACTTCCCGCCAGAACTGCTGAAACAGATCTCAGAGCTCGCCGATCGCAAAAGACTTTCTCGGTCGGCGATCGTGGAAGCGGCAGTTGTTTCGTTTCTGTCCCCGGATGGAGCGGACAGGCGAGAAGCGGCGTTTACCCGGCGCCTCGATCGGCTGTCGCGCCAGATGCAGCGGCTGGAACGCGACGTGGGCTTGACGGCCGAAAGCTTGGCGCTCTTCATCCGCTTTTGGCTGACGATCACGCCGCCGCTACCCAACGACGCACAGGCTGCCGCGCAGGCAAAGGGCAGGGATCGTTTTGAAGGATTTGTCGAAGCACTCGGGCGCCGTTTGCAAAAGGGGCAAAGCTTTCTCCGGGAGATTCCAGAAGACATCGGTCGTCAGGAACCGGCCGAAGAAACTTGAGAGAGCCACGTAGACAGACCATTTCGCGGATCCTTCTTATTCTACGCCACCCTACGACCGCAGGGATTTACCCGAACTGACGAAAAGCTGGTCGCGCTATCGGCTCGCACGAGCTGACAGCAAGAGGGCCAGCATGCAAATTTCCGGGACATGGCGTCTCATCTCGCGCGTTTTTCTCCCGTTTGCTGCTGGATACTATCTTTCGTATCTGTATCGAACGATCAACGCTTTGATCGCCAGTCATCTCAGCTCGGATACCGCGCTCGGGACTGCCGACCTCGGGTTGCTTACGTCAGTCTATTTCCTGATATTCGCGGCGGCTCAGATCCCTGTCGGTATATTGTTGGATCGCTTTGGTCCGCGTCGCGTCCAGAGTGTTCTGCTCTTGCTAGCCGCAGCGGGCGCCGGACTCTTCGCGATATCGACCGGTTTCCTGTCGCTTTTGATCGCGCGTGCAATGATCGGGCTTGGCGTGGCGGCGGCGTTGACCGCAGGACTGAAGTCGATCGTCCTTTGGTTCCCCAGAGAACGAGTTGCCTTGCTTAACGGCTACATGATCATGCTGGGATCGCTAGGAGCGGTGACCGCTACGGTTCCCGTAGAATACCTACTCGCTTGGATGAGCTGGCGGCAGCTCTTTGAGATCCTAGCGGCGGCGACCGGCGCGACGGCCATTTTCATCTATGTCGTGGTTCCCGAGCGGGGCATTGTCCCATCAGCAGCCTGCGCCACTCTTAGCTCCGTTTTCAGCGATCGGCGCTTCTGGCGAATGGCCCCGTTGTCGGCGACTTGCGTCGGATCAGCCTGGTCTCTGCAGGGGCTGTGGGCATCACCGTGGCTGATCGACGTGGAGAGGCTTGATCGCACAAGTCTCGTCAGACAGCTGTTTACAATGTCCGTCGTACTAAGCGGCGGTGCCTGGTTGTTCGGTATGGCCGTCCATTACATCAAACGCAAAGGAATCGGAGCGGAGGCTATATTAGTGGTGGTTGCAGTGCTGTTCATCGCAGCCGATTCAGCCTTGATCTTGCGAGCGCCCCTGCCGTCCATCCTGCCCTGGTCGGTTGTCGCAATTGCCGGAACGGCAACCGTGGTCAGCTTCGCGGTAATAGCGGATTACTTTCCGCCGGAGCTTGCTGGTCGTGCCAACGGCGTCTTGAACGTCCTGCACTTTGGTTGGGCATTTCTGGCACAATACGCGACAGGCCTGATCCTGGAGCAATGGCACACGATCGATGGCCATAGGTCCGTCCAGGCCTATCAGGTCGCGTTCGGCCTCAACGTAGCGCTGCAGATCGCAGCCTTGGTCTGGTTCGCGCTGCCTTGGCGTAGAGTCTGCGCTTCATGGATGAGTTTAACTTCCCGCTCCACGCCAGCCTCTGTTTCCAATGGTGTCAAGTCGGTCGGCTTGTACGAGAATTCGCCCATCCTGATACCCGCGGACGACGGCGCGGAGTGGTGAGCGATAGCTCTTAGCGGACTGGTACGATTGAGCAGGAGTCCAATATCAGTTCTCAGTCTTCCTTTTTCTACGCCAGTCTACGATCACCGAAAGCGCTTGTTGCGCCAACTCCATAGGTGCTTTTTCTAATCATCCCATCTGAGGGCCCTTTGCGGACGCTCTCACTGGGTGGGGACGACGGTGCCAAGCCATTCCATTCAATCGGAAGCGAATTCGCGCGGCGCGCGCATGCTTCGTAGTGCGCTTGGCACAGCGATTGCCGGCTACCTCGAAGATGAAGCGATCATCGAGGTGATGCTCAATCCGGATGGGCGGTTGTGGATCGACAGGCTGTCGAGTGGCTTGATCGACACAGGCAAAACTCTCTCCGCAGCGGATGGCGAGCGCATTGTTCGCCTGGTAGCGCACCACGTAGGTGCGGAGGTGCATGCCGGGGCGCCACGGGTTTCGGCAGAACTGCCTGGAACTGGTGAGCGCTTCGAAGGCCTTTTGCCTCCGGTCGTTGCCGCCCCGGCCTTTGCTATCCGCAAGCCAGCGGTCGCGGTGTTTACCCTCGACGATTACGTCGCCAAGGAAATCATGACCTCGGAGCAGGCCGAGATCCTGAAGAGCGCGGTCGCCGCACGGAAGAACATCCTCGTCGCCGGGGGAACGTCGACCGGCAAGACGACTCTGACAAATGCGCTCCTGGCCGAAGTGGCAAAGACTGCCGATCGGGTCGTGCTGATCGAAGATACGCGCGAACTGCAGTGCACAGCGCCCAACCTTGTCGCTTTGCGTACCAACGATGGCGTGGCGACGCTATCGGACCTCGTTCGCTCCTCGCTGCGACTGCGTCCTGACCGTATTCCGGTCGGCGAGGTCCGCGGTGCCGAAGCCCTCGATCTGCTCAAGGCCTGGGGTACCGGGCATCCCGGTGGCATCGGGACCATTCATGCTGGTACCGCGCTCGGTGCCCTGCGGCGGCTTGAGCAACTCATTCAGGAAGCCGTCATCACGGTTCCGCGTGCCCTGATCGCCGAGACCATCAACGTTATCGCCGTGCTGGCGGGGCGTGGCGCTGATCGTCGCCTCGTTGAGCTCGCGCTCGTCCGGGGGCTTGGAGCTGCCGGCGACTACAGCCTTTCAACAGCAGGAGACTGACATGCGTCAGCAAATTCGTTTTCTTCGAGGTGCATCGGTGGCCGCCTTCGGCACGGTGCTTTTGGCGGCGGCGCCGGCATGGGCCGCTGGTTCGAATATGCCATGGGAGCAGCCGCTCAATCAGATCCTGCAATCGGTTGAAGGTCCGGTTGCCAAGATCATCGCGGTCATCATCATCGTCGTGACCGGGCTCACGCTCGCGTTCGGGGATTCGTCGGGTGGTTTCCGCCGGCTGATCCAGATCGTGTTCGGCCTGTCGATCGCATTTGCCGCCTCGAGCTTCTTCCTATCGTTCTTCTCCTTCGGCGGCGGCGTGGTGGTTTGATGGATGAACCGGTCACAGGTTTTGTCGTGCCCGTTCACCGCGCACTCACTGAGCCGATTCTGATGGGCGGCGCGCCGCGGTCCGTCGCGATCGTGAACGGCACGCTTGCTGCGGCCCTTGGACTTGGATTGCGGCTCTGGATCGCGGGTCTCATCCTCTGGTTCATCGGCCACATGGCCGCCGTCTGGGCCGCCAAGCGCGATCCCGCATTTGTCGATGTCGTGCGCCGACATCTGCGCATTCCCAGCCACCTCAACACCTGAGCGCTCCGCCATGATGAACCTTGCCGAATATCGTCATTCCAACGCGCGTCTCGCCTACTTCCTGCCCTGGGCAGCTCTCGTCGACGAGGGAATCATCCTGAACAAGGATGGTTCTTTCCAACGGACAGCAAAGTTCCGGGGACCTGACCTCGACAGCGCGGTGCCGGCCGAACTCGTTGCCGTCGCCGGTCGTCTGAACAACGCCTTGCGCCGCCTCGGATCCGGCTGGGCCGTGTTCGTTGAGGCGCAGCGTCATTCTGCGGGCGCTTATCCTCCAAACACCTTTCCGGATGTCGCGTCTGCGCTGGTCGATGCCGAACGCAGAGCGCAATTCGAGGAGGCAGGTGCCCACTACGAGTCCAGTTATTTCCTGACCTTCCTCTATCTGCCGCCGGAGGAGGGAGCGGCTAAGGCGGAGCGATTGCTCTATGAAGGTCGCGACCGCACCGTTGGAGCAGATGCCCGGGAGGTGTTGCGCGGCTTTATCGATCAAACCAACCGCGTGCTGCAACTCGTCGAAGGGTTCATGCCGGATTGCGCCTGGCTCGATGATCAGGCCACGCTGACCTATCTGCACTCGACGATCTCGACTAAGCGTCACCGCGTTCGCGTGCCCGAAATTCCCATGTACATCGATGCGCTTTTGGCCGACCAGCCACTGACCGGCGGGCTTGAGCCGATGCTGGGTTCAGCGAACGTGCGGGTCTTGACGATTGTCGGCTTTCCGGGCGCGACGACCCCGGGGGTCCTGGACGACCTGAATCGCCTGGCATTCTCGTATCGTTGGTCGACGCGCGCAATCATGCTCGACAAGACCGATGCCACCAAGCTGCTGACCAAGATTCGGCGGCAGTGGTTCGCCAAGCGAAAATCCATTGGCGCCATTCTCAAGGAGGTCATGACCAACGAGGCGTCGACGCTGCTCGATACCGACGCCCACAACAAGGCGATCGACGCCGACGCGGCGTTGCAGGAACTGGGGTCGGATCAGATCGGACAAGCCTTTGTTACGGCCACCCTCACTGTGTGGGACCGAGATCCCAACGCTGCCGATGAAAAGCTGAGGCTGGTCGAGAAGGTCATTCAGGGCCGCGATTTCACCTGCATGATCGAGACGGTGAACGCTGTCGAAGCCTGGCTCGGTAGCCTGCCGGGACATGTCTATGCGAATGTGCGGCAGCCACCGGTCTCGACGCTCAACCTCGCCCATATGATTCCGATGTCAGCCGTGTGGGCCGGTGAGGCGAGGGATCTGCACTTCAAGGCGCCGGCACTCCTGTTTGGCAAGACTGAGGGATCGACGCCCTTCCGATTCTCTCTCCACGTCGGCGACGTCGGCCACACCCTCGTGGTGGGCCCGACCGGCGCCGGAAAATCCGTTTTGCTGGCTCTGATGGCGTTGCAATTCCGCCGTTATCCGAACTCTCAGGTCTTTGCGTTCGACTTCGGCGGTTCAATTCGGGCGGCTGCGCTCGCCATGGGTGGCGACTGGCATGATCTCGGCGGTGCATTGTCAGACGGGGACGAAAACCCCGTCGCCCTGCAGCCGCTGGCCTGGATTGAGGATCCTTCCGAGCGCGGATGGGCGACGGAATGGATCGGCGCGATCCTGGCACGGGAAAAGGTCGAGATCACCCCGGAGGTCAAGGATCATCTGTGGTCGGCACTGACATCTCTCGCTTCGGCGCCGAGGGAGGAGCGGACCCTGACGGGCTTGTCAGTCCTGCTCCAATCGAACTCTCTGAAACGCGCCTTGCAACCTTATTGCCTCGGCGGACCTTCCGGGCGCTTGCTCGACGCCGAATTCGAGCGCCTTGGCGAAGCCTCGGTCCAGGCGTTTGAGACCGAAGGTTTGATTGGAACGGGTGCTGCGCCGGCCGTGCTGTCGTACCTCTTCCATCGCATCGGGGGCCGTCTCGACGGCCGGCCTACACTCCTTATTGTCGATGAAGGTTGGCTTGCCCTCGATGACGAGGATTTTGCGGGGCAACTCCGGGAATGGCTGAAGACGCTTCGGAAGAAGAACGCGTCCGTCATCTTCGCCACACAGTCGCTTTCTGACATTGATGGCTCCGCGATAGCACCGGCGATCATCGAAAGCTGCCCGACGCGCCTGTTGCTGCCGAACGAACGGGCGATCGAACCGCAGATCACCGCCATCTACCGCCGCTTCGGACTCAACGATCGCCAGATCGAACTTCTGAGCCGGGCAACGCCAAAGCGCGACTACTATTGCCAGTCTCGTCGCGGCAACCGGATGTTCGAACTTGGCCTTGGTGAGGTTGCGCTCGCCTTCACCGCAGCCTCTTCCAAGACAGACCAGGCAGCCATCGCGCAGCTCCTTGCCGAACATGGACCTGACGGCTTCGTGCCCGCCTGGCTCCAGCACCGCGGCGTCGCCTGGGCCCTCGACCTGATCCCCAACCTCGTCAATCTGGAGAAATCGCAATGAGACCTCTTGGCCTATTGGCGACCACGGCCGCCTTCGCGCTGCTGCTTGGCGTCACGGTGCCTGCACGGGCGCTGATCGTCTTTGACCCCACCAACTACGTCCAGAATGTCCTGACGGCCGCGCGGGAGCTCCAGCAGGTTAATAATCAGATCACCTCGTTGCAGAACGAGGCACAGATGCTGATCAATCAGGCAAGGAATTTGGCAAGCCTGCCGTATTCATCGCTGCAGCAACTGCAATCATCGATCCAGCGGACCCAGCAATTGCTGGCCCAGGCCCAGCGGATCGCCTACGACGTTCAGCAGATTGATCATGCCTTCTCGACAAGTTACGCGCCAGCGACCAGCAGCCAATCGAACCAGTTGCTGATCTCCAACGCTCAGTCACGTTGGCAGAATTCCTATGCCGCAACGCAAGACGCGCTTCGCGTCCAGGCGGGCATTGTTGGCAACCTCGACACCAATCGCATCCAGACATCCGCGCTCGTAACGTCAAGCCAGGGTGCCAGCGGCGCGCTGCAGGCAACGCAGGCTGGCAATCAGATTCTCGCGCTGAACGCGCAGCAGCTCGCCGACCTCACCGCCGTCGTGACGGCGCAAGGTCGGGCGCAGAGCCTTGAAGCGGCTCAGCGCGCCTCGGCCCAGGATCAGGGACGAGAACAGCTTCGTCGGTTCCTGACTCCGGGACAGGGCTATCAGTCATCCAACGTACAGATGTTCCACTGATGACGGACATAAGGGCATTCAAGGCGTTGTCGCTGCTTACGACAATCGGCGTGTTGGTCGTCACTGCCTGCACGATTCAGCTTCGCGGTGGTGACGAGCAGCCCGCGCTGCCGAAGGCCGCGCAGACGACAGATGCAACCAGCTCTGACCTCGCACGCTGCCGCAGCGTCACTGCGGAGGAAACGGCAGGTTATCAGCATTGCAGGCAGGTCTGGGCCGAAAACCGGCGACGCTTCTTGGCCAAGAAATCTGGTGCCGCGGTTCGTGGCCAAGAAGAACCCGCCGCTGCGTTGGCGCCGGCCCCAAAGGATCAGAGCCGGATCCCGCAGGGATATCTGCTACCGGCGACACCTGAGGCGAGCAAGCCATGACGGGTACGGGGATTATCGACCAATTCCTGGAAACGTTCACGCGATATATCGACAACGGCTTCGGCCTGCTCGGTAGCGACGTCGGCTATCTCGCAACGACCCTTGCCGCGATCGACATCACGCTTGCTGCGTTGTTCTGGAGTTGGGGGCCGGACGAAGACATCGTCGCGCGCCTCGTCAAGAAGACGCTCTTTGTAGGCGTCTTTGCCTATCTAATCGGTAATTGGAACAGTCTGGCACGCATCGTTTTCGAGAGCTTTGCCGGCCTTGGGCTAAAAGCATCAGGCGCAAGTCTCTCCGCGTCGGACTTCCTTCGGCCGGGAAAGATCGCTCAAGTCGGACTTGACGCTGGCCGACCGCTGCTCGATTCGATCTCCAATCTGATGGGCTACATCAGTTTCTTCGAGAATTTCGTCCAGATCGTCGTTCTCCTGTTTGCCTGGATCGTGGTGCTGCTCGCCTTCTTCATTCTGGCGATCCAACTCTTCGTCACCCTGATCGAGTTCAAACTCACGACGCTGGCCGGCTTCGTGCTCATTCCCTTTGGGTTGTTTGGCAAGACAGCCTTCGCGGCAGAGCGGGTCTTGGGCAACGTCATCTCTTCAGGGATCAAGGTCTTGGTCCTGGCCGCCATCGTCGGCATCGGCTCGACTTTGTTCTCGCAGTTCACCGCTGGCTTTGGTGGCAATCAGCCGACCATAGAAGACGCGATGACCCTGGTCCTTGCGGCGCTCTCCTTGCTTGGCCTGGGCATCTTCGGTCCTGGAATCGCCAACGGCCTGGTGTCGGGTGGGCCTCAGCTCGGTGCCGGTGCCGCGGTTGGAACAG
>NZ_CALMSV010000169.1 GCF_937872355.1 uncultured Sphingorhabdus sp. | reverse complement strand
CGCCCGGAAAGATGCCGGGATCAACCGTTTCGTGCATGTTTCGTCGCTTTCCGCGCGCGAGCCGCAATTATCGGCTTATGGTGCGAGCAAGGCGAAAGCGGAGGAACTGGTAACCGACAGCCCGTTCGACTGGACCATTGTCCGTCCCCCGGGCGTTTATGGCCCTGGCGACAAAGACGTGCTCGAAATGTTCAAGATGGCGGCGATGGGATTTTGCCTTTTGCCGCCACACGGCCGTGGTTCATGGATCCATGTGGAGGATCTGGCACGGTTGTTGGTGTCTCTATTGCCAGCGCATGCAGATGCAGCCGCGCGCCTGTTCGAAGCCGACGATGGCGCAGCCGGTGGTTGGGATCATCGTGCGTTTGCCAAGGCAATCGGTACTGCGCTGGGCAGGGAGATTACGACGATTTCCGCGCCGCGACCGCTGCTTTTTGCTGCCGCTTGGGGCGATCGGTTGGTGCGTGGATCGAATGCCAAGCTGACCCCGGACCGGGCGAGCTATATGAGCCACCCCGATTGGGTGATTGACCAGACAGCGACCCCGCCCGCGTCGCTTTGGCAGCCGCAAATTGCCACGCCCGATGGGCTGAAAGCAACCGCCGACTGGTATAAATCGAAGGGTTGGCTATAGGCGTTTGCCATAAATCGCCCTTTTGCCGCCTTATTCGCCTGCCAAGGGCGCAACAGATAACTATTAGGGAACACAGATGACCGACCGCAGCGAAATGTTCGACAAGCTCAAGGAACTGATCGAGCCGTTCAACAAAAAGGGCGTCGAGCTGAGTGAAGCAACCTCCTTTGCTGGCGATCTTGAATGGGACAGCCTGACAGTCATGGATTTCGTCGCCGAGGTTGAAGACACATTTGACATAGTGATCACCATGAACATGCAGGCCGAAATCGAAAATGTCGGCCAGCTCGTCGATGCGGTGATCAAACTGACGGACTGATATGACCGACCTGTTCTCCAAATTCGACCCGTTGATCGAACAGCGTGCGGCACTGCTTTCGACCGGCGTTACCGATCCGTTCAGCCTTGTGATGGAAAAGGTTCTGTCGCCCACCGTTGCGATCTGCAACGGGCGCGAGACGATTCTGCTCGGCACCTATAATTACATGGGCATGACCTTCGATGAGGATGTCATCGCGGCAGGCAAACAGGCGTTTGATGACTTTGGCGCAGGCACCACGGGAAGCCGTGTGCTCAACGGTACCTTCGATCCACATAAGGATGTCGAAGCCGCACTTCGCGAATTTTACGACATGGACCATGCGATGGTCTTTTCGACGGGCTATCAGGCCAATCTGGGCATTATCAGCACTATTGCGGGTAAGGGCGACTATATCATCCTCGATATCGACAGCCATGCGTCCATCTATGATGGCTGCAAGATGGGCGATGCCGAAATCGTTGCCTTCCGCCACAATGATATCGAGGCTTTGGAAAAACGCCTGAAGCGCCTTCCTGCCGAAGCGGGCAAGCTGGTGGTGCTAGAAGGCGTCTATTCGATGATGGGCGACGTTGCGCCGCTCAAGGAAATGGTCCGCATTTCCAAGGAACATGGCGCAATGGTGCTGGTCGATGAGGCGCATTCAATGGGCTTTATCGGGCAGCATGGTCGCGGCGTTGCCGAGGAGCAAGGCTGCATCGATGATGTCGATTTCATCATAGGCACGTTCAGCAAGAGCGTCGGTACCGTTGGTGGCTTCTGCGTTTCGAACCATCCCAAGTTCGAAATCCTGCGCCTTGTCTGCCGCCCCTATGTCTTCACCGCCGCTTTGCCGCCGAGCGTGATGGCGTCGAGCGCGACATCGGTACGCAAGCTGATGCAGGGCAGCAACAAGCGCGCGCATCTGTGGGAAAATTCGAAGACGCTGCACAAGGGCCTGCGCGATCTCGGTTTCCAGCTGGGTACCGATGAACCGCAATCGGCGATTATTGCCGTGATCATGCCCGATCTGGAACGTGGCGCGATGATGTGGGAAGCGCTTCTGAAGGAAGGGCTTTACGTCAATCTGGCCCGTCCACCGGCAACCCCTGCAGGAATGACGCTGCTGCGGTGCTCGCTCTGTGCCGAGCATACAAGCGAGCAGGTGCAGGACATTCTCGGCCGGTTTGAGCGGGCAGGCAAAGCAGTCGGCATCATCTGACCTGCAGCGATGACGAAGCGCTACACCCTCACTCTATCCTGCCCGGATGCCCCGGGTCTGGTGGCGGCTGTCTCGGGCTTTCTCGCCGATCATGGCTGCAACATCCTTGAATCGCAGCAATTTAATGATCGCGAAGATGCGCAATTCTTCATGCGGGTGGTATTTGAAGTTTTGCCGGGTGCGCCTGATGCAGATGCCCTGAGAACACAATTCACGCCTTTGGCGGAGCGGTTGGCGATGCATTGGCAGATCCGCGATGCCGATGCCCCGCGCAAGGTGTTGCTGATGGTCTCCAAATTCGACCATTGCCTCGAGGATCTGCTCTATCGCGTGCGGGTCGGGGAGTTGAAGATGGATGTGGTGGCGATCGCCTCCAACCATCCACGCGATGCCTCGAAACCCTCGCTGGTCGGCGAAATTGCCTGGCACCATTTTCCAATTACGCCAGAAACCAAGTCTGACCAGGAAGCCGCAATCAAGTCGCTAATCTCCGAGACCGGGGCGGAACTGGTGGTGCTTGCGCGGTACATGCAGATATTATCGGACGACTTCGCCGCCTTTCTTTCTGGCCGTTGCATCAACATCCACCACAGCTTCTTGCCCGGATTCAAAGGTGCCAAACCCTATCATCAGGCGCATGCCCGCGGAGTGAAGATGATTGGCGCGACCGCGCATTATGTCACCGCAGACCTCGACGAAGGCCCGATCATTGCGCAGGATGTCGAGGCGGTCAGCCATGCCGACACCGCAGAGGATCTTGTGGCGAAGGGACGGGATATCGAGAGTCGCGTGCTCGCCGCCGCCGTTCGTGACCACCTGGAGGATCGGGTGCTGCTCAATGGCAGCAAGACCGTCGTTTTCCGCAGTTAGCGCACCGCGCCTTTAGCGAGCAATTTGGGAACCAGCACAAAGGCTGCGAGCAGCGGCCATTTGCGCTGCCAGGGCTTGATCTCGATCTGCGTACCCGCATGGCGGTTGATCTTCCAGGCCAGATAATCGATGCCGCCCGAATAGGTGAAGGCTGCCTTGGCAAGGCGCGCGATCGACAGCAGCTTCCCCTCGATTCGGCGGCGGGCCCAACTGCTACCTACCGCATTTGGTGGGATGGCTGCTATTGCTGGCGCGCTAAATTGCTCATAGCGTGTTGGGTCCGCATCAACCACAGAGTTTGAGCGGCTTTTGCGCTCTGCGCGCAATTCGACTGAGTAAGTAAGCGCAAAGGCCCGGCGCCACCAGTCGAGCGGTGCTTCGCCGTCAATTGAACCGGCCGCCGCGAGCAAAGTTGGCGCGGCGCGCGAAACGGCATCAATCGCCTTTGCTTGAGCATCGGCATCCGCACTCCACACCAGCCGTGATGGTTGCGCAAAGCGGGCCCAGACGGAGACATTTCGCGTTTCCGGGCCGTTCAGTCGGTGGAAGTCCGCCTCGCTCAGTACCGCATATTTGGCCATCATTCCGTCATGTTCAAACGGGAATACGTTGGGCGGAACGAGCCTGTTGACCCATGCCAGCCAGTTGTCGCCATAGGCCGCACGATAGTCTGAAACGATCAGGTAGAAATCGAGCATCAGCCCGTCGAGTTGGCTTTCGCGCAGGCAGCTTCCGTAAAATAAAACCGCCCGCGAAGCACCCGGATATTTGGCGGCCAGCGTCTCGGCCATAGTGCGCACGCGCGGATCAACCGGCTGCGCGAGTTCTTCGGCGACAAGCTGTGCGAGCGGAGACATGGGACGGCCTTAGCGTCTTTTTGCCGGTTGTGCGATGCCTCAGGCGGCAAGCTTGAGGAACGGCACGGGCGGGGTCGAGCGGAGCACAATCGGCCGATCCGTGCCCGCCTCGAACACTTCGCCATCAAGGATCACATTGCTGCGCCCGCCATCGATCTGGATGATATCACCATTGCTGATATGGATGCCATCCATGCGCCTTTTGCCCAACAGGCCGAGCAAGGATGCGCCTATCATGCGCAACAGCACCCAAGGGCCTTGATCAACCGCCATCAATTTCAGATGCCCGCTGCCTTCGGTGCGCACGCGCCCGCCGAGCAACAGCTTTTCGAGCGTCGTGACGATGAGTACCGAAAATCGCCCCTTGAGTTCACCATCGCGGATGAGCGAGATCCGGATTGATTCGGTGCGCTGCGGCAGGAAATCCGATTTTAGTCCGAACAGCACCGTGAAAATGGCGGCAATTGCGGCAATAACATGGCTAATACCGTTGGGCAGGCCAAGCGGATAGATTTTGTTGCGGCAATAGAGAATCGTCTCAGCGAGATAGGCCCCACCAAGGAACATGCCGATCACAGGGCGGACGTTGTCTGTACCTTCGGACAGTGCGATCAGCTCGCGCGCGACCACATGGCCCGACAGGTCGCCCTTCGCCAGTTCCAATATGTCGGTCAATGCCTGCAGCGCATCCCCGCTTGCACCCAGATCAAGTGCAATCAGGTTGGTCTTGCCATTGGGTAACACTGCGACCGGGGGTGGCGTGCCTTCGAAATGACCACCATGATAGAGCTCGGTCAACGCCGCCTGGACGGTACCGTCGCCGCCATTGACGACGAGCACCTTGGGCTTGACGCGTGCGATCATTTCAAGTGCGCGGGCAATCTGGCCGACCTCTTCCACCTCATAATGGAAGATATCGGGGTTCTTCGCGCAAAAGCTCCGCACTTGCGGCAACAGGCTTTTGTTGCCGGTCGAGTGCGGATTGGAAAGAAGCGCGACTAGTGCCAAATTGCCCCCGATTTCCTCACATATACTTCATGTTGATGGTGACGGTGGTGACGCCGCTACCCACGTAAAAGCTGACTTTTCCGACCGATGGCTTGCCCAGGTTGAGCACATTGATCGACGGGTTGTTCGAAAACCCGCCACCATCGGATGAGATGTCGGTGCTGCCATTACCATTTTTGTCGTGGCGAACCGCGATGGCATAATTGCCTGCGGAACCCACTGGCAGGCAAAAGCTCATCGTGCCGGCGCGGGCGCCGGTTTCGATGCGCTGCAACCAGCGGCCCTTTGTCAGCCACGCAGCCTTGGTTGCAGGATAACTTTGCACCCGCATCTTGCCCGTCGAGCTTTTGACACCCTGAACAACCACTTTCACTGCAGGGCCCTGACCGGCACTACAGCGGCTCATATCGTTAGAAATCACGCTTCCGGCCGAGGCCGTACCCGTCATGGCGAGCGCGGCGGCGGCGGCGAAAGCGGCAATGAAACGTGCCATTGCTGAAACTACTCCGTACCTTAAGCGTTGATCAATAAACGACCAACGATATTGCTCCTGATCTTGATCGGGTATATCGGGACAATTTGCGGCCAAAATAGGGTGACAGGGCGACCATAAGTTGAAATTTTTGACCGCCACCGACCGCTACATCGCAAGGCTAGTGACGCTTCCACTGGTTGGCACGCTTGTGATCGCCGCCATGCTGCTGTTGCTCGACAAGATGCTGCGTTTGTTCGACTTCGTCGCGGCGGAAGGCGGCCCGGTCAGCGTCGTCTGGCGAATGCTCGCAAATCTGATTCCCGAATATATGTCGCTCGGAATCCCCATCGGTTTGCTTCTGGGCATTTTGCTCGCCTTTCGCAAGCTTGCAACCACCTCTGAAATCGACATTTTTCGTGCGGTTGGACAAAGTTACTGGCGGCTGCTGCGCGTGCCCTATTTGTTTGCGATCGGGCTCGCGATGGTCAATTTTGCTATCGTCGGCTGGGTGCAGCCCACTTCGCGCTATTTGTATGAAGAGCTGCGGTTTGATCTTCGCTCGGGTGCATTGGGTGCGTCGATCAAGGTCGGTGAGTTCAATAATCTGGGCGATAATCTGACGGTGCGGATCGAGGAAAGCCGCAATCAGGGTAACGACCTTTCGGGCCTGTTTGTCTTTGCCGAGAATAAAAAGGGTCAGTCGATTTCGGTTACGGCGGAAAAGGGGCAGTTCCTGCGTACTGATGATCCCGATACAATTATTCTGCGGCTGACCAACGGAACGCTGGTGCATGATGCTCCCAATTACCGCAGTGCCCGTGTCCTCAGCTTTTCCAGCCATGACGTTCCCATCGATCTGCCGCAGATAGAACAGTTTCGTGGGCGGGGCGGCAAGGATCGCGAATATACGCTGAACGAGCTGGTCAATGTGGGCAATGACGCCGGAAGACCGAAAGCCGAACGCAATGCCGCTTGGGCCAATTTCCATTTCCGTATGGTAGAGGTTGCAATGATGTTTCTTCTGCCATTGTTGGCGCTAGCGCTGGCAATCCCACCCAAAAGGTCAACATCGGCGCTTGGCGTGTTCCTCTCGATCGTGATGGTTGTTACCTATCACAAGATTAACGAATATGCCGAATCGATGGGTGCGCTGGGGTCGGTGCATCCAGCCATCGCCTTATGGGTTCCGTTTCTGTTGTTCGCGGCCTTGATCGTCTGGATGTATCATGTCATCGCGCATGTGCCCGGAGGCCAACCAATAGGCGCGCTCGAGGTGTTTGCGGCGAAGGCGGGCAAGTCAATCAAGAAGCTGTTTCGCTTTGGCCGACGCAAGTCGCGCCTTTTGGCGCAGGAGGGGTAGGCGGTGCGGCTGCAGTTTTTCCCTTCGCGGCAAATTGGCTGGTACATGGCGCGACTGTTCCTGGTGCGGACCTTTGCCGTATTGCTGATGCTCGTACTGGTATTGCAGACTCTCGATCTGTTGGGAGAAAGCGGGAAGATATTATCGGTTGCCGGCAATAGCGAAGCTGATCTCTGGCGCTATGTGGGCATGCGTGCGCCGCAGATCATTGCGCGGTTTCTGCCTTTTTCAGTGCTGCTGGCGACGCTGATCACCTTTGCCACATTAAGCCAGAATAGCGAGGTTATCGCGATGAAGGCGGCGGGCCTTTCAGCGCACCAGATCCTTGCGCCAATGCTGGCCGCTAGCTTGGTCGTTGCTGGTGTGTCCTTTGCTTTCAATGACACTGTTGTGGCCCCGGCAACTGCCAAACTGAAAGTCTGGCAGGATGTAGAATATGGCCCAGTTCCTAAGGATGACGGTGTCCGCACTAATGTCTGGGTACGCGAAGGCCGTGATCTGATTCAGGTGCGCACCGTTTCAGGAAAGGGCGTCGACACCCAATTACAGGGTATTCGTGTTTACCAGCGCGCGGACGGCAGCCTGAAACGGGTTATTCATGCAGAAACAGGCAGACTCAGCGACGGGGCATGGCAGCTTGAGAATATTGAAATTTTTGACGTCGCAAAGGCCGAGCAGGAAAAGTTGCCTGAACTGGTCGTTGGA
Organism: uncultured Sphingorhabdus sp.; assembly: GCF_937872355.1. Lineage (GTDB taxonomy): Bacteria > Pseudomonadota > Alphaproteobacteria > Sphingomonadales > Sphingomonadaceae > Sphingorhabdus_B. The sequence continues at coordinate 14,826 of NZ_CALMSV010000169.1, read as the reverse complement.
CGCGGGATAGAGCCGGAGCGGTTCAATCGATTGAAGGTCGATGGTGACGCTTTGGGTTTCCTGCCGTTGATGCGTGCGATTGACGACCTCAAGGCAGCGGGCCGGAGAACCGACACGCTCGAAGGTATTTTGTGGCATAAGATTTCCGGTCCGCTGTCGGCGCTGTTGATGCCTTTGCTTGGCGCTGTCGCCGCTTTCGGCCTTGCCCGATCGGGTGCGCTGTTCCTGCGCGCGGTAATTGGAATGGCTCTGGGTTTCGCCTATTTTGTGGCCGACAATTTCGCGCTGGCGATGGGCAATCTGGGCGCATACTCACCCTTTATCGCCGCTTGGGCGCCTTTCCTTCTATTTCTCCTGATTGGTGAGACGGTGCTCGTCCGCACTGAGGAATAATGAGCGGGCCGCAGGAAGAGGCGCTGGTCGAAGCACAGGCGCAGACCATCGATCGCGGGGATGTAGCCAAAGGGGCGGGCCTTGCTGCAGTGGCGCGTCTGGGGGCGCTGATCGAGGTGATCTCGCAACCGGCCTACACATGGATGTTCGGGCTGACCGGATATGGCGTCTATGTCGTGTTGTGGGCGGCGGTGAACATATTGGCGAACTTGCTAGACTTGGCTCTGGGGCAGGCGTTGCAAAGAATCGTACCCGCCAGCGCCAGCCGAGAGGACCAGCATGGGGCCGTTCGCTTTGCATTGGTCGTCAGCACTGGGCTTGGTATCATCGCCGCGATTGCAATCTCGCTCTCGGCGCCAATGCTTGCGGGCTGGGTCGCGAGTGCACCTGGCGATGTCGCGAAACTCCCCCAGGCCATTGCCATATTTGCGTGGAGCTTGCCGCTCTGGATTTTCATCGAAACCGCGACGGCTGCTGCACGTGCGATGCGTGCCTTTGGCCCTGAAATCCGTTTGCGGATATTCTGGGAGCAGGTGGCCCGTCTGATATTTGCCGCCGGTTTCTTTCTCGCCGGGACGGGATTTGAAGGCCTGCTTTTCGGACACCTTGCCTCGCTCGCGTTAACCGCTTGGTTGAGCTGGAAATTGCTCGCCCGTTATTATGATCCGGCCTTGCTTTTGCGGGCACCCTTGCCGCCGTCTCTGCGCGCTGAGACATTGACGACAGGTTTTGCGATGCTGCCGCCAGCCCTTGCCCGCCGTGCCTATAACGACCTGCCACCGATCCTGTTGAATGCAATGATACCCGGTGCAGGCGGAGCAACCGCAGCTGGACTTTTCGGCATCGCTCGCAAGATTGCATCAATCCCCCTGATTGTGCGCCAGTCCTTCCTCTATGTGCTTGCGCCGCTGGCGTCAGCGCAGGCAGCAGTCGACCGCAAAGAAATCGCGCCGCTTTACAGTTTCTCTACCCATATCTCGCTGCTGCTTGCGGTGCCTCTTGCTGGCTTACTCATCCTGATAGCCGCTGACCTGTTGACCGCCTTCGCACCCGGTGCAGAAGCCGCCCTGATGGTGCTTGTCATCCTGCTCGCTGCCCGTGCGGCAGAAGCGGCGCTGGGGCCTGCGACGCCGATTATCGAAATGATCGGTCATCGCGGCCTGCCGCTGGCGAATAGCCTAGCGGGATTGGCCATCTGGCTGGCGCTGGGTATCTGGCTGGTGCCAGACATGGGCGCGACCGGGATGGCCATTGCCGTTTCCGCTGCCGTAGTGTTGACGGCGCTGCTGGCGATTGCCGAGCTCTATTGGGCCGACCGTGTTTCCCCGTTCGGGCATGGTTTTGTGCGCGCGCTGGTCGCTGGCGCTGTTTGCATCGCGCTTCTTTGGGGTTTGGGTGAATTGCTTGCGCCCCTTGGCAAGCGTGTAAGGGCGCTCTCGCTCTTCGCGCTTTTCTGGCCGAGCCTTTGGCTCGCGCTGCGCTGGGGCTTGCTACCGGAGGATAAGCAGGGGCTGGGCAAACTGGCGGTAAAGTTGCGGCTGTAACCGGTTGCCCTTCGCGCGCTTGCGCAGCATAAGGCCGCCAATAATGGACAGGGATTGAACTTATGCAGGCAGGTGAAGTGCGCGTCACACCGGTGGCAGGGAAGAAGGCGCTGTCAGAATTTGTGGATTTGCCTTTCCGCCTTTACGCCGATGATCCCAACTGGGTGCCGCCGCTGAAGGATGAAGTGTACGGCCTCCTTACTCCGGGCAAAAATCCCTGGTTCGAACATGCCGAGGCCCAGCTTTTCCTGGCGCGCCGCGCCGGGCAGGTGGTTGGCCGTATTTCCGCGCATATTGACCATCTGGCGCTCAAGCAGCCAGTCGAACAGGGCATGGGTCCGGGCACCGGCTTTTGGGGCTTTTATGAGGCGGAAAGCGCCGAGATTGGTAACGCTCTCCTTGCCGAGGCGGAAAAATGGCTTCGCGCCAAGGGTATGACGAAGATGCTCGGCCCGGTTAGCTTTGCGATGTGGGATGAGCCGGGTTTGTTGATCGAAGGGCATGACCACCCGCCAACCGTGATGATGGGCTTCAACAGCGCGGATTATCAAGCGTGGATTGAAGCGGCGGGGCACCAAAAGGTCGAAGATCTTTACACCTACGCACTGCCCATCGTTGAAGGCTTTCCGGAACTCACCCAGCGTATCGTCGCGATGGGCGAGAAGAGCGGGAAGATTCACATCCGCCGGGTGAACAAGCGCAAGTTCGACCAAGAGGCGGCACTGATCCTCTCGATCCTCAACGATGCATGGAGCGACAATTGGGGATTTGTGCCCTTTACACCGGCAGAGGTCGCCTATGCGGGTAAGAAGTTGAAGCCAATCGTATTCGAAGACCTGATCCGCGTTGCCGAAATTGATGGCGAACCGGTTGCCTTCATGATGACCATTCCCGATCTCAACGAGCAACTTGTGAAATATGGCGGTTCGCTCTGGCCGTTTAACTGGGCGAAGCTGCTCTGGTGGCTCAATGTCGGGAAGCCGCAAGTGACGACGATGCGCGTTCCGCTCATGGGCGTGGTCAAAAAACTTCAGGGTACGCGCACAGCCAGCCAGCTTGCTTTCATGCTGATCGAATATATCCGGCGCGATGCCATCAGCAAATTCGGCGCGACGCGCGGCGATTTTGGTTGGGTGCTGTCGTCAAACGGCCCGATGGTTTCGGTCGGTGAAGCCGTGGGCGGCAAAGTCAACAAAGTGTACCGGATTTACGAAAAGGCGCTCTAAAGGCAGCGTCCAGCCCGTCCGGCAAGTTCCACTGCATAATGCCATGCTATGCGTCCCGAGCGACCGCCGCGCTGGTGGGCGAAGGCAAGCGCATCGGCCTCTTCCCATTCCAGCCCAAAATGCGCGACATAGGCCGCGACCATCTCAAGAAAGGCGGGTTGGTCAGGATACTGGAAGCCCAACTTGAGCCCGAAACGGTCGGCGAGCGCCAGCCGGTCGTCGGCTACGTCGCGTGCATTGACGGCTGCGTCTTCGTCATCCTGCCGTCGCTCGACAATGTTGCGCCGGTTTGAAGTCACATAGAGGCGGACATTGGCCGGCCGCGCTTCCGATCCACCTTCTAGCATCGAGCGCAAACGGCGCGGGCCTGCATCATCGCCTTCGAACGCCATATCGTCGATAAACAGGATGAAGCGGCGGTCCGATTTGCCAAGTAGTGCAAACAGGTGCGGCAGGCTGGCCAGCTGGTCCGCCGTGGTTTCGACCAATGCGAGCGGTAAGCCCTGTACCTGCAAAGCGCCGGTCACAGATTTGACCAGAGCAGACTTTCCCATCCCGCGCGCACCCCAGAGCAGCACATCATGCGCTGCATGTCCCTCTGCATGACGGCGACTGTTCTCGGTGATCGCTTCTTTCTGCCGGTCGACCCCGACTATAAGGCTTTCGGGGAGTGGAGCGAATGTCGTGACGGCGACGAGCCTATGGCCGTCCCAGTGATAGGCGGGGTGGGCAGAAAGGTCTGCCGGTTCCCCCCTCGGCGGCGCAAGACGTTCGAGCGCTTCGGCAATGCGGCGGAGCAGGTCTTCGCTCAAGCCGCCAACCCCTCAGCATCCAAAGCATAGAGCAAATCCGCCCCTGCCATTGCACTACCTTTCAGCGACATCGCCTCAGGGACCATCACGTCGAGATAGTAGCGGCAGCTGGCGATCTTGACCTTAAGGAAGGGCGTGTTACCGCCTTCGGCTTCGGCCACACGCAACTGCTTCGCCATCAGCGCGCCACAGGTGGCGACCGCCATCATCGTGGTGAAGGGATAGCTGCCAGCCAGCTTGTCATCGGTCGACGCACTGCCGATCATCCATTCGGCAACCTCGGTGCAGGCACCAGCAAGTGCCTTGAGCCCGGCATGTTCGCCCGCTTCCTGCCCGATGCGCGCCAGATGCTCGCGCACGGCATCGCCGCCGCGCATGCCGAGCTTGCGCCCGACAAGGTCGGCAGCCTGAATGCCATTGGTGCCTTCATAGATCGCGGCGATGCGGATGTCGCGATAGAGCTGCGCAGCGCCAGTTTCCTCGATAAAGCCCATGCCACCATGGACCTGAATGCCGAGCGAAGCGATCTCGCTGCCCATATCGGTGCCATAGGTTTTGGCGAGCGGGGTGAGCAGATCGACCATTTCCTGCGCGCCGTCGATGCCGAGGGCCGCGCGGTCGACGAAACCGCTGGCAAAATAGAGGAGCGCGCGGATCGCTTGCGTCCCGGCCTTCATGCGCATCAGCATGCGGCGCACGTCGGGATGTTCGATAATCGCCACCGAATCACGGCTGGTCCCCCCAGCGCGGGCCGATTGGACACGTTCTTGCGCAAAGGCGACCGCTTTCTGGGTCGCCGCTTCGGCGATTTGTACGCCCTCGAGGCCGACATTGAGGCGGGCATTGTTCATCATCGTGAACATCGCACGCATTCCGCCAAATTCGGGGCCGATCAGTTCGCCGATACAGTCGCCTTCATCTCCAAAAGCCAGCACGCAGGTGGGTGACGCGTTAATGCCCATCTTGTGCTCGATCGATACGACCTTGATATCGTTGCGCTCGCCGAGCGAGCCGTCAGCATTGACGCGATATTTGGGGACGAGGAACAGCGAGATTCCCTTCGTTCCCGGCGGTGCATCGGGCGTCCGCGCCAGGACCAAGTGGACGATATTGCCCGCCATGTCGTGATCGCCAAAGCTGATGTAAATCTTCTGCCCCTTGATCTGGTAAGTGCCGTCCCCGCGCGGCGTTGCGATGGTTTTGAGGGCGCCGACATCGGAACCTGCCTGCGGTTCGGTCAGATTCATCGTGCCGGTCCATTCGCCGGTCGACAGCTTGGGCAGGAACATCGCCTTTTGCGCGTTCGAGCCATGATGGTTGATCGCCTCAATCGACCCGACCGACAGGATCGGGCAGAGCGCAAAGGCCATATTGGCAGCGCCGAGCGAATCGAGCGCGACGGTCGCAAGACTGAACGGCAGGCCTTGCCCGCCAAAATCTGCCGGCGCGTTGATAGAACCCCAGCCATTGGCGACATAGGCCTTATAGGCGTCAACAAAACCTTCGGGCATGACCACTTGCCCGTTGATCAGTCGTGCCCCGACCGTGTCGCCAATGCGGCGCAAAGGATAGAATTCCGCAGCGGCAAATTCGCCGATGCCGCCGACAATCGCCTCGACCATATCGGGGCTGGCGTCGGCAAAGCGTTGATGCGCGGCCAGCTCTTCTATGCCGGTGATATGCTGAAGGACGAAAAGCTGTTCGGTAACCGGTGCGGTGAATGTCATTTTGGGGCCTGTTGCTTGCGGGTTTACCGGCCTATAGCGCGGGATGATGGCAGGCTCAAATCCCCTAGGACATGGCCGGATAGCGAAGGCCGACTCCGCTGCAATAGCAGAGGCGGTGGAGCGTCTGCGTGCGGGCGATGTTGTCGCGATTCCCACCGAAACGGTCTATGGACTGGCGGCAGATGCGTCCAACGCCGAAGCCGTTGCCAATATCTATCGCACCAAGGGACGACCCGATTTCAATCCGCTGATAGTGCATGTGCCGGACCATGCTGCGGCGGAGCAACTGGCACAGTTCGATGAGCGGGCGGCGATGCTCGCTTTTCGTTTCTGGCCGGGGCCGTTGACTCTGGTGCTGCCGCTGCAATCCGGTGCGCCTGTGGCGAAAGCGGTGACGGCGGGTTTGCCGACGATTGCGCTGCGTTGTCCGGCCCATCCGGTGATGCAGGCTGTGCTCAAGCAGAGCGGACTATTCCTAGCGGCACCCTCGGCCAATCGCAGCGGAGGGATCAGCCCGACGCGCGCAGAGCATGTCGCGCGCAGTTTCGGCGATGCCATGCCGCTGGTTCTCGATGCCGGTTCGTGCAGCGCGGGTCTTGAATCGACCATCGTCGCGGTGCGGGAAAATGGCTGGCAATTGTTGCGCCCCGGGCCAGTCACCATGGCCGAAATATCCGAGCTTCTCGGAGAACCGCCCTTGCCGGTCACCGAAGCGAAAATCGAGGCCCCCGGTCAGTTGGCCAGCCATTATGCGCCTTCCAAACCGGTTCGGCTCAATGCATCCCTGCCAGCACCTGGCGAATGGCATATCGGATTTGGCGACACGATCGGAGACGATAATCTGTCACCCGAAGGCGACCTTGCCGAAGCGGCCGCGCGCTTGTTTGATGCCTTGCATATCGCGGATGCAAGCGATCGCGTCTCAATAGCCATCGCGCCGATCCCTGATGAAGGCATCGGAGTTGCGATCAATGACCGGCTGCGCAGGGCGGCAGCGTGAAACTGGTTGTAGCTGTCCTAGCCGCTATGGCTTTCACCGGTGCACTCGTGGCTACACAAAAAGAAGCGCCCAAGGACCCGGTCATAACTGCTTATCAAGACCTGATCGCCAAGGATTTGCGGCTTGCGACCATCGGCTACCATCTGGCCAAAGGTAGCGCAGACTTTTGCCGGAACAGATGGCGCAATCCGGGCTGGGTGCTGCATGATGAACGCCAATATCCCGACCTTGGCCTTGCGCGCCGGGCCTTCACTTTTCGGCAGCCCATCAGTATTGCCGCGCTGGTTGCAGATGGGCCTGCGGCCCAAGCGGGGCTGGCGGCTGGGGACGGGTTGTTCGGCGCCGACGGAAGTGTGGTGTGGTACGACCCTAGGCCGACAGGTTCCCGTCCCTCGTCAGAGCGGATCGATGGGCTTCGTGATGAGCTTATGACTCGCCTTTCAGAAGGACGGCCCATCGCCTTTCAGATCGACACCGCAAACGGCCGTCGCGATGTTGCGCTTGATCCACCGGCAATCTGCGCCTCCGATTTCTGGGTCGATGTCCGCCCGAAACGCGACGCAGGAGCGGATGGTACACGCGTGCGCGTGACCAGCGGACTGATGGAATATGTGTCGGATGACGATGAACTGGCAGCGGTCGTCGCGCATGAAATGGCGCATAATTTGCTCGATCATCGCCCACTTATCGAGGTAACCAAAAGCGGCAAAACCAAAGTCATTAAAGCCACCGAAGCGGAAGCCGACCGGCTGTCGGTCTGGCTGATGGCCAATGCGGGCTATGATCCAGAAGCGGCGATCACCTTCTGGGAACGCTATGGCAAGGCCACGGGTCTCGGCATTTTCAGCGCGCCAACCCATTATCGCTGGCAGACGCGGGTTGCAATGTTGCGCACGGAGATGGATCAGATGGCGTTGTTACCCACCCTTGAAGGTCGTCGCGATCCGCCCTTGCTGGCGGCGCATCGGGCGAAGCAATAATTTCCATTGCGAAATGCAATCGACTGTTCCCTTGAGGCTTCGATTATCCTACCAAGTGGAACCAAGGATAAAATGGGAGGGAACGTGGCCGGTCGCGCACATCGCCTTGCTATCGCTGCGCTTTTATTATCGCCGCTGCTGTTTGGCTGCGGCGAGAAGGAAGCTGCCAAAACCGAAATAAGCGAAGAGATCTTTCCTGTTCAGGTATTGACCGTGCAGCCGAGCAACATGCTGCAAACGATCAGCGCTGTCGGGACGGTGCGCTATCGCCGCGAAACACCATTAGGTTTTACTACGCCGGGAAAGGTCGCAACCGTCCGGTTTGAGGAAGGCGATTATGTGAAGCGTGGCGCTTTGCTCGCTGCGCTCGATACCACCAGCGTCGGCGCGGATCTGAGCGTTGCCGAGGCGGAACGGGCGCGGGCGAACGCCGAATTTGGCCGTATCGCAGAGCTTTACAAGGAAGGCTGGGTCACCAAGGGCCGATACGAAGCTGCTGAAACTGCTGCCAAAGCGGCAACTGCGCGCGTATCACAGGCGCGCTTCGCCACTGGAACATCGCAGCTTTATGCGCCGTCGAGCGGAGTGATTCTGGCGCGCAATGTTGAACCCGGGCAAGTGGTGGCCGCTGGCATGGCAGCGGTGATCCTGGGGCAGGCAGACCAAGGCTTTGTATTCCGCGTTCCGGTGGTGGATCGCGATGCCTCAAAGTTGCGCGTCGGGATGGCGGCTGAAATCACGCTCGATGCCGTCGAAGGTGGACCCATCACCGCAACTATTTCGGAAATCGAGGGGCAGGCTAATTCGGCCACAGGGTCTTTTGCCGTCCAATTCAGCCTGCCGCCCCGAAGCAAACTCCGTGCCGGCCAGATTGGCACCGCCAGTATCAAACTGCCTGCCGCGAATGACGGAAGCCTGCAAGTCCCTGCCAGCGCACTGTTCGGCGTGCGCACCGGAGAAGGGCTGGTTTATGTCGTCGACCCCAAGACCGGGCGGGTGGAAACACGCAATGTGATGATAGAACGGATAATGGACGATTCCGTGATCGTCACGGGCGGGCTTGTGCAAGGCGACCGGATTGTCATTTCTGGCGGGGAAAAATTGCGCACAGGCTCCAAGGTCCGCGCCGCCGCTGTTTCGCGGTGAGCGACTGATGGATTTCACCGAATTTTCGATCCGCCGCTGGCAACTGACCCTGGTCCTTTTCGCGCTGCTCGCGGCGCTGGGCTATTCGGCTTTCACCTCCATCCCACGCGCAGTTGACCCGCATTTTCCACTGCCAGTGGTAGCAATCACCGCTGTCCAACCGGGCGCTGATGCGTCCGAGATGGAGCAGACCGTTACCAAGCCGATCGAGGAGATTGTGCAGGGGTTGGAGGATGTGAAGGAGGTCGTTTCGACCAGCGTAGACGGTAGCGCGGTGATCCGCGCCGAGTTTGACTGGTCGGGCGATCCTGATCGCTATTTCAACGATACCGTGCGCGAGGTGACGGCGATCCGCAGCCGCCTTCCGAGCGAGCTTGCCCGGCTTGATTTCAAAAAGATGCGCACCACCAACGCTTCGGTGCTCCAGATCGCGCTGGTCAGCGAAAATGCAAGCTGGCGTCGAATGGAAAAATATGGACGTGACATGAGTGAGGCGCTGTCCCGCTATGCCGCCGTTCGCGAGTCGGAAGTGTTCGGCCTGACGCAACCCGAAGTGACCGTGGCGATCAAGCCTGCCCGGCTCGCCGCATTGCGCATCCCCGCAAGCAGAATTGCCGATGCTGTGCGCTTGGGTGGTTCTGATGTTTCAAGCGGCGCGGTCGTCAGCGGCGCCCGCCGTTTCAATGTCGAAGCAGGCGGGGCGTTCAAAACTCTGGACGCCGTCCGCGCCTTGCCGCTTCGCACCAACGATGGCGCGCTGGTTCGGGTGGGGGATGTCGCAGACGTCTATTGGGGGGCGGAGGAACCGCGTAGTCGACTGTTTCACAATGGCCAGCGCGCAATCTGGGTAACCGCCAACCAAAAGGTAGGTACCGACGCAACCAAGTTGCGTGACGTACTGATGGCGGAAATCGAAACGCAGAAAAAATTCCTGCCGCCAGATATCAAGGTGGTGATCCAGTTCGACCAGAGCCGGGATATTTCCAAACGGCTCCAGGAACTGGCGCGCGATTTTGCCATCGCGCTGGCGCTGGTCATGATCACGCTGTTACCGCTAGGCTGGCGGGCAGCGGGGATTGTGATGGTTTCCATCCCGCTCTCGTTAGCGTCCGGCCTGCTCGCGGTCTACGCAACCGGCTATAATCTCAGCCAGCTGGTGGTCGCAGGTTTCATTCTTTCATTAGGCCTGCTGGTCGATGATTCGATTGTCGTCATTGAAAATATCGCGCGCCACCTGCGGCTGGGCAAAGATCGCATCCAGGCCGCGATCGACGGGACCAAGGAAATTCGCCTTGCCGTGCTCGGCTCCACCGGCGTGCTGGTGTTTGCTTTCTTCCCGATGTTGTTCCTACCCGAAGGTGCGGGCAAATTCACACAAAGCTTTATTGCCACGATCATCTATACAGTCGTTGCTTCACTGGTCATTTCGCTAACGATCATCCCGTTCCTCGCCAGCCGGGTGCTGAAACCCGATGAGAATGAACATGGCAACCGCATCCTTCGATGGCTCATGCAAAGTATCGACCATTTCTATCGCCCGCTGCTGCACCGCGCGCTCGAAATGCCCCGCCGTACGGTTTGGGGTGCGCTGGCGTTGACGCTGTCCGCCTTTGCTCTGGTTCCTGTTCTAGGTTTCGGTCTGTTTCCCAATGCCGATGCCAGCTATTTTCGTGTCCAGATTGATGCCGAACAGGGCACCAGCCTAGAGGGTACGGGTCGGATCGTGCGGCAGGTTGCCAATATCCTCGCAAAGGAAAAGGATATTGAAGTTCGCGCCGAGAATGTCGGGCGCCATAACCCTTCGGTATTTTACAATGTCTTCGACAGTGCCGAGACCTCAACCTCTGGCGAAGTGCTGGCAATTATGGATCGGTGGAGGGGAGCCGAAAGCAACCGCATGGTCGAACGACTGCGCAAACAGTTTGACCAGATCAGCGGTGCCCGGATCAAGTTGGTGCTTTTCCAGAACGGCGCACCGATCAATGCACCGGTCGAGTTTCGCGTAGTCGGCCCCGATCTGGACGTGCTGAAGCAGTTGGCGGGTAAAATGCAAGCTGTGCTGCACGATACGCCGGGGACGCGCGATATCGTCAATCCGGTGGCGACCGACCGTGTCGACCTCGATATGCGGATCGATGACGCCAAGGCAGCCTTGCTTGATATTCCTGCCGGTTCGCCGCGACGAACGATCAGGCTGGCGCTGTCAGGAGAGCGTGCAGGCACCTTTCGCGATAATGAAGGTGATAGCTACCCGGTGACGGTGCGCTTACCGCTGGACAACACCCAGCCGGTTTCGGCACTCGACCAGATTTACGTGCCAACCCGCAGCGGCGCGCCAGTGGCATTGGCTGAAATCACCGATCCGCAACTGGTTTCGGTGCCTCCATTGATCAAGCGCCGTAACTTAGAACGAGTAGTCGAGATCAGTGCCCAAATTCAGCCGGGTGCCGTGTTATCAAAAGTGACGCAGGCGGCGAAGTCTCGGCTCGACAAGCTCGAACTGCCAACAGGGTATTCGATCCGGGTTGGCGGCGAGGCTGAAAAGGTCAATGAAACCTTCAGTGGCTTTGGCCCGGTGATCCTGATCGCGCTGTTCATCATCTTTGGCATCCTCGTCGCCGAATTTGGTGAGTTTCGTGAGGCATTGGTCGTGGCAGGGGTTATTCCCTTAGGCACTTTTGGCGGCTTGATCGCGATGCTGGTGACGGGAAACAATCTGTCCTTCCTCGCCGTCATCGGTTTCGTTGCCTTGATCGGAATCGAGATCAAAAATTCGATTCTGCTCGTCGACTTTACCTCGCAGTTGCGGGAGCGTGGGCTGGGACTACGCGATGCAATTGAGCAAGCTGGTGAAGTGCGCTTTCTGCCGGTGCTCTTAACTTCGGTTACTGCAATCGGTGGCCTGCTGCCGCTCGCCATGTTCGGGGGCAATCTTTATGGCCCACTAGCAATCGTCCTGATCGGCGGACTTATTTCCTCGACCCTCTTGTCGCGCATCGTCACGCCCGCCATGTATCTGCTCGTGGTTCGCGGCCGTGAGGAAAAGAAGGAGGCTGCACGTTTGGCAAAGGAAGCGAATAGTGGCTGAGGCGATTTTTGCGGGCGGATGTTTCTGGTGCACCGAGGCGGTGTTCAAGCAGCTGGATGGCGTGCTGTCGGTGGAAAGCGGCTATATCGGCGGCAGCGTCGAAAATCCGGACTACAAGTCGGTGTGCAGTGGTACGACTGGCCATGCAGAGGCGATCCGCATTGGGTTTGACGCGGATGTAATTGGCTATTCCGACTTGCTCGACATTCATTTTGCGACGCACGATCCAACCCAGCTTAATAGGCAGGGTAACGACATTGGAACGCAGTACCGCTCGGCAATTTTCCCGTTGGATGACGAGCAACGCGCCGAGGCAGAGGCAGCTATCGTGCGCGCCCAGGTCGATTGGCCAGCGCCCATCGTCACAACGATCGAAGGGCCTGCGACATGGTATCCGGCGGAGGATTATCATCAGGATTATTGGGACGGCGAAGGGCAGCGTAATCCCTATTGCCTTGCCGTAATTCCACCCAAGCTCGCGAAGCTGAAAAAGGGTTTTGCAGAAAAGCTGGTGTCATAGACATTTAACCATGTTTTGTTATGGTTTAGGCCATGACGCACAAACCCATTCGCAAGGCTGTTTTCCCTGTTGCAGGGCTCGGCACCCGCTTCCTTCCTGCGACCAAAGCGATCCCGAAAGAGATGCTGCCGGTGGTTGATCGCCCACTGATCCAATATGCGGTCGATGAAGCGCGGGAAGCCGGGATCGAGCAGATGATCTTCGTCACCGGTCGCGGCAAGAGCGCGATCGAAGACCATTTCGACATCGCCTATGAGCTTGAACGGACGATGACCGATCGCGGCAAGGATATTTCCGTACTGGAGCCGACCCGCTTGGGGCCCGGCAACTGCGCCTATGTGCGCCAGCAGGAGCCGATGGGGCTGGGCCATGCCATTTGGTGCGCCCGCGACATTGTGGGCGACGAACCCTTTGCAATTTTTCTGCCAGATGAGTTCATGCACGGCTCGCCTGGCTGCATGGCGCAGATGGTGGCGGAATATAATCGTGTAGGCGGTAATTTGCTGAGCGTGCTCGAAGTGCCGCGCGAACAGGTGTCGAGCTATGGCGTGATCGATCCAGGAAGCGCGCAAGGCAAGCTAACCGAGGTCAAAGGCCTCGTCGAAAAGCCGAAAATCGAGGCGGCACCGTCGAACCTTATAATTTCAGGCCGCTATATCCTGCAGCCCGAAGTGATGCGTGTGCTCGAGCATCAGGGCAAGGGTGCGGGCGGTGAAATCCAGCTGACCGACGCGATGGCGCAGATGATAGGCAACCAGCCTTTCCATGCCGTCACCTTTGACGGCGCGCGGTATGACTGCGGGTCGAAGACAGGCTATATCGAGGCCAATCTGGCTGTGGCACTGTCGCGGCCCGATATGGCCGACGAGGTGCGCGCGATGGCGCAGCGCCTCGTCGGATAGTTTCGTTCAAGCCGCAGTCTTGTTCAGTTCCTTATACACGAAGCCGCCAAGCAGCCCGCCAAGGATTGGCGCTACCCAGAACAGCCAGAGCTGTTGCAAAGCCAACCCGCCCACGACCAATGCCGGGCCAGTACTGCGTGCCGGGTTGACCGAGGTGTTGGTCACCGGGATTGAAATCAGGTGGATCAGCGTCAGCATCAGGCCGATGGCGAGCGGGGCAAAGCCCGCAGGAGCCTTGGCATCGGTCGCGCCCATGATTACGAACAGAAAGAAAAAGGTCAGCAGCAGCTCAACCAGAAAGCCGCTCATCATCGCATAGCCGCCCGGCGAACCTGCACCTACCCCGTTGGCCGCGAGGCCGTTCGTCGCGAGTGAATAGTCTGCCTTGCCCGTTGCGATCACATAAAGCGTGAAGGCAGCGGCGATCGCGCCCAATGTTTGCGAAATGACATATAGCGGTATGTCCTTGCCATCGAAGCGCCCGCCTGCCCAAAGCCCGAAGGTGACCGCCGGGTTGAGGTGGCAGCCCGAAATATGACCAATGGCAAAGGCCATGGTGACCACGGTCAGCCCGAAAGCGAGCGACACGCCCAAAAGGCCAATTCCGACCTCGGGAAAAGCTGCCGAAATCACTGCGCTGCCGCAGCCGCCCAGAACCAGCCAGAATGTGCCGATAAACTCGGCAATCCCCCGTTGAATATTGCTCATGAAATCCTCCTCTCCCGTCACACAAAATGCGACCGGAAAAGAATATCACGATTCTTCCGAAAGCAGATGTCAAAGTTTCTATTGTTCAGCGACAGGACAGTCAGCCTGCGCTATTCAGCCCACTCTCTGGAGATTTCACATGCGCCTCTATATTGTTCTACCCTTGGTTTTATTCTTGCCGGGCTGTGTGGCATCGGTGGTGGGCGATGTGGTCACCGCACCTATCAAGGTAGTCTCCAAAACCGCCGATGTGATGACCACCAGCCAGTCCGAAACCGATGAGAAGCGCGGACGGGAAATGCGTAAACAGGAAGAGCGGCTGGGCAAGCTGGCGCGCAAGCGTGACGAAGCGCGCGAGGATTGCGCCGATGGCGATCGCGAGGCATGCATTCAATATGAGGCGCTAGAAGCCGAGATCGCGGCGGAGAAAGAGCGCGATATCTAGCTTGGCCATGCGACGATAATCCAACAAAAAGCCCGCCGAAATTGCTTCCGGCGGGCTTTTGTTTTCTTTGACGAGTGGCTATTACGCCTCGCTGTCGCCTTCGAAATCCTCAACGGTTTCGGGCGTGTGCTCCATCATGCCGATCGGATCGTCACCCAGCGCGGCTTCGGGCCCCTGGGCCAGTTCAGCCGCATGCTCTTCAGCGGCGGTTTCTGGAGCAATCAGGCTTTCCTGCAGCTTGCGATAGCTGGCGCGGAGCGCCGCATCACGGCTGGTTGCAGCCACGCGGATCCGGTTCCTTGCCGAACCCGTAACTGCCGGGGTCAGGCGACCCC
>NZ_CALMSV010000168.1 GCF_937872355.1 uncultured Sphingorhabdus sp. | reverse complement strand
TACCGGCGGACAGTCGAACATCTTCCGCTCGCTTGTTCAGCTGGATCCGCCCGAGCACCAGAAATATCGTGCGGTTTGTTCGGGCGCGTTTTCGCTCGACGGGATAAAAGCGGCGCTTCCCGCGGTTGAGGCGACTGCGAAAATCTATGCGGACAAGCTGGTCAGCCTCGCCCCCGAATGCGATTTTGCGGACGAAATTGCGTTTCTCTATCCTTTGAAAGTTGTCCTCGACCTGATCGGCGTTCCCGAACCTGACCATGCGAAGATGCTCGAACTGACGCAATGGCTGTTCACCTATGCCGACCCCGATCTGAAGCGGCCCGGTTCCGACCTGACCGACCCGCAGGAAATCACCCGCACCTGGGGCATCGTTTTCGAGGAATTCGAGAAATATTACACACCGATCATTGCCGACCGCCAAAAATGTCCACGGCACGATCTCGCCTCGGTTATTGCCAATGGCAAGATTGACGGTGGGCCAATGGAGCATCGCGCGCTGATTTCCTACTTCGTCATCGCGTCGACCGCAGGGCATGACACCACTGCGGCCACCACCGGCCATGGCATGTGGCAGTTGGCGATGCGCCCCGACATATTGGCCGAATTGAAAGCCAATCCCGATCTGATCCCCGGCTTTGTCGAGGAAACGATCCGCTGGGCCAGCCCGGTGCAGCAGTTCGTCCGTTCCGCCACACAGGATTATGAAATCAAGGGACGGACCATCCGGAAAGGCGATCTCGTTTATCTGTCGTACCTCTCTGCGAACCGCGATGAAGACGCCTTTCCGGATCCCTTTACCTTTGATCACCGCCGCTCACCCAACCGCCATGTCGGTTTCGGCTTTGGCGGACACACCTGCCTTGGCATCCACCTCGCGCGGATGGAGATGATTGCGCTGTGGAAGGAAATCATTCCGCGCCTGAAATCGGTCGAGCTCACCGGCGAACCTCGCATGGCGGAATCGGAATTTGTCTGCGGGCCCAAATCGGTGCCGATCCGTTTCGAGGTTGAAAAAGCATGAGCGAGCCGGAATATGCGGTTCATTGCTGCGGCAAGTGCGGCTTTCGCTATGACGAGGCGTTGGGATTACCCGAAGACGGTATTCCTCCCGGCACGCGCTGGGAAGATATTCCCGATGACTGGTTCTGCCCGCAATGCGGTGCATCGAAGGCCGACTTTGGCGAGATGTGAGAAGGCCGAACGCGGCAAAAGGAGAAGTTGAATATGATAGAGGCAGTGGCGGCGGTTGCCCGCATTCCCAAGGGTGACTTCTCGATCGAGCCGGTCAGTGTCGAAGCACCGCGCGCGGGCGAAGTGCTGGTCAAGATTGCGGGGGTGGGCCTGTGCCATACCGACCTGATCTTCCGCGACCAGTTCGCCCCTTACACCCTGCCCGCCGTGCTGGGCCATGAAGGTTCGGGCATAATCGAAGCGTTGGGCGAAGGCGTTACTGGCCTCGCGGTTGGCGACAAGGTCGTGATCGGCTTTTCAAGCTGCGGCGATTGCCCGCGTTGCGACGAAGGCTTGCCCAGCTATTGCCGCAGCTTTGTTCCGCTGAACTATGCGGGCATGCGGCTCGAGGACGGTTCCACAGCCTGTTGCTCGGGTGATGAGCGCATCGGATCCCATTTTTTCGGACAGTCTTCTTTCGCAAGCCACGCCATCACCCGCGCACGGAATGTTGTGAAGGTTGGCGATACGGCTGCCCCGCTCGAACTGCTCGGCCCGCTCGGTTGTGGCTTTCAGACCGGCGCGGGCGGTGTG
>NZ_CALMSV010000167.1 GCF_937872355.1 uncultured Sphingorhabdus sp. | reverse complement strand
AAGCGCGCCTGCCTGGGGAGTGCGATAGCGGTCACGCAACCGGTCCTGCCGGTTGCTCAGCGGCTGCTCTATGCCGTCAATCAGAACATGCGTCGGCGCGCTGGTCAGTTCGAGCGGATCGCCATCCCAAACCACTACATCACCCGCTTTGCCAGCTTTGAGGCTGCCCAGACGATCACCTACGCCAAGGATCTCGGCGGGGGCAGAGCTGATAGCAGCGAAGGCCTCATCCCAGGTCAGGCCGCTTGCGCGCGGAACGCGCTGCAGGCTGACAAGATTTCCTGCATATTGGGTGGTGTAGCGCAACTGGTGCGAATCCCGGTCGTTGATCATCCCGATCGCCACCTTGACGCCAGCATCTTTCATACGACCGATATTGGACTGGGTGGCTCCCAGCATTTCAAACGTCGCTGGCAGATCGTTGAGCGCCGAAGCGATGACCGGCACGCCAGCCTGGGCAAGCTGCGAAGCCACCCGCCAGCCTTCGCTGGCACCAACGAAGACCATCTTGATCGCCGGAAATTCCCGTTTGAGTTCAAGCAGGCGGAGAATATCGTTCGCCCCCTCGACATGGATCAGCAAACGTTGTTCGCCGCGGAGCACCGCTTGCAAAACACGGGCGTCTTCCTTCTTCAGCAGATCGTCGTCAAAGGCATCGCCGCCCGCAGCATGATCCTGTGCTTCGCGCAGCATGGCGCGGAAGTGCAGATGATTGCCTGACCGGCTTCCACCGGAAGCCTCTGCCCCAGCCTCACCAAATTCAACAAACTGGAATGCCCTCGCCCGCGTGACCGGATCGGTATCGGCGCCAAGATCGGCAATCGCGCCCTGTCCCGCAAATATCCGGTCGCCTCCCTCGGGGGCGACCACGGCGCGGGTCACCCCGGCGCTGCGATTGACGGCGATGGGGGAACGGAACGGATCGATTGCAGGTGCAACATCGATGGCAGCCGAAAAGCCGCTCTTTCCGCCGCCCTTATCGTTCGTGCCGTTGACTGCATCAACCTCTGAAAGGCCAAGGCGGCTGAACCCGGCAAAAACGCCCGGCGTCACCCATTTACCCGTCGCGTCGATAGTGCGCGCACCAGCGGGAACGGCTAAACCTTTGCCCGCCGCGACGATGGTTCCATCACGGACGATGACAGTTCCGCCATCCATCGGGGCAGAGCCATCACCGACGACAAGCTTGCCGCCGGTTATGGCGATGGTTTCGGCTACCGCCGGTGCAGTAAGCGAAGCAAGGGCAGCTGCGGCTAGAAGAAGATGCTTCATTTCACATCTCCTTCGCCGGGCTGGCCAAGCTCAAAGTCGCTCACTGGCCTGCGCTTTGCATCGCTGGCATCGAACAACAGCGCGCCATCGACCCACACTTTGTCTGGCCGCGAATAGACCGACAATGGGTTACCGTTCCACAGCACAAGGTCGGCCATTTTGCCGGGTTTCAGGCTGCCTGTCATCTTGTCGATACCCAGCGCCTTGGCGGGATTATAGGTCAGCCAGCTGATCGCTGTCGCATCCGAAATCTGGAAACCCATGCGGCGACCATTGGCCAGCGCCTTGGCTGCCTCCTGGTTCAGACGCTGGATCTGGTTTTCATCATCCGAATGGATGATCACGCACGCCCCGGCATTTTGCAATATGCCTGCATTTTCGGGGATCGCGTCATAGGCTTCCATTTTGAAGCCCCACCAGTCGGCCCAAACTGCAGAGCAAACCTCATTTTCTTTCAGCAGGTCACCGATTTTATAGGCTTCGACTGCGTGGTGGAAGGTTGATACCTTATAGCCAAATTCCTTCGCCATATCGAGGACGATGGCCATTTCGTCAGCGCGATAGCAGTGGTTCTGGATCTTGATGTCGCCATCCAAAACGCCCGCAAGCGTTTCCATGCCGATATCGCGGGTATATTCCTTCCCGCTGTCGCGCTTTTTCTTATATTCTTGCGCCTTGATCCAGGTCTGGCGATTGACCGCAAGATTGCCCATGCGGGTCGAAGGCATGCGCCCCTTCGCGCCGTAAACCCGCTTCGGATTTTCACCGCACGCCATTTTCAGGCCATAGGGCGCACCAGGAAACTTCATTCCCTGAACTGTGCGGGCATAAACATTTTTGAGGACCACCGAACGGCCGCCCATCAGGTTCGCCGATCCGGGAAGCACCTGAAGCGACGTCACGCCGCCATTAGCCAGCGCGCGGCTGAAGCCCGGATCCTGCGGCCAGACGCTATGCTCCGCCCAGACTTCGGGTGTGGTTGGGCTGGTCGCTTCGTTGCCATCGTCATGCGCAGCGACCGACGGCGTCGGATAATCACCAAGGTGCGAGTGGATATCGATGATGCCGGGCGTCACATATTTGCCCGCCCCATCAAACACAGCAATATCTGCCGGTATCGGTGTTTCAGGCCCGCCGACCGACTGGATCTTGTCGCCCGCAAAGAACACCACGCCATTGTCGATGCGCCCGCCTTCACCATCGAAAATGGTGACGTTGCGGATCGCCGTCGCCATGCCCGGATAAGGCTTGTAGGTCGACGGATAGGGATCCTTGTTCAGCTTTGCCGGCTTTTCGGCAGGTGCCGCCGCCGAAGCGCTTTTGGGCCCTTCGGTCGTGTTCGAACAAGCAATCAGGGCGAGCGGCGCGGCGAGGATCGGCCAACGGAAGCGTCCTGTCATGCTCAGGCCGCCTTTTCTGCTACAGGCGCTTCATCCTTCAGTGTGTCCAAATGCATCCAGCGTTTGACGATGGGCGATAGCAGCAGGACCAGTACCGCTGCACCAATTGAAATCCAACCGAACAATTCATACACTTCCAGCAGCTTCGCTTTGCTCATTTCGCCGCCATGACCGCCGGTAGCTTCCCCGATTTTACCTGCAACGAAATTACCGACCGCGGTCATATAGAACCAAGCGCCCATGATAAGCGAAGCCAGGAATTTGGGAGCAAGCCGGTTCATTGCCGACAGTCCGACCGGCGAAAGGCACAATTCCGCTGTAGTTGCAAAGAAGTAATAAGCGAATACCAGGAATACAGGCGTCATTACTGCGATCCCCCAGGCCTGCGCACCCCAAACCAGCACGAGATTGGCGAGCCCCATTTGCGCTAACGCCAATGCAAACTTGACCGGTGCCGAAGGCTCTTTTCCGCGTGTTCCTAACCACTGCCATATCACCGCAATGACTGGTGCCATCAAAATGATGATTATCGGGTTGATCGATTGGAAGAGGGAAGCCGGCGTACCGCTGCGATCAACAAATCGGTCGGTAAAAAGGCTCATGGAACCACCAGCCTGTTCGAACAATCCCCAGAATAACGGGTTCAGTGAAATCAGGAACAGAATTGCGAACATGCGTTCACGCGGTTCCTTTTCCAGCTTAAAGCTCTCGTAAAGCACATATGCGAGCAATGCGACGCCTGAAATGATCAGCAAAGTTTGAATCACATCCTGATACTGGACCAACGCCCAGATAACCGCCACTGACGCGATTCCGATACCGTATAATGACATCTCGCGAGATTTTGAAAGTGGCGCCGGAGCTTCGCCCGCACCCATCAATGCGCCCTTGCCAATCACGAAAACAACTAGCCCGGCTAACATCCCAATGCCGGCAAGGCCAAAGCCGTAGCCCCAGCCAATAGTCTCTCCCAGGTAGCCAACCAAGATCGTACCGATCGCTGCACCTACGTTGATGCCCATGTAGAAAATCGTATATGCGCCATCGCGGCGAACATCGGTCAACTTGTAAAGCTGTCCGACCATCACCGAAATGTTGGCTTTGAGGAAGCCTGTGCCAACAATAATGAATGCTAGTGCGGCCCAGAAAACATTGATTGTCGGGTCGTTTTGCCCGCCAGCGCCTTCGAATGTCATAAGCAAATGACCGATTGCAATAAGAATGCCACCGAAGGTTACCGCTTTGCGATTTCCAAGATACCGGTCAGCCAAGTAGCCACCGAGGACTGGGGTGATGTATACGAGGCTGGTATAGGCCCCATAGACCAAGTTCGCTTTGCCATCGCTGAAAAGCCAATGCTTGGTCAGATAGAAAATCAGCAATGCTCGCATGCCGTAATAGGAGAAACGCTCCCACATTTCGGCGAAAAACAGCATATAGAGCCCCTTCGGGTGCCCTGCGAATTCCGGTTGCTTCTGGATAGCGATTTTCGCGCCCAAAGCGAGAAATATGCCTAAAACAACGACGGCGATTGCAGCAATCCAGTCACCTTCACCCCAAGCACCCATCGGTTTCAAATCGGACACGAGACCCACCTTCCCTACGTTTGTGTTGTTCGCCCCTCTCCGGGGGCCATTGGGCAGGCAACCTAACGGAAAAATTGCGCCTGTGAAGAATTTTGTTGCGCTTGTTACCGCTTTTCGGTGAACGAAGGATCGATGTTCAACGACCTCTCTTCACTGCCCGGCTACCTCGCTTCGCGACGTTCGGGAAAACCCCGCGACATGATTGCCCCGGGGCCTGACACTAAGCAGCTTGAGGCGATACTGCAGATTGCAATGCGCACACCTGACCATGGCAAGCTATTTCCCTGGCGGTTTGTTGCAATTCAGGATCGGGAGGCCTTTGCGGCCCTGCTCGCAACGGCTTTTGTTTCGTCCAACCCGGAAGCACGGCCAGCCCAGATTGAAGCTGCCATAGCGCCGGCCCATTTTGCGCCGACATTGGTCTTGTTGTTATACGCCCCGCAGGAAAGCCCGAAAATACCGCTGTGGGAACAGCAATTGAGCGTCGGCGCTGTTGGCATGAACCTGCTACATGCGGCACATGTGCACGGATTTGTTGCGAGTTGGATTACCGGCTGGGCCAGCTATGACCCGGTTGTCCGCAAAGCCGTGTGCGAGGGCGATGAGCAGATTGCCGGGCTTTTCTACATCGGCACTGCCAGCCAGCCACTCGAAGAACGCCCTCGACCGGAGCCCCAAAACATCATCCGTCATTGGCCCTAAGTTACAAATTTAATCGCTAGGTTAAACTTGGTAATTATCCCCTTGCGACAAGTAAGTCATTCTGCTATGCAGTTTGCATGAAAACGAAAGCCCCGACCCTTCGCCAGTTCCAAGACCGCTTCCCCACAGAGGATAGCTGCCTAGACCACCTAATGCGCATCCGCTTTGGTGAGCGTCACGCTTGCGAGAAGTGCGGCAAGGATGCCAAGTTCTATCGCGTTAAAGCCCGTCGCTCTTACGCTTGCGAATGGTGCGGTGCACAGGTTTACCCGACTGCCAACACGCCCTTTGACCGGACGCGCACCAGCTTGCGCGATTGGTTTCATGTCATGTTTCTGTTCACGACTTCACGTAGCGGCGTTGCAGCAAAGGAAGTGGAGCGCCAGATCGGCGTAACCTACAAAACGGCTTGGCGCATGTGCCACGAAATCCGCAAATATATGGCGATGCTGGACGGTGACGATTTTATCGGCGGCGCTGGTGAAATTGTGGAAGTCGATGAGGCGTTCTTTGGCGGTGAATTGAGCGGTCGCGGCGTTGGCAACTATCGCCAGAACAAAGCAATCGTTGTCGCCATGCACGAAAAGGGCGGCAAGGTTGTCACGGAAATCGTTGAGAACACCAAGCGCACTTCACTGTGGGGCGTTATCGAAAAGAACGTCGAGCGCGGCACAATCC
>NZ_CALMSV010000166.1 GCF_937872355.1 uncultured Sphingorhabdus sp. | reverse complement strand
TGCGCAGGGAATGGCGCATAGAAACGCGACGCAAACGCCGCAAACGCTTTGCGGGGATTGGCATCGGCTATGTGGACAGCGCCTTCGACCTTCGCCTCCGGTCGCGCAACAAAGGCAATTGCACCGGCCTCGATTGCCGCCGGGATAAAGTCTTCGCCGTTAAAGGCAGTGCCTTGGAAAGCGCCAAAAATCGTGCCCGGCGCAACCTTGCGGTGATCGATGGCAAATCCGGTTACGCGCGAAGAGCCGGCATCGCCCGCCAGCTCACCTATCAAACTATCGAGGCGCATCAGGTGCTCCCTTTGGGAGACCAAAGGAGCGGCATCAGTTCGGATACGTCAACATCGCGATGGGTATCGGGAATGATCCCGAGTTGCGGGCCGATCCGCTCCACCGTGCGCTTCACTATCGGCGCGGCGGTGAAGCCGGCGGTGCGCTGGAAAGAGGTCTCGGTCGAGCCTTTGGGTTCGTCTACCATAGCGATGATGATATAACGCGGATTATCCATCGGGAAAGCCGCCGCGAAGGTCGAAACCACAAGATTCCGTGCATAACCTCCTGCATTGGGCTTTTCTGCAGACCCTGTTTTCCCGCCAACGCGATATCCGGGGGCATCCGCCTTCTTGCCGGTGCCATCGACAACGATCATACGCAGCAGTTGGCGCATACGTGCGCTGGTCGCGGCGCTGAATACACGGCGACTCACCGGCTTTTGCCCCGGCTTGAATTTTTTGAGTGTTGCCGGGTGCCACATGCCCCCATTGACCATGGCGCCATAAGCCGAGGCAAGGTGCAACGGTGTCACCGACATGCCATGACCATAGCCGACAGTCATGGTGGTCAACCGGCCCCAATTTGTCGGCCAAAGCGGGCGCGAACGCTCCGCCAACTCGATCGAAGGACGACGATCAAATTCCAGATTCCGCGCCATCTGCTCCATTCGTTGCTGGCCCAGATTATCGGCAATCCGCGCCGTCACAATGTTGGAGCTGTGGATCAGTGTTTCCGGAACATTAAGCCACCGACCCGAAGGATGGCTGTCGCGTATTTTAAAGCCACCGATCGCCAACGGTGCTGTGGCGTCATAGCGGAGTGACAAATCACGAACTGTCCCGGCGTCCAGCGCCGCAGCGACCGTCAAGGGTTTAAAGGTCGACCCAAGCTCAAACACGCGGTTGGTGACGAAATTGGTCTGGCGGCTGATGGGATAGCGGCCATCAATGATGATCTCGCCATTATCGGGGATGTTTGCGAAAACCGGACGGTTGGGATTGAATGACGGCAGGCTGGCCATCGCCAACACTTCACCTGTGTGCGAATCCAGAATTACGCCAGCTGCACCCTTGGCATTGGTTGTTTCCATACCGCGGGCGAGTTCGAGTTCAAGCGCGGCTTGCACCCGCACATCGATTGACAATTCGACGGGTTTGCCGCGCGTCTCTGGCGCGCGCAGATGCTTGTCCATCACGCGCTCCATACCGAGCGCACCCTTGCCGTCACGGCTCACGAAGCCGAGAATATGCGCACCCAGTTCGTGTTGCGGGTAAAGACGCGTGCTTTCGCGCGGGAATTCGATGGCGATTTCGCCGAGATCATGAACTGCCCTGACTTCCTCGGGCAAAGCACGTTTGCGCAGATATCCCGGGGCTTTGGCGGTAAGTTTCGCGTAGAATTCAGCTTCGGGTGTATCAGGAAAGATACGCGCCAGCCCAGCCGCCAATTCCTTGGGATCATTGACCAGATTAGCGGGTTTGACCCAGATCGCATAGCCCTGGATTGTCCGCGCCAGCGGTGCGCCATTCCGGTCGACGATATCGCCACGTTCCGGCACAAATTCGCCCGGCGTTGCACCAAAGGCACGACTGCCTTCGAAAAACGCCAGCGTTGCCAGACGCCCAACGATCAACAGCAGGAAGATCGCAAACAGCCCGACCAATATGAGCAACCGCCAGAAAGCAATGGCAGCATGAACCCTCGTCGCATTGATTGCATGGCGGCTTTGGGGCCGAACGACGAAGGTGGTCATTGCCGCTTGCGCTCCTTTTCCGACTTGGTCTGGATTTCACGCATCAGGTTATCCGACAGGAGGGTATCGTCCATGCGCGCGAGGCGTTCGGTGCGAGATACAGGTTCGGCGGACTTCCCCTTGGCTTCCCTCGGCTTTTCAGCAGGAAGCCGTACTTCAACGTCCTCCTTGTCGTCCGAACCGACCGAGCGAATAGCTGCGCTGGCATCGGCAAGAATCGATGAGGCAGCGGCTCCGCCCCCGCCAATGTCTCCAGCAGGCATGTCGACCGCTACGAGGACCGGCTTTACCAGCGGTTCGGACCCACTGAGGCTGGCAAGACCACGCTCCCCGTCGATGAACTGGTCGGCGCGCGGCGGTTCATAGCCATAGAGCAGTTGGTTCCACTCTTCGAGTTGCGCAACGCTGGCACGGGTGCGGATTTCGGCCTGCAGGAAATTTATTTCCTGCTTGGTTTCCAGAATGTCGCGGTCGATGCGTGACAAGTCACTGTGCAGCGCGGCGACGTTGAGCGAAAGCGGGTACAGGAGCACCGCGATCATGAATACCAGCGCCAGCCAACCGAGATTCTTCAGACGTTTCATCGCAAGGGTCATGCCGCCAGCTCCTGCTGTGACCATGCCAGGGCATCGGTACGAACGGCTGACCGCAAGGTAGAGGAACGGGCACGCGGATTAGCTTCTATCTCACGCGCGCCGGGGCGCACGGCCTTGGCCGGTTTTTCAAAGGTTGCAACGCGACTGGCCTTGACCACCGGCATATGGCGCGACCCTGCAGCCATCGAACCGCTGCGCTCGCGGAAGAATTGCTTCACAATCCGGTCTTCGAGACTGTGGAAACTGACGACAGCCAGTCGGCCGCCCGGCTTTAATATCCGTTCAGCAGCTTCCAGGCCTGCGTTGAGCTCATCGAGTTCATGATTGATGTGGATGCGGAGCGCCTGAAAGGTGCGGGTGGCCGGATCCTTGGGCGCGCCGACGCGATGACCTAGTGCCTTGCGAACCACATCGGCCAGTTTGGTGGTCGTGTTGATGGGTCGGGCAGCAACGATGGCCCGCGCGATGCGGCGCGACTTGGGCTCTTCTCCATAAAGGTAAATGACATTGGCAATGTCGGCTTCTTCCGCAGTGTTAACGAAATCCGCTGCGGTTTCGCCGGACTGGCTCATCCGCATGTCGAGCGGGCCGTCTTTCTGGAAGGAAAAGCCGCGCTCAGCCTGATCAATCTGCATCGAGGAGACGCCGATATCAAGGACCACAGCGTCAACCTGCTCGACGCCGAATTCGGCCAGCCTCTTGTCCATTTCTGAAAAGCAGGCGGAGTGGAAGCGCAAGGCACCGCCACTCCGCTCTGCAAGGTCAGCACCCGCCGCGGCGGCATCGGGATCGCGATCAAAAGCATGAACGCGCGCACCTGCAGCCAGGATAGCCCGGCTGTAACCACCAGCACCAAAGGTGCCATCCACAACATCTGAACCAGGGGTGATGGCCAGAGCGTGAATTACTTCATCCAGAAGGACTGGAATATGGGGGGAAGGCTGCGTCATCTGCCGCGCCTCCCATGTTCGCCCAGCCAATATTCGAGCTCTTCGCGGACATGCGCGAAGGCGGGCGGAGCGGAATCGAGGAACACATCAGGGTTCCACAACATGAAATGCGTGGTTGCACCAAAGAAGAATGCTTTCTCGCCCAGTTTGCCAAAATGGCGAAGCATCGGCTGAAGCACGAAACGGCCGCTATTTTCGAAAGCGGTCTCGAAGATGGAGGAGGCAACAACGCCTGCACTTTCGCGGTCAAATTCGCCGCCACGCTGAACAGCTGCCTGCCATTGCGCCTCGATATCGGCGCGCAGTTTCTGGCGCTCGGCACGGCCATAGCCGATCAGGCAGGGAAGATTGGGATGGCGCGAGATGCAGACAATGTTCTCGCCCGAAGATTCAGCAACGGTGTCACGAAGTTCGGCAGGGATGGTTACGCGCCCTTTGGCATCGATCGTCGACAGTCCGGAACCGGCATAGACAACAAATGCGGACACAGCCCAGAATTACCCCTTCCCTTCGGGCGCAATCCCTCATCCGCTAAAGCGCAACGCCTTCGCGTTGACGTTCTCTGGAACGCAACAAATTGGATTTCACCCCGATACGGACACTCCATATCAAGGGAATTCGTGGGTGAAAAGAGGGATTCTATGGGAATGAATCCGAATTACAGATTATATATCTGTATTTATTATACAATTTTCTTTTCCACAGGTGAAGGGAGCTTGCATCATTGCTAATTACCCTAGCCACTGCCTTCATCCTAATTCATTGTATTATATATTTTTATCCTTTCCATCGACAAGCTGTCCCAGCGTCATTCCAGAATTTCCCCATGTTGTCCCACGAGCCGACGCCCCTGTACGAGTCGCGCAACAAGCTGTTCAACCCAGTCGATATTCGACGAACTGTCCGAGCCGGGGAGCGCAGATTGCCACATGGACGAATGAAGCAAGTCAGCGTCTGCAATGAGTATGACTTGCCCCTTGCCCGGCCGGCATTCAGCAACCAGCGCTTCGGTTGCAATCCGGCAATGTCCATCTCTGCCTTTTCCGGCCGCGAGGCTTTGCCATTGCCCGGCTGACAGCGTCCGGATGCCAAATTGCCCGATATCAATTTGTGCTTCGGCGGTGCTGGCTTCAGCGTCGACCGGTAGGGCCAGTTCGATCCCCCAATGATTGAAGAGCGGCGAATGCATAGAGGGGAAGAGCGGGCGCGCAGGGTCACCTATCGGCAAATCACTTGGCCATTGCAGCGCAGGATCTGCGAAGAACAACAGCCGCCCCCCTGCCCGCACCCAATGGTCCAGGCGAACCAGCTCATCCGGGGCAAAGGCCCGTGGTTGTATCAGCAGGGCGACCCTGGCCTTTGAAGCCTGCAACTTTGCAACATTGTCCGCTGCGATGACCTGGCGGGTTTCTTCCAACCGTTTGTAAAGCGGATCCGGTTCGATCTCGCCTTTGGCCAGCGCACCAAATTCGGCTTCACCCCAGCGCAAATCAATACTGGAAATGAGCACCAGCGGCGCGCTTTCAGTGGGCTCCGCTTTGCGGTTCTGCCAAAACCACAAAGCTGCGGCGCCAAGCAACAGGACAAGCAACAACGCCCACAGGCGACGGTAACGAGCGATCATCGCTTCAGTTCGTAACCGGCTGTTGGGTCTTGGGTGTTGTTTCCGCACCGACCGATGGCGTGACGCCCAGTTCGGCCAGCGGCTCATCCTTAGGCTGGGGCTCTGCCTGCGAGCCGGCCGCCGTGGAAGCAGGTTGCGTTTGCAGGCCACTATCCGCCCGGTCGAGGATCATGTTGGCGATCGAAACGAACAGCAAAACGGTCAGCAAACCCAAAAGGCCTACCTGAATGCGCTGAACAGCGGATTGTGCCGGACGTGCCATCCGGCGATTAAAGCCCAATCAGTCGGCTTTGTCCAGTTGCCACGGCATTGGCGGCAATCCTTTGGATTGCATCCACTCGGGATTGTAGAGTGTAGAGAGATAGCGGAAGCCCGTGTCACACAGGATCGTTGCGATCCTGTGTCCGGGCCCCAGCTGCCTAGCCAGCTCAATCGCTCCAGCGACATTGATACCCGACGACAGGCCGAGGCAGAGCCCTTCTTCGGCGAGCAGACGACGCACCCAGGCAAGGCCGTCTTCGTCCGAAATGCGGAATTGTGTGTCGATGGGCGCGCCGTCGAGATTGGCTGTGATGCGGCCCTGCCCGATGCCTTCCGCAACCGAATTGCCCTCTGCGCGCAACTCGCCATGCGCGTAATAATTATAGAGTGCGGCGCCGTGTGGGTCGCTGAGCGCGATGGTGATAGTTTCGTTTTTCGTTTTCTGTCCCAGCCCAGCCCCGGGGACCGCCCCGCCTGTACCAGCCGCGCAGGTAAAGCCATCGACGCGACCGTTCATCTGCGTCCAGATTTCCTCTGCGGTTGTTTCGATATGCGCCCGCCGGTTGGCGATATTGTCGAACTGGTTGGCCCAAATGGCGTTATCGGTTTCTTCCGCAATCCGCCGTGACGTGTGCACGAAATGGCCTGGGTTGGAAAAAGGCGCAGCCGGCACGAGAACTAACTGTGCACCAAGAGCGCGCAGCGTATCCTTTTTTTCCTGGCTCTGCGTTTCGGGCATCACGATGATCGTCTTATATCCCAGAGCGTTACCGACCAGCGCGAGGCCGATGCCGGTATTGCCTGCCGTGCCCTCAACTATAGTGCCGCCCGGCTGCAATATCCCCTGCTCTTCCGCATCGCGCACGATGAACAGAGCCGCCCGATCCTTTACCGAGGCGCCGGGGTTGGCGAATTCGCACTTGCCGTAAATCTCGCAGCCGGTTTCCTCGCTCGGCCCCTTGAGCAGGACGAGCGGGGTGTTGCCGATAAGGTCCAATGTCGATGGCATAGTTTTCATGTCCCCACAGGTAGTTTCGGATGCAACAAGACGCAAGCGATGGCGACTTGCGGCGATGAAAGCTGGGCTTTGCCGATTGGCGGCAATTCGTCGCAACCCAAACGCCATTAGTCGAAACTGCTCGATTGGGTATTGTTATACTATATCATTTCATCTAGCAGGCGCCGAAACTAAGGCCATAGGGAATGATATGAAAACGCTTCTCCGTCAAAGCGCAGCTGCTTCGATACTTGCATGCACACTGATCGCCTCATCCTCGTTCGCGCAAGAGCAATCGGATACGGATACAAATGATGACGATTTCCACCGTACCGGCGAAATCGTTGTCACTGCTCCCTATTTCGAGCGGTTGGATCTGCTCGCGGGTACTTCTGCCCTGTCTGGCGAAGATTTGGCGCAGCAATCGCGTGGCCAGATTGGTGATACGCTGCTCTCGCTCCCCGGGGTTTCGGCGACCAGCTTTACACCAGGCTCATCGCGCCCCGTATTGCGCGGCTTTCAGGGCAATCGGGTTGCTGTCTTGACTGATGGTATCGGCAATATCGATGCCTCAAATACCTCTGCAGACCATGCCGTCACCATAGAATCGCTTACCACCGAACGGATTGAGGTACTGCGCGGCCCAGCCGTTCTCTTATTCGGTGGTCAGGCGGTGGGCGGTGCAGTCAATGCCATTGACAAGCGCATTCCGCGTGGCGTTCCGGAAGAGGCCGTCCATGTCGATGCGCTGGCAGGCTATGGCAGCGCAGCGGATGAATGGTCCGGTGGAGCATCGGTCGATGTGCCCTTGGCTGACCGATTCGTCATTCACGCCGACGGTAGCTATCGCAAGAGTGACGATTTGCGTATCGGCGGCTTCCAGCTATCCCCCGACTTACGCGCTGAAGTCCTCGATCTGGCAAATGAAGAGGAAAGCGAAGGTCATCTCGACGAAGCCGCGGAGCTGCGCGAAGCCGCGAACAATCGCGGCCGCGTTCCCAACAGCGCTGTCGAAACCTGGACCGCGGGCCTTGGTACGGCCTTCATCGACGAAGGCGGCAATCTGGGCGTTTCGTTCAGTATCTATGACACCAAATACGGCATTCCGGGTCGTCCGGGCGTCGGACATCATCACGAAGAAGTCGTGAGCGCTGGCAAAAAGGTTTCGATGGCCGAAGGCGGCGAGGATGCTGTTACAATCGGCCTGCGCCAATATCGCGCCGACCTTCGCGGCGAAGTGGAAACCGGCGGCGGCTTTCTTGAAAAGCTGACCTTCCGCGCTGGCTATGCCGATTACCAGCATACTGAGTTCGAAGGTGACGAGGTCGGTACGATATTCAAGAGCCAGGGCTTTGAAGGCCGCGCCGAGGCCGTCCAGGCCAACCGCAATGGCTGGCGCGGCGCGAGTGGCATCCAATATATGTCACGCGATTTTGAGGCGATCGGCGCCGAAGCCTTCGTACCGCCCAACCGCACGCGGCAAATGGGGCTGTTCACACTGCAGGAATTCGATCTGGGCGGCGTGCATCTGGAAGCCGCACTGCGTTATGACCGGGTGAGCCAGGAAGCGCAGACACTCGGCATTGATCGCAGTTTCAACAACGTCTCTGCGGCATTGGGCGCAGCCTATCTGGTCGGCGACCTCAAGATCGGCATCAACGCCTCGCGTACGGGCCGCGCACCTTCGGTCGAAGAGTTGTTTTCGGATGGCCCGCACATCGCCACGCAGGCCTATGAAATTGGCGACCCGACCTTGCGCAGCGAAAAGGCGTGGAACGCCGAACTTTATGCCCGCTACGACAGCACTAATGTTGACGCGACGTTGACGGTCTATTCGAACTGGTTCGACGGCTTCATCTATGAAGATGCAACTGGAGCTGAGGAAGACGACCTCCCTGTTTTCCAATATTTTCAGAGCGATGCCCGCTTCTGGGGTGTAGAAGCCGATGTTTCGGCAAGGCTGGGCCATGTCGGTGGATTCGATGTCGTGCTTGATGGCGTCGCCGACTACACCCGCGCGTCGATATCAAATGGCGGCGGACCGGTACCCCGTATCCCGCCGCTGCGCCTGTTGGGCGGGCTGGAATTGCAAAGCGGCAGTCTCGACCTGCGAGGCGAAGTCGAATGGACTGATGACCAACGACGCAATGCGGCCTTCGAAACCGAAACTGCAGGGTTCACGCTGGTCAATGCTTCCGCAAGCTGGCGGCCATTCGGGCGCAATCGCAATATCGCGCTGATAGCGTCAGCAAATAATCTGTTCGACGTCACGGCACGCCGCGCGGCCTCCTTCACCAAGGATTATGTACCGCTTTCCGGGCGGGATTTCCGATTGACGGCTCGTTTCAGCTTTTGATTGCCGTTTGACTCATCGGGCGTTCAGCTTACAATTTCCAGAGTCGGCTGAACGCCAACAAAAAGGATAAAGTCATGCGCAAACTGATTGCCGCTTCACTCATCGCAGCCACCCTGCTGCTGTCTGCCTGCAACACCGTAAAGGGCCTGGGTCGCGACATCGAATCAGTTGGCGAAGCCGGCGACGAGGCGATTTAGACCGTTTCCGGCTCCTCGGCAGCCGTAGTCTCAGTTTCGGTCGCTTTATCGCGGCGGCGCTGGGTAAACCATATGGCAACCAGCGCCAGCTCGTAGAGCAAGCATAGCGGCACCGCGAGCAAAAGCTGCGACACAACGTCCGGCGGAGTCAGCACAGCGGCGATCGCGAAGGCACCAACAATCGCGTAGCGCCGACCGGCTTTCAGCTGATCGCGCGTTACAATCCCCGCCCTTTCGAGCAGCATCAGCAAGACCGGCAGCTGGAATGCAACGCCAAAGCCGAAAATAAACGTCGTCGAAAAATTGAGATAATTGCCTACCCCGGGAAGCGCCTCTTGCGTGACCCCGCCGACATCGCCCTCAAATCCAAGCAGGAATTTGAGTGCAACCGGCATGGCGCCAAAATAGGCAAGGCTGGCCCCGAGCGCAAAAAGAACCGGGGTCATCATCAGGAACGGCAAAAAGGCCTTTTTCTCGTTTTTATAGAGTCCGGGTGCTACAAACTGCCAGATCTGCGTCGCCAATACCGGGAAGCTGACCATCATAGCGGCGAAAAGGGCGACCTTTACCTGGACGAAGAAAGCCTCAAAAATGTCTGTATAGATCAGCTTGTCTTGCCCGACATTTTTGAGCGGCTGAACCAGCCAGCCATAAATCGCTTCGGCAAAATAGAAACAGATGCCGAAAGAAATGGCGAGCGCGAGGACGCACCAGAGCAGCCGGTTGCGCAGCTCGATCAGATGATCGAGCAATGGCATCTTGCTGTCGTCGATGTCCTTCATGATTGCGGCTCCGCCTTGGGCGAATCCGCTGCGGCGGGTTTGGCATCTGTTTCGGGCGGAGGCAGCGAATCATATTCGCGAACAGGCGGGTGCTCACGCATGATCCGCTCATTCTCCGACGCCCACTTTTTCTCGAGCTCTTCCAGTTCGGACTGGCGCACCATTTCATCAATGCCACTGCGGAAATGCGCAGCCATGCGCCGTGCCTTGCCCACCCATTGGCCGACATAACGCAATACGCGCGGCAGGTCTTTCGGCCCGATCACCAGCAAGGCGACCAGCGCGACCAAAAGCAATTCGCCGGATGCGATATCAAACATGCGGGTTCAGCCCGAAATCAGTGGATTAGCTGGCCTTGTCGGCCTGCTTTTCTGCATCAACGGTCGTTCCAGAGGCCGCGTCGATACGCGGAGCGGGCTTGGCTTCATCGTCTTCGGCCATGCCCTTTTTGAAGCTTTTGATGCCCTTGGCAACGTCGCCCATCATGTCCGAAAAGCGGCCTTTGCCAAACAGCAGCAGGATGATGATGCCGACGACCAGCCAATGCCAGATGCTGAAACTACCCATTTTCCAAACTCCTCGTGCGGGGACTTCCCCAATCGCTGCGCGCGCTGCAGCTTCGTTGCCAAAAGGATTTAGGCGCTTTCGTCACCGATTTCCAGTTCGCTGTCGCCCCCTTCAGGCATATCTCCACTTTCAACTGCAGACAGCCCTTGCAAACCTTCTAGCGCAAGGTCGACCGGATCGAGCAAACCCGCAGCTTTGAGGTCGGCAATTCCCGGCAAATCCCGCCGCGATGCGAGTCCAAAATGTGTCAGAAATTCCCCGGTAGTCGCGTAAATCAGCGGCCGCCCTGGCACTTCGCGTCGGCCTGCCGGCCGCACCCATCCCGCTTCCATTAAAACGTCGAGCGTGCCCTTCGAAATCTGCACACCGCGGATTGCCTCAATCTCCGCCCGACTGACGGGCTCATGATAGGCGATGATAGCCAGCGTTTCGACCGCCGCGCGGCTCAGCTTGCGGCTTTCCTCACGCTCCCGGCGCAGCAGATGCGCAAGGTCTGCAGCGGTCTGGAAATGCCAAGTCTTGCCGCGCTTTACCAGTTCAACACCTCGCCCCTGATAATGCTCTTCCAGCTTGGCTAGCGCGTCAGGAACATCAACTTCTTCGCCGACATAAGCCCGTATCTGGTCGACAGTCATCGGCGCGTCGGAAGCGAACAATGTTGCCTCCACCGCCCGAACGGCCGGATCATGTTCGATCATCATTTCGCTGCCCCCGCACTTCGTTTGACCATCAACGGCGCAAAGCTGGTTTCCTGCTGCAATTCCACTCTGCCCTGCTTTGCCAGCTCGAGCATCGCCAGAAAACTCGACGCCAGCGCCGATCGACGCAATGCG
The DNA here is from genome assembly GCF_937872355.1 of uncultured Sphingorhabdus sp. Lineage (GTDB taxonomy): Bacteria > Pseudomonadota > Alphaproteobacteria > Sphingomonadales > Sphingomonadaceae > Sphingorhabdus_B. Next base: position 25,645 of record NZ_CALMSV010000166.1, on the reverse strand, counting down.
GGCTCCGCATCGGCCGGAAGAAATGCCTCCAACTGGGTCCAGTCGAGCGCATGGCCGAGCATCGCCGAAACGCGGTCGAGCGCCTCTTCCAGCGTCATGACCGCGCGGCGTTTGACGACGTGCATTACCGGTGCGTTGCGCGCCTGAATTTGCCCATAGGCGGAGAGCAGTTCGAAAAAGTTGCAGTCCCAAGCCGTCGTGCGGACAACACGCAACCCTTCCGGTGTACCGCGCAAAAAGATGTCGCGCCCGATGCGGTCGCGCGCCATCAGCCGCGCACCGCTCTCCCGCATCGCGTTCAAACGCTCGAGGCGCAACTGCAGGCGTAGCGCTAACTCTTCGGGCGACGGATCGATCTCCGGATCCTTTGGCAACAAGAGCGCCGATTTCAGATAAGCGAGCCATGCCGCCATCACGAGATAATCAGCTGCAAGCTCCAGCTTCAACGCGCGGGCGTTTTCAATGAACCCGAGATATTGCTCGACCAGCTGTAAAATCGAAATCTGCCGGAGATCGACCTTCTGTGTGCGTGCGAGCGTGAGCAGCAAATCGAGCGGCCCTTCCCAGCCGTCAATCTCGATGGTTAGCCGCTCGTCGCCCTCGTCAGAAACGGCCAAAACCGCATCCGGTGCGTCAAATGCAAGGTCTTCGTCTAAGCCCATGACGCACCTGTTGCAGCCTTGGTCGCCTTTTCATCTGCCAAATGCTCAGCAAGGGCCAGCAGTTCGTCCCGCTTGGCAAGCAGAAAATCGAGCCGCTGCTGATCGAATGTGACGGAAGGAAGCGCCGCAGTCGCTGCATCAAACCTTCGACGCGCCTCATTCGAAATATCCGGCAGCCTTTCCACAATCGCAACCATCTCGTCGAACCGCCCCCAGCAATTGAGCGCGACATCGCAACCTGCCGCGATGCAATCGACCGCATGGGTGGGCACATCGCCTTTCAGCGCCTTCATCTCCAGATCATCGCTCATCAGCAAACCGTCAAAACCGATTTCACTTCGAATGATGTCGTGAATGACTGTTGGCGACATAGTGGCACAGCGCTCAGCGTCCCAGGCATCATAGACCAGATGGGCGGTCATCCCCATGGTCGCTGTATTAAGGGCACGAAACGGCGCGATGTCCTGTTCAAGTTCCTCGCGCGTCGCATGTACGTGGGGCAGTTCGAAATGGCTGTCGACCAGCGCGCGCCCATGCCCGGGCATATGCTTGATTACGCCCGCCACGCCACCCTTCTGCAGGCCATCGAGCACGGCGCGGCCAAGCGCTGCTACGCGCATCGGATCAGACCCCATCGCTCGGTCACCAATGGCGGGCGGGGGATCGGGCACGCGGACATCCAGCACCGGCAAATAGTTCACGGTTATGCCAACTTGATTCAGCACCAACCCCAGCGCTTCGGCGTTAACCCGTGCCGCTTCGATCGCGGTCATGGCGGAAATGTCGTATAATGCATCAAAGGCCGAACCAGGCGGAAAGTCGGGCCAAGTCGGCGGCTGCATCCGCATCACCCGGCCACCTTCCTGGTCGATGAAAATCAGCACATCCTCACGTCCGTTAATCGAACGCAATGAGTCCGTCAGCGCACGCAATTGCTCCCGATCGCGAATGTTGCGCCGGAAAAATGTGTATCCGACAGGATTAACTTCTGCAAATAAGGCGCGTTCATCGGGGGTCAGTTCTTCGCCGGACAGCCCGAAGATGACAGGTTTCATAACTGGACCGAACTCCGAAATTCTCTCAGAAAAAAGGCTAGGTCAGCTTGGCTTCACTGACAAGCTCGACGCTGTCGTCATTCGGCGAAACTTGTGCAAAACCGGCAAAAAATAGGCCGTGGAGCGATGCCCCGCTCCACGGCCGAAAATACCTTCATCCCCCAATGAAGGCAAATCCGCCTTTCGGCGATTACTTGACCACCATGCAATTCTCGCCGGCCGCCTTCAGCTTGGCGCACAATTGCTGAGCCGCCGCCGGATTGGCGGTGACGGCTTGCAGTCGATAAACTTTGCGTCCGCCCTCTGCAGCGCCTTCGGCGATGCGACGATTGAGGCCAGACAGGAAACCGAAGCGCTTGCCCATCGCAGCCCAAGCCTGGTCGGCCTTGGCGGAGTCACTGAAGGCGCCCAGCTGCACAAAGCCCGAACCTGCGGGAGCAGAGCCTGCCTTGACGGGTGCGGCAGCCGGTGCCTGTTGCGGCGCCTGAGCGGCTGCCTTAGCTTTGGCTGGATCGATCGATACCTCGACCTTCTTTCCTTCACTGGCGGCGAAAGCAGCGTCGCCTTCGCCTTCGAAATTCTTGCCTTCGCGATCGGCAGGCGCAACCTTGTAGTCGCCCTCCTGCGCGGCAATCAGCTCGCCATTGCCCGACGTGCCGCCGGACTGATTGCGTTGTATCCAGTAAATACCACCCACAATAGCAGCAAGCAGAGCAAGACCAGCTAGCACCAAACCGGCAACTTTCAGCGGGGAAGCGCTTTCCTCATACTCATAACCATCAGCGGTCTCGAGCCAAGGCAGACGATCGGGATCGTCCAGGCCCAAATCTTCGTCGCGATTGCTATCGGTCATCGCATTTAATTCCTCTGGTCACCTATGCCGGGTTACATCTGCATTGCGGCTTCAACACCCATCAATCGCAGCCCGTTTCGAATAACCTGCCCGACTTTATCTGCCAAGAAAAGCCTTGCACTGCTCAATTCTGGGGATTGTGCCAATATGAAGCGCTTGTCCGGATGGTCGTTACCGAGGTTCCAATAAGCATGGAAGGCCGCAGCCAGATCGCCGAGGAAGAAAGCGATGCGATGCGGCTCGCCAGCCTTTGCCGCAGCCTCTACGATTCGCGGCAGATTTGCGCATTCACGGATCAGTGTCATCTCTTCTTCACCAAGCAGGTCGAGATGCTCTGCTCCCGGCTTGAAGCCCTCCTCAGCCTCAGCCTTGCGCAGCGTCGAGCTGATACGGGCGTGGGCATATTGCACATAGAAAACCGGATTGTCCTTCGACGCCTCGACGACCTTGGCAAAGTCAAAATCCATCTGTGCATCGGCCTTGCGCGTCAGCATCGTGAAGCGCACGACATCCTTGCCGACTTCACGCACGACATCGGCCAAGGTCACGAAGTTGCCTGCCCGCTTTGACATTTTGATCGGTTCGCCGCCGCGCAGCAGGCGCACCATTTGCACCAGCTTCACGTCGAACTCCACCTTGCCTTCGGTCAGCGCTGCGACCGCTGCCTTGATGCGTTTGACTGTCCCTGCATGGTCAGCACCCCAGATGTCGATCAGCCAGTCGGCATTTTGCGCCTTCTGGAAGTGATAGGCCATATCGGCACCGAAATAAGTCCAGCTGCCATCCGATTTGCGGATCGGGCGGTCTTGGTCGTCGCCAAACTCGGTCGATTTGAACAAAGGCAATGTGACAGGCTCCCAATCGGGATCGGGTTCGCCCTTGGGCGGTTCGAGCTCACCGTCGTAAACGAGCCCGTGTTCGCGCAGAAATGCCTCCGCGGCCTCAGGTTTCTTCGCGCGTTGCACGTCGGCTTCCGAAGCAAAGATATCGTGATGAATACCCAACAATGCGAGGTCCGAACGGATCATCTCCATCATCATGGCAACCGTAAATTGCCGAAAAGGAATCAGCCATTCGGATTCGGGCGCAGCCACGAATGTTTCGCCATGTTTCGCAGCAAGTTTCTGCCCGACCGGAACCAGATAATCGCCGGGATAGAGCCCCTCGGGGATATCGCCAATGGCCTCACCCAGAGCCTCGCGATAGCGCAGGTGCGCCGAACGCGCGAGCACATCAACTTGACCGCCCGCATCGTTGACATAATATTCGCGGGTCACCTTATAGCCAGCAAATTGCAGCAAATTGGCCAACGCATCGCCAACCACCGCGCCGCGGCAATGCCCCATGTGCATCGGGCCTGTCGGGTTAGCCGAGACATATTCGACATTCACCGTCTTGCCCGTGCCGAGCGTTGAGCGCCCGTAATCATCGCCTTGGTCGGCGATAGCTTGCAGTTCCGCCAGCCAGACCGATGCCTCAAGTTTCAGGTTGAGAAAACCGGGCCCAGCAATTTCGACGCCCGTGACACCCGGCACCTTGCGCAACTCTCCAGCAATCGCCTCAGCCAAAGCGCGCGGATTGGTCCCCGCAGGTTTTGCCAGCACCATGGCGGCGTTGGTTGCCAGATCGCCATGCGAAGCATCGCGCGGCGGCTCAACCGTTACGGCTTTACGATCGAGACCGCCAGGCAGGGTTCCAGCGGTTTCCAGCGCATCAAGCGCGTGGTTCAAATGGGTGGCAAATTGGACAAAGAGGGTCACTGGGGTCTTTTCCTGAAATAGGGATGCGGCTGCGTAGGTCTTGCAGCCCCCTAGTCCATGCCACGGAAAAGAAAAAGGGGGCCGGGGCGGCCCCTTTCGGGCGCGCCCTTATCGGGTCACATTATATCGGAGCTGATCTTCGGTTAGTTGGAAGCCGAGGAGAAGTTCGAAGCTGGCGCGTTGGATTGCGGCACGCACTTCGGGATCGGCCATCGGATCAAGCGCTGCGTCGACATCGCCAGGCTTGCGCTTACGCGTTATTTTTTCCACAATTTCCGGGGGCAAAGCGGCCGAAGCAGGATCGATGTAGGCTGCACCCTTAGCCGCTGCCTGCGCACGATACTGCCCATCGGCAAAATTCACAGTTACCTGCCCGATCCGCTTCGCCACGACGGCAGTCCCGCCCTGAACCACGGTGGAAAAATAGGGGAGCGTCACTGAACGCGCGCCGCGGGCATCACTCCGTCTGGCCTGAACCTCGAAATCCGCGACCGAATAGATTTTCGCGCCACTGCTGTTGCATGACGGCCGGACCTTGGTGATCGACGCAACGACATCGACCGAATCCGCATTTTGCGGCGCGCCCTGCACGAACAGCGTAATATCTCCGGTACCGTCAGCCACCGCCACCGTCGGGCAGCCGGTGCGAGTTGCCGTGACACCTACACCCGAGTTAACCTCCAACTCACCATCCTTTGCACAGCCTGCCAAAACCAGCAGAGCGAGCGGTGCTGCGTGCAATAGGATTTTCATGGATATAGCTTCCTCAATCTTGTGCCGTTTCGGCGTTCGGTGCGTCTTTATCTGGCAGCACTATACAGTGCAACAAGGGAAAGGCCTTGGCCAATGCCACCGGATTACCTAAATGACATTGCACATGACTGAACAAAACGAAAATCGCCGCCGCCTCGATATCCTGTTAGCTGCTCCGCGCGGCTTTTGCGCGGGCGTGGATCGCGCCATCCAGATTGTGGAGCAAGCGCTTGATCGTCATGGCGCGCCGATCTATGTGCGGCACGAAATCGTGCACAATAAATTTGTTGTCGACAGCTTACGGGCAAAAGGCGCCATTTTCGTTGACGAACTCGATGAAGTTCCCGCCAATGCGCATGTGGTGTTTTCTGCGCATGGTGTTCCGAAATCGGTGCCAGCAGATGCACAAAATAGGGGTTTGGCCTATTTTGACGCCACTTGCCCGCTCGTTTCTAAAGTGCATCGCCAGGCCGAACGTCAGGTCGAGGCGGGGCGCCATATTCTTTTTGTCGGCCATAAGGGACATCCCGAAGTGATCGGAACTTTCGGTCAGGTAGCTTCCGGAGCGATGACGCTGGTCGAAACCGAGGAAGACGCCGAAAAGGTGGAGGTCGCAGACGCTGAGAATTTGGCGTTCCTGACGCAAACCACACTTTCGGTCGATGATACGGCCGAAATCGTTGCTACGCTGCAAAGGCGTTTCCCAGCAATAGTCGGGCCCAAAGGCGAAGATATATGTTACGCAACGTCGAACCGGCAGGCTGCGGTCAAGGCAATTGCCCGTCGTTGCGATCTGGTAATCGTGATAGGCGCACCGAACAGTTCTAATTCGCTTCGATTGGTAGAGGTCGCTGAGCGAGCAGGTACGCCAGCACGGCTTGTGCAGCGGGCAGAAGAAATCGATTTCGACTGGTTGGACAGCGTAAAAACGTTGGGGATAACTGCGGGTGCCTCAGCCCCGGAAGTGCTGGTACGCCAGTTTATCTCGCGAATTTCAGAACGGTTCGATGTTCACGAAGACCAAGTAGTAACCGCCGAAGAAAGCATCACCTTCAAGCTACCTCGCGAGCTCGCAGCAGCCGCCGACCCGGCCTGATGGCAGTTTACACACAAGTCAGCGCCGAGGCGGCAGCGGAATTGCTGGCGCGCTATGACGTGGGAAAGCTTGTCTCGCTCAAAGGCATCGCCGAAGGTGTAGAAAACAGTAATTATCTTCTCGAAACGGATCGAGCCCGTTTCATCCTCACGCTATACGAAAACCGCGTAAATCCGGCGGACCTGCCATATTTCCACAATTTACTGGCACATCTTCACAATGCTGGCTGCCCCGTGCCGCGCTTTATCGATGATAGCACAGGCCAGTGGCTGCAGGATGTTCGCGGCAAGAAATCCTGCCTCATCGAATTCCTCCCCGGCATTTCGGTTTCAGAGCCGACACCAACACAAGCCCATGCGGTCGGTCAATCTTTGGCAAAAGTGCATCAGGCGGTCGGTGATTTTGGCGAGATCAAGCCAAACCCCTTGGGTCACAAAAGCTGGAGACCGCTCTTCGACCAGTGCGATAAGGTCGCCGCCGATGCGCTGCAAGCCGGCTTTGCCGACGATATTGCACGCGAATGCGACTGGCTGTCCGCGAACTGGCCAAAAGATTTGCCCCAATGCGCGGTTCATACCGACCTTTTTCCAGACAATGTGCTATTTCGGGGTGATCAGGTAGGAGGCTTGATCGATTTCTACTTCGCCTGCACCGACTACCGCGCGTATGATCTAGCAGTAACCCATGCAGCATGGAGCTTTACCACCGACGGGCGTCAATATCTGGCTGACATTGGTGAAGCCTTGCTTGCTGGATATGGCGAAGTTATCAAGCTTGAGGAAACCGAAGTACAATCCTTCCCTTCGCTGGCACGCGGGGCATCGTTACGATTCCTGCTCACCCGTCTATTTGACTGGATTAACACGCCCGCCGACGCGATGGTGACGCGCAAGGACCCTCTGGCCTTTTATCACCGGCTTGTTTTCTATCGCAGCATAGAAAGCAGTAAATTGTTCGGAAACGCGCCATGAAGAAGGTAGAAATTTTCACCGACGGTGCCTGCAAGGGCAATCCCGGACCGGGTGGTTGGGGTGCTGTGGTCCGTTATGGCAAGCACGAAAAGGACATATCCGGCAGCGAGCCAGACACAACCAACAACCGCATGGAAATGACAGCGGCAATCAGGGCGCTCAACCTGCTTATTGAACCCTGCTCCGTCACTTTACATACCGACAGCAAATATGTCCTCGACGGCATCACAAAATGGGTTGAGGGATGGCAACGTAATGGTTGGAAAAACGCCTCGAAACAACCCGTTCGAAATGCCGATTTATGGCACGAATTGATCGAAGCAGTCGCCCGACACAAGGTCGAATGGGTGTGGATCAAAGGCCATAACGGCCATGCCGAAAATGAACGGGCAGACCGGCTAGCCAGCGATGCTGCTGCCGCAGCCGCAACGCTCTAGCCATTTTCAACCTTCGCGGGTTTCAGCCCCCGGTCCGTTTTTCTGGATCGATTCGATGGCATTTTTGGCTGAAGCCTTGCTTTTATAGCCCTCGGTCCAGAAAATCGTTTCACTGTTATATTTGAAATAGGCGACATATTCGCCAGCCTTGTTCTGCTTGATTTCAAAATAGTGAGCCATGGTTCGTCCTTTGCACAGAGCCGTGATACGCTAGACTATCAACCTGTGAGTCTTGCGCAAGCCAAAGGCGTGTAAAATCAACCGAATCTATCTGGCGAGTATAGGGCTGGGTCAATCGCGCGAGGAATTTCGTCCTCATTGATTTGCGCTGCAGCAAGTTTTGCAACAGCAGGTGCAGTCTGGATACCAAAACCACCTTGCCCAGCCAGCCAGAAGAATTGCTCGTTTCGCGGATCGCGCCCGATAACGGGCTTCCTGTCTGGTGCGAAGCTTCGCAAGCCGGCCCATTTGCGCTCTATCCGCTTGATTTTCCAGTCGACCACTTGTTCAAAGCGATCGAGCGCGATTGCGACTTCAAGCTCCTCGGGCGCGGCATCGCATGGCGGTGTCGCGATTTCATCATGCGGGCTTACCCACAACCGCCCACCCGCATCGGGTTTAAAGTAGAAACTGCCATCCAGTCCGACGACGAGTGGCAAATCGGCAGGTGCGGCAGGAGCAATTTCAATTTGCACGACGGTGCGTCGATAGGGTTGGATGGCCAATCTCCGGATGCTCGCAAGTTCCGCAATTGAATCTGCCCATGCACCGGCCGCATTGACCACTATTTCGGCCTCAAACTGACCAGCAGCGGTCTCGATTGACCAATAGCCATCGACAAAGGCCAGTGCGCTTACAGGAGCCCTGCATTGAATTTCACAACCAAGCCGTCTGGCTGCCCCAAGATATGCCTGATGCAAGGCTGCAACATCGATGTCACAACAATCAGGCTCCCACAAGGCGACGTCCCAGCCGTCCCTGCGCCCCGTAAGATGTCGCTCGATCTGATTGGCGGATAGTTTCTCGAGGGCGACCGAGCTCGCAGCAAAATCTGCCTGCATGTCCTCAGCGTTTGAATGGCAATCTGGCGTCCCGATATGCAGGGCCCCGCGCGGGGCCAAAAATCCACGGTCGGAAAACTCAGCAGGAGGGGTTGAGAGGAACTGGAACGAAGCTGTTGTCAGCGGCTGGATAGCCGGCCCACCATAGGTTTCGCTCCAGAACGCCGCCGAGCGGCCCGTTGAATGATAACCGGGATATTCCTCTGCCTCGAGCAGCAAAACTGATTTCGCAGCTCCAATCTCGGCGGCAAGGCTCGCGCCTGCCATTCCTGCGCCAACAACGGCAATATCAAAACGGCTCATGGTTTGGGTACATTGCGATCGAGAAAGTTTTCGATGGCGGCGATGCATTTGTCGCGGACAGGGTCGGCTTCGCGCAAAAGTTCATGCGCAGCCTCATTACCAAACAAGACCAACTCGCTATTCGGTAGCCTTTTTGCATCGCGAATGACCCTTTTGGTATCGACAAGATGATCGGCAGTTGTCGCTAACAGTAAGATAGGTACGGTCACCCCTTCCATGACTCCAGGCGCATTCAACTGACGCGTTGAAGCAATTGCCCGTTCGACCCAATGCCAGCTCGGGGGCCCAAGTCGCACCTCCGGTCGTTTATGCCACCAATAAAGTTCGTCCGCATAACGTTGCGAATCATGTGTCAGTATCTTGGCGCGCGCATTAAGTGGTGAGCCGGGCTTCTCACCCTCCTTCCAAGCGGCCCTTTCGGGATTGCCAAGGGCGCGGAGCAGTTTGGCAACCGCGTGATGCATCGCATAAGGCAGCCCCATCGTCTGGATACCCAACATGGGTGCCGATAAAGCGACCGCATCCGGATCGATTGCCTTTTCGCATAACGAACGCATGACCAAATGCCCGCCCATGCTATGGGCAACCACTATATGCGGCCCAGGCCCCTTGGCTTTCCATTCGCGCCAAAACGCACCCAAGTCCGAAACCCAGGTCGAAAAATCATCGACATGGCCGATATGCGGATCCCCCAGCAGTCGACCTGAACCGCCCTGCCCGCGCCAGTCAATCGCCGTTACCTGCCAGCCTGAACGGGCAAAATGGTCCAGCGTTTCAAGATATTTCTCATAATGGTCGCCCCGACCGGGTAGAAAAAGCATCGATCCGCGCGGTTCGGATAAGCCTTCACCATCATCGTTTAGCGCGGCCCAATCTATCCGCCGAATCCGCCAGCCATCCGGCGCAGTCCAGAATCCTTCGTGCGCGTAACTCGGGATGGCACGCCGTATCGTTTCCGTTTGGGCTTCAGGCATGGTTACCTTTTAGAAAGTTCTGATGGTTAACAGTGCGGCAATATGGACCAGAATTTTTTCGCTTACGCGCTGCTTGGCGGCTTGGCAATCGGCCTGCTGGTGTCGATCTATTCCGACATTCGGCACCGCCTCATTTACAATTGGGTGACAGCGTCAATTGCGCTCGCCGCACCTCTTTATTGGCTCGCGACGGGGACATTTACCTGGCCTGAAGTTGGCTATTATCTCGGCGCAGGAATCGCGACTTTCCTGTTCTTCGCGCTGTTTTTCTACTTCGGCATGATGGGTGGTGGCGACGTGAAATTGTTCGCGGCAGTCGCCCTATGGTTTCCGCCTCTGGTCGTCATCAAATTTGTTTTCAATGCCAGTTTGCTCGGTGCGCTGGTAACCATAATTTTCTTCATCGTTCACAAGATACGAAAAGGAAGCGGTCACGTCCGCATTCCATATGGCGTCGCAATTTCGCTCGCCGGCCTTTGGTGCGCCGGTGAACGTTTTTTTAACCATTTTAGGTGATTAGCTGTCTCATTCAGGGGACCGTTCAGGAGCTTGTTCGTCATGGATAGGAAAAAAGTAATCTTGCTGGTCTGCGCGCTGCTGATAGCCGCAGTCACCGCGTTTATGGCGCGCAGCATGTTCTCGGGCGGAGGCGCACCCCAAGCGGTTGCGCAAAAACCCGTCGCCACTGGCCCAAAGGTCATCGTTGCAACACGGGCATTGCCGGTTGGAACAATTCTGACTGCAGACAGCATTCGCTATCAGCCGTGGCCGGAAGAGCTGATCGAGGAAGCCTATTTCATCAAGAAGGATGGCGAGCCTGACCAGACGACCACATTGGTCGGCACGGTTGTGCGCAATCCGATTACAGCCGGACAGCCGATTACCCAAGGTTCGCTTGTCGCACCTGGCGATCGTGGTTTCCTTGCTGCGGCACTCGGACCCGGCATGCGTGCGGTATCGGTCCCAGTCTCTACACTCACTGGTGTTTCAGGCTTTGTCTTCCCGGGCGACCGTGTCGATCTTGTCCTGACACAAAATGTCAGCGGCGCAGGCACAGGTCAGCCCTTGAAAGTTTCGGAAACCATCATCCGCAACCTTCGAGTCCTGGCAACTGATCAGCGCTCGACGCCAAGCGTCGATGAAAAAGGCAATAGCATTCCTTCGAAGTACAAGTTGGTGACCATCGAAGTGACGCCGCGCATTGCAGAAAAAATCGCCGTGGCGCAGACGATCGGTACGATCAGTCTCTCGCTCCGTTCGCTCGCCGACAACGCAGCCGAGCTCGAAATGGCGCTGGCATCAGGCGATGTGAAATTGCCCAAGGGCGCAACTGCTGAGGAAGAAGAAAAGTTCCTCGCCTCGGTTCAGAAGCAACCGACTGCAGGCCCGAGCACCTATGCAACCGGCGGCGATGTCTCACGTTTCCAGCGCAGCAGCCTTCCCGCAATCACGCCCGTGCAGATTGCAGCAGAAGCCGTGAAGGTTGAAAAACAGATCGAACAGGTTCGCCGTGGCAGCGTCGTCCGCGTCTCTCGCGCCGGTGCTGTCGAAGAAGTCAATGTGGACCGGAGGTAATAAAATGACCATCAAATCACTCATGAAATCCGGTGCTGCAGCGATTATCTTCGCCGCCTCCATTTCCACCGTCGCCAGCGCGGCTCCTGCAAAAGCAGACCCTGCTGCATCCAAAACCGGCGGCCGCGTGATCGTTCTGTCGGTCGGACGTGGCGAGCAGATCAATCTTGGCTCTTCGGTATCCGACGTTGTTGTTTCTAACCCGACGATCGCCGATGTCGATGTCCGCAGCCCCCGGCAGCTTTATATCCTGGGTAAAGGGCAAGGCGAAACGACCGTGTATGCAACAGATGCTGCGGGACGGACGATCTATTCAGCAACGATCCGCGTAGGTAACAATCTCGACTCGGTTGACCAGATGCTGCTGCTCGCAATGCCCGAAGCCGACATCAAGGTTTCGACCATGAACGGTGTGGTACTGCTTACCGGCACCGTTGCCCAACCTGAAGATGTGCAGGAAGCTGAAACACTGGTTCAGGCGTTTGTTGGCGATGCGACAAAAGTCGTCAGTCGACTGAAGACCGCCGTTCCAATGCAGGTCAATCTGCAGGTCCGGATTGCGGAAGTCAGCCGTTCGCTGGCCAAGGAAATTGCATCAAATTTCACAACTCGCGACAATGACGGCAATGGCCTTGTCTTTGGCGTCGGTCGCGGTCGCAATGTGGGTACCATTGGCGATCTCAACACCAGCGCCTTTCCGCGCCTGGATGCGTCGTCGCTGTATGGCCTTCCCGCAGGATCGATCTCATTGCCGTTCAATCCGGCTACCGGTCAGTTCATCACCGGCGGTACGCAATATACCTTCAATAACCCGGTTGGAAGCAATGTGCTGAACCTCGCGGGCAAATTGTTCGGTATCGATGTCGCAGCTGCGTTTGACATTGCCGAGCGCGCCGGTCTTTCGACCACGCTTGCTCAACCTAATCTCACCACTATCTCTGGTGAATCCGCAGAATTTCTGGCTGGCGGGCAGTTTCCGATACCGGTGGCGGACAATTTTGGCGCGACCACCGTGCAGTTCCGCGATTTTGGTGTCAGCCTTCGCTACACCCCAACGGTCCAGTCTGACGGTCGCATCCTCCTGCGGGTCCGTCCGGAAGTCTCGGATATCTCATCGCAGGGTGCTGTTCGGATCGCGGGAACCGAAATACCGGCGATCACCACACGTATGGCAGAAACAACGGTCGAACTGGGTTCTGGCCAGAGCTTTATGATTGCCGGGCTGCTCTCAAACTCGGCGAACACCTCGGTCGATAAATATCCGGGCCTGGGCGATGTTCCGGTTCTCGGTGCCCTATTCAAGTCAAATGGCTGGAAGCGCAACGAGACCGAACTGGTCATCGTCGTTACGCCCTATCTGGTGAAGCCGGTCTCGGAATCAGAAATCAAGCTGCCGACCGACGGTTACAATACTCCGACTGATCTGGAGCGCATCCTGCTCAACAAGACCGCGTCGAATTTGACCGGATCTGCTGAACGCCCGATGCCGACTGTTGCGCCCGACAATGTGAAGGGCCCGGAGTTCGGCACCGTAAGCGAAGCCGCTCCGGCGATCAGCACCAAGCAGGCCAAGAAATCCAAATCCGGTGAAGCAGGGTCAGCACCCGGCTTCAGCTTCAATTGAGCGACGTGAGGAGCATGAACATGCGTGCAAAACTAATCTTGACAGCAACTTTGGCCTTCACGCTCGCCGGATGCGGCGCAAATGGTTCGAATACGTCGATGTACTCGACCAACCAACCGGTGGTTCAGCGCAACAACTATGCGCTCGACGTAAATGTCGACAGCAGCGCTGGACTCTCATCGTTCGAACAAAACCGTATCGCACAATGGTTTGAGGCCATGAAACTGCGATTTGGTGATCGCATCGCCGTGGACTTTGGCGATAGCTACCCCGATGCAGCAACCAAGCAGGCGGTGAGTGACCTCGCAGCCAAGCATGGTTTGCTGCTAAGCGAAACGGCACCGGTCACCGCTGGCAATGTAGTGCCCGGTACTGCCAGGGTAGTCGTGACCCGCTCGACGGCCAGCGTGCCCAATTGCCCGAATTGGACCAAAACCACTGAGGCCAATTACAACTCCAGCAACCATCCCAACTACGGATGCGCTACGAACAGCAATCTTGCTGCGATGGTTGCCGATCCCGAAGATCTAGTACGCGGCCGCGAATCCACTCCTGAAAACAGCCGTGGTGGATCGCGCAAGAAATCCGGAGGCGCAAACTAATGAACGCACCATTTAAAAGTGTCTCGGCCGGTGCCAGAGATCCGTTCACAGCCTATGTTTGCGATGACCTGACCCTCGATGTCGTCCGCACAGTTTGCGACGATATGGGGTGGCCGCAGGAAAAAGCCTTCAAAGGCGGCTTGCGCAACGCTGTCCAATCGCTGTCCGTATCGGCCAGCCCACAAATTCTGCTGGTTGACCTGTCGGAATCGGGCGACCCGATTTCGGACATCAATGGACTGGCTGAAGTTTGCGAACCCGGAACCGTCGTTATCGCGATGGGTCAGGTCAATGATGTTCGGTTGTACCGCGATCTCATGCTTTCAGGCCTGCAGGACTATCTGCTTAAGCCAGTAAGTCCCGATGCGCTTCGCGATGCCGTGACACATGCCCAGATGATCCTCAACGCGCCAAAGCACGACGACGGAGCCAAGGAACATCCGCACCTGTCGACCGCAGTTATCGGTACACGCGGCGGCGTAGGGGCATCGACCATTGCAACATCAATTGCCTGGTTGCTGTCTGAACGAATGGGTCACCTGACGGGTCTTCTCGATCTCGACGTCCACTTCGGAACGGGCGCTCTGGCATTAGATCTGGAGCCGGGCCGCGGGTTGACCGACGCAATCGACAATCCGAGCCGTATTGACGGGCTTTTCATCGAGCGCGCAACAATCAAGGCCAATGACAAGCTCTCCATTCTGTCAGCTGAAGCTGCGATCAGCAGCCCCATCATGACAGACGGGTCGGCCTTCTTCCAGTTGCAGGAAGAATTCCGGGCAGCGTTCGAGAACACAGTTATCGATCTGCCACGCAACATGCTGATCGCTTACCCGCATCTTTTGCACGATGTGAATGTGGCGGTGATTGTCTGCGAACTGACACTGGCTTCGGCGCGTGATGCCATTCGCCTGCTTGCGTGGCTGCGCGCAAACGCACCGTCTTGCCAGACGATCGTCGTTGCCAACAAAGCCCAGGCCGGCGGCATCGAGATTTCACGCAAGGATTTTGAAAGCTCAATCGAGCGCAAGATTGATCTGGTAATCCCGCTGGACTCAAAAGCAACGGCGCAGGCTGCCAAACTCGGCAAACCACTGGTCGACTCTGTCCGTTCGAGCAAGGTGGCCTCGGGTATCGTCGCTTTGACCGACATGATCAAGTCAACAGGCGTCCCCGAAGAAGAGGCAACCGAGTCTAAAGCCGCATCGTCGAAAAAATCTATGATGTCTGGTTTCAAGTCGCTGTTGGCAAAAAAATAACACTCGAATGCCACACCGGTGTCCCGCAAGGGACTCCGATTGGGGCAGAGGCGGTAAAAGATGAACAATCTGGTTCTCATTTTTGGTTTGGTGGCCTCGCTCATCCTTTTGGGATTTGCCTTTGCAGGACCTGCAACGGGGAAAGCAGCGAACCGACGACTGAGTGCGGTAAAAATCCGCCATTCGGACTCGGTTGACGCCAAACTTGAGCAACAAATGCGCAAGGCAGTGGCCGCGCGTCGACCGATCATGTTCACCGAAGGCACGAAAATGAGCGTGACCGATCGCCTGCGCCTGCGCCTTCAACAGACAGGCAAAAAATGGAGGCTGAACCAGTATCTCTATGTCAGCGGCGGGATTTTTATCGCCATATTCGGAATACTGACAATTCGGGGAGCACCGATGTTGCTCGCTCTTGGCGGGGCAACTTTTCTCGCTCTGGCCGTGCCGCACTTTTCCGTCAGTTACCTGATCCGCAAACGGATCAATGACTTCACCGCAAAATTTCCGGAAGCGATCGAATTGCTCGTTCGCGGATTGAAATCAGGCCTTCCGGTTGGTGAAACGCTCGGCGTCGTTGCCCGCGAAATCCCGGGCCCAGTTGGCGAAGAATTCAAGATTGTGACCGAAAAGATCAAGATCGGCAAAACCATGGAAGATGCACTGCAGGATACAGCAGAGCGGCTTGGCACACCCGAATTCCAGTTCTTCGTAATCACTCTTGCCATCCAGCGCGAAACCGGGGGTAACCTTGCGGAAACGCTGTCAAACCTCGCCGACGTGTTGCGTAAACGCGCACAGATGAAGCTGAAGATTCGTGCCATGTCGTCCGAATCCAAAGCGTCGGCCTATATCGTCGGTTCGCTGCCGTTCATTGTCTTCGCGCTCGTCTGGTCGGTAAACCCGGAATATCTGGGGGGCTTCTTTGTCGAGCAACGCCTGATGATCGCCGGCATAGTTGGACTGGTCTGGATGAGCATTGGTGTTGGTATCATGGCCAAAATGGTCAGCTTTGAAATCTAAGGGACAGGACCGAGAAAGATGAACAGCGCTCAACCTCCTGGACCCGAAATCATGGGCATCGACGTCATGTGGGTAGCCACTCTGATGACGGCGATTGCCAGTTTTGCGGTGATACTTGCCATCTATGCGGCAGTCACAGTTCGCGACCCGATGACCAAGCGCGTCAAGGCGCTGAACGAACGTCGTGAGCAGTTAAAGGCTGGAATTTCGGCGTCGACCGCAAAGAAGCGTGCCAAGCTGGTGCGCAACACCGAAACGACCGACAAAATGCGCCAGTTGCTGTCGTCGCTCAAGGTGTTGCAGGATGATCAGATCAAGGTCGCGCAACAAAAACTGGCGCAAGCCGGCATCCGCCGTAAGGAACTTGCGGTTGCGGTGATCTTCAGTCGGCTTGTCGGGCCGATCCTGCTTGGCGGCGGAGCCTTGTTCTGGATTTACGGCATGGGTGGCCTGGCCGATTGGACGCCATTCAAGCGTTTTGCGGTGTTCGCTGCCATGGCAATTTTTGGCTACAAGGCAGCAGACATCTATCTCGGCAACCTTATACAGAAGCGAACCGATGCGATCCGCAAGGGTCTGCCCGATGCGCTCGACTTGCTTGTCATCTGCGCCGAAGCCGGTCTAACGGTCGACTCTGCCTTCAATCGCGTTGCAAAGGAACTTGGCCGCGGCTTTCCCGAACTGGGTGACGAGTTCGCACTCACGGCGATCGAGCTCGGCTTCCTGACTGAACGTCGCATGGCATTCGAAAACCTAGCTTATCGTGTCGATCTGGACTCGGTGAAGGGCGTGGTCACGACCATGATCCAGACTGAGAAATATGGTACGCCGCTCGCTTCGGCTCTCCGTGTGCTGTCGGCCGAATTCCGCAACGAACGCATGATGCGTGCCGAAGAAAAGGCCGCCCGCCTTCCCGCGATCATGACGGTGCCGCTGATCCTTTTCATTCTGCCGACACTGTTCATCGTGATTCTGGGGCCGGCAGCCTGCTCGATCGGCGATGCCTTTGCCAAGAAATAGGCTGATCGGAACTTAAACAGAAAAGGCGGGATGTTCCTCCCGCCTTTTTTGATTCAAGCTGCGACGACGGTCTGTTCGATCACCCCGAAAATTGGATGGTGTTTCTCATCGTCCATCCAGATGCGGACGGTATCACCCGCCTTCATGAAAGGCGTGACGGGTTTTCCGCCCTGGATAGTTTCAATCGTCCGGACTTCCGCGAGGCAGCTATAGCCAAGGCCGCCCTCTCCGATCGGTTTGCCCGGGCCACCATCAGCGTCACGGTTCGATACCGTACCCGAGCCAATGATCGTTCCGGCAGAAAGGTTTCGCGTCTTTGCCGCATGGGAGATAAGTTGTCCGAAATCGAACGTCATGTCGACGCCGGCATCGGCGCGGCCCAAGGGCTGTCCATTGAGGTCGACGCACAACGCACCATGCAGCTTTCTACCGTCCCAGCGATTGCCCAGTGTTTCGGGGGTTGCGAATACGGGTGAAAAGGCGCTGGCGGGTTTTGACTGGAAAAAGCCGAAGCCCTTGGCAAGCTCGTCTGGAATGAGGCCGCGCAGCGACACATCGTTGGTCAAGCCAACGAGTCGTATATAGTCCCTCGCCTGTTCGGCGCTTACACCCATCGGGACGTCGCCAGTCACCACAACAACTTCCGCTTCCATGTCGCAGCCCCAGGCGACGTCGCCAAGCGGGATATTATCACGCGGACCAAGGAAGCCATCCGATCCACCCTGATACATCAACGGATCGAGCCAGAAACTTTCGGGCATCTCTGCACCGCGCGCCTGCCGGACAAGGGCGACATGGTTCACATAAGCCGAACCGTCGGCCCATTGATAGGCGCGCGGTAAGGGCGACGCGGCATCATGCTCGTGGAACCGCTCCTTGGGGATCACATCATGTTCGAGGTCGGTGGCGAGCGCCTCCAGTCTAGGAGAAATGCGCGACCAATCATCCAGCGCGGCCTGCAGCGTCGCACAGATATGAGCTGCATCGGCATACCAGGCGAGATCATTGGACACGACGACCAGTTTGCCATCACGACCGGACTTTAAAGAGGCTAGTTTCATACGGGCTTCCTATTGTGTGGAGATATCATGGCCGGAATACAGGCTTGCGGCAATCGCTATATCCTGCCTAGATAAGCGAAGTTGGAGAGACAGTGGCTATGCGATGGAAAACGCTCGCCGCCGCACTTCTTGTTGCAACCGCAATGGCCGGTCCTTCGACCAGTCAGGTTGGTTTCAACAACCGCGAGGCGGCGGAAAATGGCTGGTCGATGGAGCAGAACCGCAGTGCGGCCTGGCACTATGCGCAGCATCGCCGACTGTCCTCCGCGCTTGCGACGTTGCAACCCCAGCGGCAGGGCATCATCGATGCCTATGTGGTGTCGATCGGTCTCGATTCCGATCCGGTGTTTGGTCGCGAAGCCGGAGAAGCCCAGAAAGTGCTGGCGCGCCGTTACGGAGCAACCGGACGCTCGATTTTCCTTGCAGCCGGTGCGGGGAAAGAAACTGTCGGTACCCCGCAAGGATCGCCGCCCAATCTGGCCACTGCACTGGCGGCGGTTGCCGCGAAAATGAATGTTAAGGAGGACGTCCTGGTCCTCTTTGCGACTACCCATGGCGACCCCAAATTGGGGCTGGTTTATCGTGACGGGAATAACGCGATCGGAATGATTGCGCCCAAGCGGCTGGCAGCAATGTTGGATGATCTGGGCATCCAGCGGCGTCTGATTATCCTCTCCGCCTGCTTTTCTGGGGTTTTCGTACCCGCACTCAACGACGACCAATCGGTGGTCATCACCGCAGCTTCGTCGCAGCGAACCTCGTTCGGTTGCAACCCCGGTAACGACTGGACCTTCTTTGGTGATGCCTTTGTCAACACTGCGCTCCGCAAACCGCAGAGCCTGGAACAGGCCAATGACGAGGCGCGTTCGTTGATCCTGTTGTGGGAAGCCGGTCGCGGGCTGGTCCCCTCCGACCCGCAAATCTTCATTGGCGACAAAGCGCGGATATGGCTCGATCCGCTTGAGGCGCGCATGCCCAAAACCGAAACGCCCAAGGTCGGGCGCGCCGCCAACGTTACGACCTGACCGCACTTTTATTCGGACGCTTCGATTGGTTCCTTGTGCAGCCATTCGGCGTGGCGCGGGGCTGTCTTGGTCTTGCTCCAATCATCGAGCATCATCGGGGCAACACGCTTCAGCTCGGCATATTGCTCGTCAGTGCCGATGTCGCAGGCAAGTTCGAGCCGGTGGCCATTGGGGTCGAAGAAATAGATGGAACGAAAAATGCCGTGATAGGTTGGCCCGATAACGTCGATACCGAGGGACTCGATATGCGCCTTGGCCGCTTTCAGCGTGTCGAAGTCGGCGACCTTGAACGCCAGATGTTGCACCCAAGCCGGGGTCTTTTCATCGCGGCCCATTTCAGGCTGGTTGGGCAGCTCGAAAAAGGCGAGCACATTTCCACCACCGCAATCGAGGAAGATGTGCATATAGGGATCATATTCGCCGGTAGACGGCACATGATCCTCGGCAAAGGCTGTGGTGTAGGTAAAGCCCAGAACGCGGGCATACCACTCTACCGTCTCCTTTGCGTCTTTGCAGCGATAGGCGACGTGGTGGATACGGTCGGTCTTGAACGGAACGGTCATTCGGCCACCTCCAATACGCCTCGTTCGATCTGGTCGCGCTCGATGCTTTCGAACAGCGCTTTGAAATTGCCTTCGCCAAAGCCTTCATCACCACGGCGCTGGATGAATTCAAAGAAGACCGGGCCGATTTCAGGCTGCGCGAAAATTTGCAGCAGCAAACGAGGTGTGCCGCCTTCGGTGGTTCCGTCTAGCAAGATGCCGCGCATCTTCAACGCGTCGACCGGCTCACCGTGACCGGGAAGCCGTTCGCCCAGCATCGCATAATAGGTGTCAGGCGGCGGCGTCATGAAGGTGACGCCCAGCTTTTTCAGGTTATCCCAGCAGGCGATCAGGTCGTCACAGATCAGCGCGATGTGCTGGATACCCTCACCATTATAGGCGCGCAGATATTCTTCGATCTGCCCTCCACCGGCTTTGCCTTCTTCGTTTAGCGGGATGCGGATCTTACCGTCGGGCGCAGTCATCGCCTTTGAAGTGAGGCCGGTATATTCGCCCTTGATGTCGAAATAGCGGATTTCGCGGAAGTTGAAGATCCGCTCATACCAGGCCGCCCAGTGGGCCATGCGGCCGCCATAGACATTGTGCGTCAGGTGATCGATCGACTTGAAACCGGCACCGACGGGAAAATGCTCGACACGCGGCAAAAAGACGAAATCAATGTCGTAGATCGACAACGCGTCCGGATTTTCGAGTGTGGCGTAGCGATCGACGAGGTAGATGAACGCGCCGCCAATGCCTTTGATTGCCGGGATGCGCAGTTCCATCACGCCGGTTTTGCTTTCGACAGGTTCGGCTCCGCGGTCGATCGCTTCCTTGTAAGCCTTGGCCGCATCCTTGACGCGGAAAGCCATGCCGCAGGCGCTGGGGCCATGTTCGGCGGCGAAATAGGCGGCGGGGCTGCGCGGTTCGTAATTGGCGATCAGATTGATCTCCCCCTGCCGCCAGAGATGTACGTCCTTCGAACGATGCTGGGCTACGCGGGTGAAGCCCATGCTTTCGAATACAGGTTCGAGAATGCCTTTTTCGGGCGCGCAAAACTCGACAAATTCAAAGCCATCAAGGCCGAGGGGGTTTTCAAAGAGATCGGGCATGGAGGGTTCATCCAGAGACAGTTGACCTATGTTCGGGGATCCCGAATCTGGCATATAGTATCAATTGAAACCAATTTGCGCAAGCGCGCATCCCGTGGCTCGGTCAGTCCGCCTTGCGCTCCATTTCGCTCACCCTAGCGCGCAGTTTGGCGAGCAGTTCGGCAAGCTGCGCTGCCTCTTCATTGCCCAAAATGCCCTCAATCTCGGTCTCCACCGAAAGCGCGAGCGGGACGATCTGATCGTAAAGCTCCTTGCCCACCGCCGTTAGCGCCAGATGGTGCGAGCGGCCGTCGGTTTCATTAGGCGCCCGCCCGATCAGCCCCCTCTCATCGAGCGCTTTCGAAGCGCGATTGACCGTAACCTTGTCCATCTGTGTCGCCGCAACCAATTCGCGCTGCGTCGCGCTGCCTCGTTCGCCGAGCACAGCCATCACTCGCCATTCGGGAATTTTGAGGCCAAAACGCCCCCGATAACTGCGCGCGATCAGGTCGCTGACCGCATTCGATGTAATCGAAAGCTGGTAAGGCAGGAATTCGCCAAGGGTCAGTTTGCGCTGCGACATGACCCGATGCTACTCAAATTTCCAGCTTGCGCCAAGCCAAAGGGTGCGGGGGTTGGTGCGTTCGATGATCCCAGTGCCCGAAATGGCCGCCTCAACCCGCGCATCGAAAAGGTTTTCCCCGCGCAATTGCAGACGCAATCCGTCACCGATCTCCAAACCGAAATCGATATCGAGAGTTAGCGCGTCATCAAGAGCGCGCACATTGGCGTCATCTTCAAATTGCGCGCCGACATAACGCAAAGTGGACGACGCAGAGACCGTATTGGCGGTGTAGGCCAAAGTGGCATTGCCAAAATGGCGAGGCACCTGTGCGGGACGCAGCCCGTCCAGCGCCGCCGAAGCGCCCGATCCGCGCACTTTAGCATCGACAAAGGCGTAGCCAAGTTTCAGCGCGAACTGATCAGTCAGGTCAAACCGTGCGTCGGCCTCTACCCCCTTGGAAACAATCGCGTCGAGATTTTGCCGTTGCCGATAGGTGCCGCCCGCCGCGACAAAACCGACGCCGGGGAAGTTGCCCGGCCCCTGCCCCAGCGTCACATTGGCGATGGCGTCGTTCAGCCGGTTGCGGAAAACGGTAACCCCCAACTCGATGTCAACGTTGCTATAAGCCAGCCCCGCATCAAAGCCCTCGACCCGTTCAGGCCGGAGTGCCTCATTGGCAGCAGTCGCATCGGCCCCGACACGGAAGGGCCGGTACAGCTCGTTGAGCGTCGGCAGGCGCCATGCGCGATAAGCCGCGCCGCGCAGGGTGAAGCCGTCGGCAAAATCCCAGCCAAAACCGGCGCGCCCGGTCCATTCGGTCCCGCTGCGATCAGCGAAGCGATCATCTGATCGTACCGTTCCGCCTATATTGACCTCACGCCGGAAGCCATCGGCAATCGTCCAGCGATCAAGCCTGCCGCCAGCCGACAGAGTCAGCGTGTCAAATGGCTGGTAACTCAGTTCGGCAAAACCGCCAAAGCTGTCGGTCTGCCCGCCTGCGGTGCGAAAGCGGGTGGGAGCACCCGCGACATAGGTGAAAAACTCACGTGTCTCCCCGCTCGTCCGCCGCCATTCACCGCCGAGGCGCAATTCAATTTGTTTTCCCACGGGAGGACGCACCTCAAAGCGCGCGCCCAGCCCGGTCGACGGCGTTGCAAATTGGTCCAGCGTTTGGGTGACGCTGTTGCGATTGGCCGCAATCGCGCCAAATTCTGAGGAAAATTCGCGCAACTGGACATAGCCCGTCGCAGACCACTGCCAATCACCCGTCCGGTCAACCAGCCGCAGGCTTGCGTCGACTCCGCTGTTGCTGTTGTCGCTAAAATCAACGCCGCGATCGCGCGTGTCGGTGAATGCACGCAGATTCGCCTGCAACTCTGTCGAGGCATTGAGCGGCGCCACCCCGCGCAACGAAACACCAGCCTGTTCGTATGGTGCTCGGCGATCAACCAACCCACGCTGGCCGGCCAGGATCGGAATGAATCCGTCGCCACGCGCGTAGCTTGCCGCTGCCGCAACCGATCCACTGCCGAGTTTGCCCGAATAGTTCGCCTTGCCGTCGATGCTGTTGCGGCTGCCATAAGCAAGCGCGAGAATGGCAGCTTCGCGATTTTGAACGCTTTCGAGTTCAATCACACCCGCAAGCGCACCGGGCCCGGCGCTGGGTTGCCCCCCGCCTTTGCGGACGCGAATACTCGCAAGATTGAGCGCATCATAGCCGGGCCAGCTGACCCAGCCACCGAAGGGGTCAGCCTGCGGCACATCATCGAGAAACAGGAGGGCACGCGAAGAAGCATTGCCGCCCAATCCGCGCAACGTGACGCCTTGGCTGGTCGGGTTGGCAGAGCGCGCGTCGGACCGGCGGAACTGTTGCAGGCCATTGACTGCCAGCAACGCACTTTCAAGCCGTTCGCCCGTCATTCCGGGTAAAGCAACCGTGCTGAAATCTTCGGTCAGGTCACTTTTGGCATCGGGCAACCTGCCGGTTACCAAGATGATGTCATCCGCCGAGACGATAGAAACGGGCAGGTTCGCAGGCCGCTCGATCCTGTGCCCGTAATGAACCAGATCGCGCTCGATCCGGTCCAGTTCCTCGCACTTTGCATCGCATGTCTGGGCATAAGCAGGCTGCGTCAGCGCCACCAGAGGCAGCGACAGTAGCGGCAATATATGTTTCATTCCGGCTTCACCGCCTCCGGCGCCGCCTTAGCAAAAGCCTCAATCGCGCGCAGTTCCGCATCGATCCGCACCAGCTTCGGAAAACCATCCAGCGGGGTATCAAAACGACGGGCATTGGCCATTTGCGGTACCAGGCAGATGTCGGCGAGGTTTGGTTGCGCGCCGCCGAAGAGGCCGCTTTCGGGTGCCATCGCCTCGAGCGCCGTGAAACCCTCGACGATCCAGTGGCGATACCAATCGGCGGTCGCACTCTCATCGGCACCAAATTGTGATTTCAACCTGCCCAGCACGCGCAGATTGTTGAGCGGGTGGATATCGGCCGCAATCACCAGCGCCTGCGCCAATGTCTTTGCCCGTTCTGCCGGATCGGAGGAGACCATCGGCGGATCGGGATATTTGGCATCCAGATAATCAATAATCGCCAGACTCTGCGTCAAATCATGTCCGTCAATCGACAGCATCGGCACAAACCCCTGCGGGTTTCGCGCAACATATTCGGGTTTCTTATGCGAGGCATCGAGCAGGTTCGTGGGAACAGCCGTGTACGCCACGCCTTTGACGTTCAATGCAATGCGAACGCGGTAGCTGGCCGACGAACGCCAATAATCGAACAGGATGATGTCGGACATTTTCTAGCTCCGCAACTTCCAGCCCGAACGGAGCAGCGCATAGGCAATGATGCCCAGAACCAGATTGATGCCGAGCAGCAACAGGCCGCCAAACAACACCGGGCTGTCAGCCGTGCCGATAAAGCCATAGCGGAAGCCCGAAATTGCATAGAAAAACGGGTTGGCATGGCTGACGGTCTGAAACGCGGGTGAAAGCTTGTCGACCGAGTAGAATGTACCCGAAAGCAAGGCAGCAGGCGCCACGACAAAATTGGCAATCGCCGCTGCATGATCGAATTTTTCTGCCCAGATCGAGGTAATCACGCCAATAAGCGCGAGCAAAGTCGATCCCATCAGGCCGAACCAGATCACCGCCCCATAATGGGCGGGCGTCACGCCTACCCCCGGCCATAGCGCCATCGCCAGCCAGACGGCCAAACCCACCATAATCGCACGGGTCACCGCCGCCCCGACCATCGCGATCAGCAATTCGAGGTTCGACAAGGGCGGCATCAGATAATCGACGATCGTCCCCTGGATTTTGCCGACCAGCAAAGAGAAGCTGCTATTGGCAAAACTATTCTGCATCATTCCCATGATGATCAGCCCCGGCGCGATGAAATCAGCAAAGGGCACGCCCAGCACCGAAGGCTTCACGCCGCCCAACGCGACGGTGAAGATAATCAGATACAGAAGCGTCGTGATCGCGGGTGCCCAGATCGTCTGCAACTGCACCTTCATGAAGCGCCGCACTTCTTTCAGATACAGTGTTTTCAGGCCGATCCAGTTGACGGTGCGGATCAAGCGTTCGGCAGGTTCGGCTTGAACCTCGGCAGCGGCGACATTAGATTTGTTGCTAGTCATCGCACAATCGACTATCGGCTTGCCCCTTGCGCGGCAAGGCGCTTTTATATGTTGTTGCCGATAGCGCCGCTTTTAATGTTTTGGAGTTTTCGATGTCCTGGACCGACGAACGGATCGACCGCCTGAAAACCATGTGGGAAAAGGGCCTGACCGCCAGCCAGATAGCTGACGAGTTGGGCGGCGTGAGCCGCAACGCCGTGATCGGCAAGGCCCACCGTCTTGGTCTCAAATCGCGTCCGTCGCCCGTGAAGGCCAATGATGGCGAAGCGAAGCCTGCGCCCAAGCCCAAGGCAAAGCCCGTCGAAAAGGCAGCGGCGCCGCGCCCATCCGCGCCGTCGTCGGGGTCAACCGAGCGCGTCATCCCGACTTATTCGACGCCCAGCGTCCCGCAGCCGCGTACCGATATGCCCAAGATCGTCTCGATCGGACCCGGCGGCTTCATGCGCCAGGGACCCGGCGACCAGCAGGCACCGATCCCCCCTGCCCCGCCGCGCCGTCTGGTTCCGGCCAAGCCGAGCCCGGAAATCGCCGACAAGACCAGCCTGCTTGATTTAAGCGACCGCGTCTGCCGCTGGCCGATGGGCCATCCGGGTGAACCTGATTTCCATTTCTGTGGCGAAGCTGTGAACCCCGGCTTCCCTTATTGCGTCGAACATTTCGGCCGTGCCTATCAGGCGCAATTG
>NZ_CALMSV010000165.1 GCF_937872355.1 uncultured Sphingorhabdus sp. | reverse complement strand
CGATGCTCTGGGCGCGCGTGAGGCGATTGATCGCAAGATTGAGGTCGAGTTTCCCGGCGATGCCGCACCGGCGCTGCATGGCCGGCCGGGCATGGGGCGCTATCGCAAGCTCGCGCAATATATGAAGAAATTCCATCTGGTGCTCAGTTACAATTGGGGTGCGATGGACGGGGTTATGGCGCGCACGTTGCTCGGTTCAAGCATGGGGTTGCCGCCGCTGATCCACCATGAGGATGGCTTCAATGAGGATGAATGGGAAAAGCTGAACTGGAAACGCAACTGGTTCCGCACCATCGCCCTGCAGCGTTCGGCTGCGCTGGTTGTGCCGTCGCTGACGCTCGAGAAGATCGCAAAACAGGTCTGGCACCAGCCGGTCGAGAAAATCTATCGCTTCCCCAATGGCGTAGATGTTCACCGCTATGAGAAGAAGCCGCAGCGCGGTTCCTTCCCCGGCTTTGTGAAGCGTGATGGTGAGATCATCGTCGGCACCATCGCCGGGCTTCGTGCGGTTAAAAACCTGCCCCGACTGGTACGCGCTGTAGCCGCTGCTGGCCCCAATTTCCGGCTAGCGATTGCGGGGGAGGGGCCGGAGCGCGAGGTTATATTAGCTGAGGCGCAGCGGGTCGGGATAGCAGACCGCTTGATGATGCCCGGTTTCCTGAAAGACCCGGCACGCTTTGTCGGCTTGTTCGATATTTTTGCACTGTCTTCGGATAGCGAACAATATCCGATCTCGCTGGTCGAGGCGATGGCTGCGGCACGTCCGGTGGTGGCAACCAAGGTCGGCGATGTGGCGGCGATGGTTGCGCGCGAGAACCGCCGCTTCATCGTCGAACGTGACGATGAGGTTGGCTTTGCCGCGGCATTGCGCGAAATTGGTGGCAGCGTTGAGTTACGCACCGAACTGGCCCATGCCAATTACGCTCGGGCGCTGGCCGAATATGGAGAGGCAGAAATGTTGGCGCGCTATCAACAGCTTTATGGTGCGACCATGCGGCGCGCAGATTTTGCGCGACAAGATTGAGGCATTCGTCTAGCGAATCCGGCATTGGGGAAGGCGCGCCGTAAAGCGCAAATTGTTAGGGGTTGTTTAGTGTTCAAGGGTCTGAAGCCCATAATATATGGCGGTCGCGAAGTCTGGCCGCTTATCGAAGGCGGCAAGGGTGTGGCCGCAACCAATCATGCAAGCTCTGGCGCCTGGGCAGCTGCTGGCGGCATCGGCACGGTATCTGCCGTCAACGCCGACAGCTATGACGACAATGGCGACATGATCCCGCAGGTTTTCTTTGGTAAAACCCGCGCCGAACGCCATGAAGAACTGGTCGAATATGGCATAAGAGGCGGCATTGCGCAGGTGAAGCGCGCTTATGATATTGCGGGCAGCACCGGTGCCATCAACATCAATGTACTATGGGAAATGGGTGGCGCACAGCGCATCCTCCACGGCATTCTCGAACAGACCAAGGGCCTCGTTACCGGGGTAACATGTGGGGCAGGGATGCCTTACAAGCTGTCAGAAATTGCGGCGCAATATGGCGTCTATTATCTGCCGATTATCAGCTCCGCCCGTGCCTTCCGTGCGCTGTGGAAGCGTGCTTATCACAAGGTGCCCGAATGGCTGGGCGCGGTGGTCTATGAAGACCCCTGGCTCGCTGGCGGCCATAATGGCCTGTCCAACGCCGAAGACCCGACCAAGCCCGAAGATCCCTATCCGCGCGTCAAGGCGCTGCGCGATACGATGCGGCAAGAAGGCATTCCCGACGAGCTGCCGATCGTGATGGCAGGCGGCGTCTGGTATCTGCGCGATTGGGAAAATTGGATCGACAATCCCGAACTCGGCCAGATCGCTTTTCAATACGGCACGCGGCCACTGTTGACGCAGGAAAGCCCGATCCCGCAGGGCTGGAAAGACCATCTGACCAAGATCCCCGAAGGCGGTGTGTTGTTGCACAAATTTTCGCCCACAGGCTTCTATTCGAGCGCGGTGATCAACCCCTTCCTGCGTGAACTGCAGGCGCGATCCGAACGGCAGATTCCTTATTCGACCGAGCAAGCGGGCGATCATACCGCAACCCTCGACGTCGGGGTGCGCGGCAAAAATTTCTGGGTGACGCCGCATGACTTGCAGCGTGCCCGTGAATGGGATGCACGCGGGTTTACGATGGCGTTGAAGACGCCCGACAACACGGTCATTTTCGTCAAGCCGGAAGAAGGTGCTGTCATCCGCAAGGATCAGACCGACTGCATGGGCTGCCTGTCGCATTGCGGTTTTTCGTCATGGAAAGACCATGACAATAATTCGACCGGCCGCCTCGCCGACCCGCGCAGTTTCTGCATCCAGAAGGCGCTGCAGAATATCGCGCATGGCGAACCGATCGATGAAAACCTGATGTTCGCCGGCCATTCGGCTTATGAATTCGGGCGTGATCCCTTTTATTCCAATGGCTTCGTGCCGACAGTTAAGCAGCTGGTTAATCGCATCCTGACGGGCGACTAATCGGCATTTTACATTTACCAATCGTTGACCTTGTTCCCTTAGACTTCGGTCTGTGGGTAACAGGGTATGGGCTTGGCAACTTCCGCTTATCGAAAAGTCGCTCCGGCAAAGTTGGAACAGCGCGGTGCCGTGCGGCATCCCGTTGTCATTAAACGCGCCAGCGTTCGCGGCCATGGTCGCCAGCCATTGGACGCGGAGTTGGACGATCTTTCCGTCTATGGATGCCGCATAGCCGTCGATAGCTTGTTCAAAACTGGCGAGCGCCTTTGGTTACGTTTTGCCGGCGGCAAAGCGATCGCGGCCAATGCAGTCTGGTGCGAAGACGGCAAGCTAGGCTGCCGGTTTGACGAACCGCTCGACCGCGATCTTTTCCGTTCGTTGACGCTGGTATTTGACTGAGCGCCTAGGCGCTCAATCCATATCCCAGGCGCGCTCGCCATGGCTCGAAATGTCGAGCCCGTCGCGTTCCTGCTCTTCACTGACCCGCATCGGGATCACCATCGAAACCATATAGCCGACGATCACCGTCACCACTGCGGAATAGACCGCGACAATGCCAACGCCCTTTACCTGCGCCCAAAGCTGGCTACCCATCGCCATTCCTTCGGCATAGCCATTGCCGCCAAAGGTAGGGGAGACGAGGATTGCAAGCAGGATCGATCCCATGATGCCACCGACGCCATGCACAGCGAATACATCAAGCGAGTCATCGATCTGCAATTTGCCCTTAACGAGGTGCACCGCGTAGAAGCACACCAGACCTGCCAGCACGCCAAGAATGATAGCGCCCAATGGACCAACTGAGCCCGATGCAGGGGTGATCGTTGCCAAGCCGGCTACTGCGCCCGTCGCGAAGCCAACAGCGGTGGCTTTGCCGACCTTGATCTTCTCCAGCAGCATCCAGACCAGAGCCGCGACCGAAGCCGCCAGATGAGTAACAATGATCGCGGTGGCTGCGCCATCATCGTTAGCTGCCAGCGCCGAGCCGCCATTAAAGCCAAACCAGCCCACCCAAAGAAGGCCCGCACCCGCGACCGTCAGCGCAGGGCTATGCGGCAGCATCAGAGTGCGCGGAAAACCGATACGCTTTCCCAGCATCAAGGCGACAACCAAAGCAGATACGCCGGCTGTCGTGTGCACCACAATGCCGCCAGCAAAATCGATGACGCCCTGATTGGCGAGGAAGCCATTGCCCCAAACCCAGCGCGCGACCGGAACATATACCAGCAGGCTCCATAATGCGCTGAAGGCCACGACCCAGCCAAAACGTGCGCGCTCGACCCAGGCACCGACGATCAGGGCAGGGGTGATGATCGCGAAGGTCATCTGGAAAAGGCCAAATACCAATTCGCCAATGGTCTGCCCGTCGCGCATCGCGAACATGTTACCGAACATCACATTTTGCAGATTGCCGATGACGGTGCCGTCAGAGGCAGAAAATGCCAGGCTGTAGCCGATGACGATCCAGAGCAAGGATGTGATTGCCGCGATCGCGCCACACTGGATCAGCACGGACAGGAAGTTTTTTGTGCGCACCAAGCCGCCGTAAAAAAGGGCAAGGCCGGGAAGTGTCATCATCAATACAAGCGCAGAGGCGGTGAGGATCCAGGCAGTATCACCGCTGTCGGGGACCGCTTCGGCAGCGATGTCCTGCGCAAATGCCGGCGCTACAACCATCAATGTGCTGAAAAAAGCAGCAATCTTGAGCGAATAACGCAAGACCAACCTCCCCGATATGTCGATATTTTGGGCAGGCTCTAAGCGAGAGGTTGGATGCCCGCAATTGCTAATTGCGCGCGGACGCTATTTGTCGACAGGAAATTACGCCCATCCTTCAAGAACCTGGTCTGGCGGGCGATGGCCATCGGAAAAGATGCGGATATTGGCGATCACCTTTTCGCCCGAAGCTTCGCGGCCTTCAAAGGTTGCGCTGCCGAGGTGCGGTAGCAGAACGACATTGGGGATAGAGAGGAAACGTGGGTCAATGGCTGGCTCGTGGTTGTAAACGTCCAATCCTGCCCCTGCGATCCTTCCGCGAGTTAATGCCTCGATTAAGGCATCCTCGTCCACCAGTTCGCCACGCGAGCTGTTGATCAGATAGCCATCGCGTTTCATCAGCCCGATCCGCTCGCGGCTCATCAGCTTGTCTGTTTCGTTGGTCAGCGGGCAGTGGAGGGTGATGATGTCGCTCTTCGCGACCAACCGGTCGAGGTCGGGCTCAAAAGTTACACCCAGTTCGTCTTCGATGCTCGCTGGGAGCCGATGGCGCTTGTTGTAGAGAATGTTCAGCCCAAAAGCGCGCGCGCGCAGCGCCACCGCTTCACCGATCCGACCAAAGCCGATAATGCCGAGCGTCTTGCCGCCAATGCGGTGGCCGAGCATGCCGGTCGGCGTCCAGCCTTTCCACTCACCCGAACGCATCATCCGGTGACCTTCACCCAACCGGCGCGGGACGTTGAGGATCAGCGCCATCGTCAGATCAGCGGTGTCTTCGGTAAAAACGCCGGGGGTGTTGGTGACGAGGATGCCTTTGGCCTTGGCTGCCGCCAGATCAATATGGTTCACGCCCGCGCCAAAATTTGCGAACATTTTGAGTGAAGCCGGCGCCCGGGCTATCAGGTCTGCGTCAATCCGGTCGGTGACCGTCGGAACCAAAATATCCGCATCCTGCATGAGTTCCGCAATTTCATCTGCCGACATTTCATGGTCATCAGGATTGAAACGGCAATCGAACAGCTCCGCCATGCGCGCTTCGATCTGTGGCAAAAGTTTGCGGGTTATAGCGACGCGCGGGCGTTCGATGCGTTGAAACTGGGTCATGCTGGCAACCCTATGGCGCGAAGAAAGGCGACGTCAAGCTATCACCCTTGAACTGTCGGTATTGCTTACACTATAGAGGAAGCACTGGGGCAGCAGGTTGCTGGAATATATGCAAAATATCGTAAAATTCATGATTGCCGTCACATTGGTTGCTGCAGGGGGCAGCGCCATTGCGCAGTCGACCAAAAAGACGCCTTATTGGGCATCGATTGACGAGCCTGAAGCGCGGACGCGCACTGGGCCGAGCACTGAGTTTCCTGTGAAGTGGGTGTATAAAAGGCAATATCTGCCGGTAAAGGTCGTCTCCGTACATGAAGTCTGGCGCAAGATCGAAGACCCTGACGGCGATCAGGGCTGGATGCATGTCCGGTTGTTGAGCCCAGAGCGTTCCGCCATCGTCACTGCTCCGGGCATTTCAATGCTGCGCGAACAACCGGCGGCGACGGCGCGAATTTCGTGGCGAGTTGAAAAAGGCGTCGTAGGTCGGATCGACGATTGCCAAAAAGGCTGGTGCCGCCTCGATATAACCGGAAGGGTTGGCTATATCGAAACCGACCGTATCTGGGGCGAAGAAGTCCCTTGAGGACATTGCGTTTAGACAAAATTTGAAAAGCGGTGTTACAACGGTCCCCGAAAGGACATTCACCGCGTGCCCGATTACACCGCCATAAAGCTGCTCGGCATTGCCGGTGTGCTGTCTTATGCGACGGCGCGGCTGGCGACGAAGGCGGGCGTAATCGGCTATAGCCGCTATACGCTGGTGGCCGTTCCGGTGGGCGGGATGCCCAAAAGCCGGCGGGGATATCGTGTTGACCCTATACCCCCCGAGGCGCTCGCCAAGTTCCCATACGACCCCAATGTTGAAGAGCAGGCCCGCCGCTTTGCGCAGGGCCTGACTTGTCTGGCCGCCTATAATGCACGTGATGAATTTGTCGGCGTCACCTGGGTGGGAACCGGCCCTTTCGACGAAAGTATGGTGCATTTGCGCTTTGTTGTTCCGGAAACCGCGATTTGGGATACAGGCCTGTGGATTCACCCCGATCACCGGTTGGGGCGTGCGTTTGCTGCGCTGTGGGCGGGCACGGCGGAATGGATGCAGGCGAAGGGGCGGGTCTGGTCGATGAGCTGGATCGCCGACTATAATCTGCCTTCACTGCTGTCACACCGGCGGATGCGATCGGCCACGGTCGGCCATATAACGACCGTTCGATTCTTCCGCTGGCAATATATGGCTGAAGGCATCCCGAAATTTGTGCGGATTGACCGCGGGGCGCCCGCCGAAATGCACATGCCTTTGCCGGAGTCTTCATTAGCGTTGACCTGATTTGGGCAAGACTCTGCCAACCGGCGCTGCTATCCGTCCGGCATGTCAGACCATAAGCATCTCTACCTCGTTGACGGTTCCGCCTATATTTTCCGCGCTTATTACAGTTTGCCGCCGCTGACCAATCCGGCAGGCGTTCCGGTGGGCGCGGTTGCGGGCTATTCGAACATGTTGTGGAAGCTCGCGAGCGACCTGCACGCGGCGGATGGGCCAACCCATATGGCGGTCGTGCTCGACAAGGCGGGAACCAGTTTCCGCAACGAGATTTACGACCAGTATAAGGCCAACCGCCCGCCTGCTCCGGAGGATTTACGTCCGCAATTCCCGCTGATCCGTGATGCCACGCTCGCATTCTCGCTGCCGATGATCGAGGAAGAGAATGTCGAGGCGGACGACATGATCGCGAGCTACACCAAGGCGGCGCGCGCGCAAGGCTGGGACGTATCAATCATCTCGTCGGACAAGGATCTGATGCAGCTTGTCGGAGACGGCGTCGACATGTTCGACACGATGAAGGACAAGCGCATCGGGCGTGACGAGGTGATCGAGAAATTCGGCGTTGGGCCAGAGCTGGTCGGCGATGTCCTCGCTCTGATGGGTGACAGTTCGGACAATGTTCCCGGCGTTCCCGGCATTGGTCCAAAGACCGCCACCAAGCTGATTACCGAATTTGGCAATCTGGAGGCGGTTCTGGCGGCGGCACCCGACATGAAGCCGTCGAAGATGCGCGATAATCTGATCGAACATGCCGAACTGGCGCGCCTTTCAAAGGTTCTGGTGACACTGAAAGAAGATTGCCCGCTGCCGATCCCGCCGGAGGATATGGCCTTGGGACCAATTCCGGAGGAACCGTTGCGGCCCTTCCTTGAGGAGCATGGTTTTCGTTCATTGCTGAATCGCATTGGCAAGACCAGCGATACGGCCTCAGCCAACAAAGCGATTGCGGGACAACCCAAGGCAGAGCGCAAAGGCGATGGCGGGACTCAGGCTGTCGAGGCGGGCAAGGCAGCTACGCCGGCACCGATGCCGCCGATTGATGCTTCAACCTATGAATGCGTGACAACGTTGGAACGTCTCGATCACTGGATAGCGGAGGCGACCAAAGTCGGCGTGGTCGGCTTTGATACCGAGACCGACAGCCTAGAGGCTGTTACTGCTCGACTGGTGGGTTTCAGCCTCGCGACGGCACCGGGCAAAGCCTGTTATGTCCCGCTCGGCCATGGCGGAACCGATATGTTCGCCGAAAAGCCCGACCAAATCCCGCTCGACGCCGCACTCGCTCGACTGAAGCCATTGCTGGAGGATGAAAGCGTCCTCAAGGTCGGGCAGAACCTCAAATATGACATGTCGGTTTTGCGCCAGCATGGCCTGCACATATCGCCGTTTGACGACACTATGGTGATGAGCTTTGCGCTGGACGCGGGTCGTCAGGGGCATGGGATGGACGAACTGTCCGAGCTCTATCTGGGGCACAAACCGATCAGCTACAAATCGCTGACTGGCACCGGCAAGAGCCAGATAGGCTTTGCCGAAGTGCCGCTCGCCGAGGCGACAAAATATGCCGCTGAAGACGCCGACGTCACGCTGCGGCTGTGGCATCATCTAAAGCTGCGGTTGAGCCTAGAAAAGGTGACGCGCGTCTACGAACTGGTCGACCGTCCACTGGTGCCGGTGCTGAGCCAGATGGAATGCGCCGGGATAAAGGTTGATCGCGCTGTGCTGGCCCGTCTGTCGACTGAATTTGCGGCGCAGATGGAGATACTCGAAAAGGAAATCCATGGCCATGCTGGCCAGCCCTTCACCATTGGCAGTCCCCAGCAATTGGGGGCGATCCTGTTTGACAAGCTGGGTCACAAGGGTGGCAAGAAAGGCAAGTCGGGGCAATATTCGACCGACGTCACTGTGCTGGAAGATCTGGCAGGGCAGGGCGTCGAAATCGCCCGCAAGGTGCTCGACTGGCGGCAATTGGCGAAACTGAAATCGACCTATACCGACAGTTTGCAGGAACAGATCAACGCGAAAACTGGTCGGGTCCATACCAGCTATAGCTTGGTCGGTGCGCAGACTGGGCGCCTCGCCTCGACGGATCCGAACCTGCAGAATATCCCGATACGCACCGAAATCGGGCGGCAGATCCGTGATGCCTTTGTCGCTGAACCCGGCAATGTCATCCTGTCTGCCGACTATAGCCAGATCGAACTGCGCCTTGCCGCGCATATGGCTGATGTCGGGCCGCTTCGTGAAGCCTTCGAACAAGGCGAAGACATCCACGCCCGCACCGCGCAGGAACTGTTCGGGGAGGTCAACCGCGATACGCGCGGGCGGGCGAAGACGATCAACTTCTCGATCCTCTATGGAATTTCGCGCTGGGGTCTGGCGAAACGGCTCGAGTCGAGTTCGGAAGAGGCGCAGCAGTTGATCGACGCGTATTTCAAACGCTTCCCCGGCATCAGCGCCTATATCCAGGAAACGCTGGCGAGTGTGAAAGAGACCGGCTTCACCACGACGCTGTTCGGGCGCAAATGCTGGTTCCCACGCATCGCTTCGCAAAGCCAAGCCGAACGGCAAGGCAGCGAGCGTGCAGCAATCAATGCGCCCATCCAGGGCACCAGCGCAGACATCATCAAGCGTGCGATGGTGCGAATGGGGCCAGCACTAGCCGATGCGGGGCTGCACAATGTCAAAATGCTGCTGCAGGTGCATGATGAACTGGTGTTCGAGCTTCCTGAAAGCGATGTGGCTGCTGCGAGCAAGGTGATCGAAGCCGTGATGGCGAGTGCCGCCGAACCACTCGTCAAACTCTCGGTTCCTCTAGGCGTCGAGATCGGCACCGGTCCAAGCTGGGGCGCTGCGCACTGAGCAGGCATATGGGGTTTTCACCCGCCTTGTAACCATGGTCGGTGTGCACCACCTTTATTGGTATGAAAAAGCGCCATGCATTTGTCATCGCCACAACCATATTGGCTCTGGCCGGCTGTTCAACTTTCGAGACAGGCCCGGTCGGCAATCGTGCCGTTCCCGAACCTGCGAAGGCGGTCGAGGTCGATCGCTATCTGGGGCGCTGGTATGAACTTGCGCGATATGAAGCGGGATTCCAGAAGGATTGTGAAGGCGTCACCGCCGATTACAGTTTGACGGCACCCGGGCAGATCAAAGTGGTGAACAGCTGTCGCAAAGGATCGCTTCAGGGCAAAAGCGAGCGGGCGACCGGCAAGGCGAAGGTCGTCGACGGCAGCCAGAACGCCAAATTACGCGTTTCTTTCTTCGGGCCGTTTTACGGCGACTATTGGGTGCTTGACCGGGCAGACGATTATAGCTGGTCGATCGTCGGTGAACCGAGCGGGCGCTATCTGTGGTTCCTGCATCGCCAAGCCAATCCGGGCGCGGCGACACTCTCCCGCATGAAAGCGCGCGCCGCCGAATTGGGATATGATGTCGGGTTGCTCAGGATTACGCAACAACCCGACAGCTGAACCGGTTTATTTGCGGATATTGACCAGCCCGGCTGTTTTGCCGTCTTTTTCGGTCAGCTCGATCGTGAAGGCTTCGCCGTCCTTGGTGGTTCCGGTCAGCTTGGCGGCATCGCCGTCAGCTTTGATGGATTGCTTGCCGAACTGGTCCTTGAACCAGTCGCTGACCTTCGCCGGATCGGCAGGGGAGGTGAAGCCGATGCGGACGTCGGTCTGCTCATCCTTGCCGCCTTTGTCATTGGCGGTGATGTTGACCGTGTCGACGGTCGATCCGGGATAGAGCTTCACCCCGTCAATGTCGAAATTGCTGTCATCGAGCAGCTTTTTGGGCAGGCGGATATTGGTGTCAAAGCCGGGCACCTTGAAACCGACA
Organism: uncultured Sphingorhabdus sp.; assembly: GCF_937872355.1. Classification (GTDB taxonomy): domain Bacteria; phylum Pseudomonadota; class Alphaproteobacteria; order Sphingomonadales; family Sphingomonadaceae; genus Sphingorhabdus_B. The sequence goes on along the minus strand of NZ_CALMSV010000165.1, from coordinate 26,521 downwards.
TTGCCCGTTTTACCGTCAGCAGTGATCTTTACAGTCGCGCCTTCATCCGTCGTAGCATCGATGTTGACGGTCGTGCCTTCGTCAGGCTCATCCTTGCTGCTGCAAGCGGCGAGTCCAAGCGCGAGTGGCAACGCGATTAAGGCATATTTCATAGGATTCTTCTCCATGTGTATTGCCTATATAATACAGCCAAGGAATATGGTCAAGTTCGGTTCGTCGCACAAACGCCGTTAACGCGATTGACAGTGACGTTAACAATGACGCAATTTTACACGCGGTGGCTCCAACCAGCGACGCCTGTCGCACCAAATCAGAGGGACGCACATGCCACGGACGACAACCGGCCTATATCCAAGCGACCGGAAATGGGAGTTGGAAGGTAAAGGGCAACCGCACCCCGGTGTCTTGATTGGTGGCCCTAGCGCGCGTGCCAAGCAGATTGAATATAGCATCCTCGCGGTGCTCCAGGTCGGCGGCGCCATGGCGGCGATCTGGTGGATGTTCACGCATCCAACCGGCTGGGTTGAATGGTCGGCCTTCATTTCCGGCTATCTGATTATCAATTACGGCCTATCCTGCGGTTTTCACCGCTATTTCACCCATCGGTCGTTCGAAACCTCGACGTGGATGCGCTATCTGATCGGTATTTGCGGCCAAATGTCCTGCCAGGGTTCGGTCAAGAAATGGGCTGCCGATCATCGCCGGCACCATGCTTTTGCGGACGAAGTCGGTGACATCCACAGCCCGCATATCGACGGCCATGGTCGCAAGATGGGACCGGTCAAAGGCCTGCTGATAGGCCATCTCGGCTGGCTGTGGGACAATGCGCATACCGATATGCGGCTCTATGGCAAAGGCTTGGTCGGCGATCCGGTTGTGGAGTTTTGCCACAAGACGCGCTGGTTCTGGGTGGCCTTTTCGCTTGTCGTCCTGCCTGCTGGCTGGGCGCTGGCCTTTGGCGGGCCGGAGCATGTTGTGGGCACCGTGCTCATCGGCGGTTTCCTGCGAACCTTCATCTTCCTCAACGGCGTGATGGGCACCAACAGCCTTGCGCACTATTTCGGTTATCGTCGTTATCATGATGTAGGAAAAGCGACCAATAACTGGTTCATTTCCATACTGACTTTGGGTGATGGTTGGCACAACAACCATCACGCCCAACCGCGGGCAGCCAGCAACAAGATCGCCTGGTGGGAAATGGATTTCAACGGCTGGACCATCGAAACGCTGGGCAAGCTAGGGTTGGTCTGGAACGTGCAAAAGCGCGATAGAAACCGTGCTTTTGGTCACCTCGAACCACATCAACTGGACGGCAAACCGGTCATGAATTTTGCCGAACCCACCAAGGTCGACGAAGCTATTTTCTAACCTCTTTTGCGTTCCTGCTTATAGGTGCCAAGCAACCGCACCTTGGTGCAGTGGAAAGCGAGTTCCTCAAGCGCACGGTCGACGGCGGGGTCGCCAGGCGCACCCTCAATGTCAGCGAAAAACTCCGTCGCGGCAAAGCTCGCGCCATTCTGGTAGCTTTCGAGCTTGGTCATATTGACACCATTGGTCGCAGAACCGCCCATCGCCTTGTAAAGCGCGGCGGGGATGTTTTTCACTTCGAAAATGAATGTGGTCATCAAAGTGCCGCCATCGGCGTCTGGAACAACGGGGTCGCGGGAAAGAACAACGAAACGCGTGGTGTTCCGATCATCGTCCTCAATGCCTTCCTGGATCATCTCCAGCCCGTAAATGCCTGCGGCTATTGGCGGTGCGACGGCTGCGGCTCCTTCATCGTCGCTGTCTGCCACAAAGGCAGCTGCGGCCGCAGTGTCGGCATAAGCAATTGGCGTGATGCCCTTTGCGCGCAGATAATGGCGGCACTGCCCAAGCGCTTGGGGGTGGCTCATTGCCGTTGTCAGTTTTGCATCGGCATGCTTGGCCATCAGGCAGTGCCGGATGCGCATGAAATGCTCGCCAATGATCGAAAGTCCGCTTTCGGGTAGCAGAAAATGAATATCGGCCACGCGGCCATGCAGCGAATTTTCGATGGGGATTACAGCGCGGGCAGCCCGGCCTTCTTTCACCGCATCAATCGCGTCCTCGAAAGAAAAGCACGGTACGGGCAGGCAATCAGGGTCGACCTCAAGCGCTGCCAGATGCGAATTGGCACCGGGAGCACCCTGAAAGGAAACCGCGCGAGCAGGGTTGGCTGCTGCGGCTTTGGTCATTTCCTCGACGCGGGCGAGGGCACTTTTGGGAAAGCTCTCCATATCGGGGCTGGCGGATAGGGCAGTCAAAAGGCGCGGGCAAGCAGGATTTGGCCTATTGCGCCGCCCATCATAGCAAACTAGAGGGGCGAGGGGAATCAACCGGCACCGTGCGTTCGTGCGGGCCATAGCGAATATTCAGGGCGTTTCATCATGGCAGATCGCAACAATACCATCGCAGGCTGGGCCTTGGCAGCGGGCATCGCCGCTCTCGGTTCGTCGATCCTTTTCGGCAAGATCATTCACAGCGAAGTGCCCGGTGAAGGCAAACAGGGCTATGTGATCCAAGGCGTCGAAAGCGGTGAAGGCGGCGGTGCCGCTGAAGTTCCGCTCGCAACTTTGCTTGCCACTGCAGATCCTGCCAAGGGCGAGGCTGTTTTTGCCAAGTGCAAGGCGTGCCACACGATCAATCAGGGCGGTGCGAACGGCGTCGGCCCGAATCTCTGGGCCGCAATGGGCAAGCCGCATGGACATGTTCCTGGCTTTGCCTATTCAGACGCGCTGAAGGGCGTTCCCGGCAATTGGGACTGGGAAGGCATGAATAAGTGGCTCGCCAATCCGAAAAAATATGCGCCTGGCACCAAGATGAGCTTTGCCGGCCTCGGAAATCCTGAAGAGCGTGCTGCTTTATTGCTCTATCTCAATGCACAGGGTTCGAATCTGCCCTTACCTGCGGCTCCGGCTGCTGAAGCTGCACCTGCCGAAGGTGCTGCCGCGGCAGAAGGTGGAGACGCGGCTGCCGCCGCACCGGCTGATGCCGCCAAGGAGGCTGCAGCCGCTCCGGCCAAATAATCAGGGAGCAAGTTAATGCGCAAATTTGTAATCTTCACGCCCGTATTGTTCGCGTTGGCTGCTTGCGGTGGTTCGGAGCAAAACGAAGCGCCCGCGCCAGAAGCAGAAACTGTTACGGAAGCTGTTGAAGCTGCACCTGCAGCGACCGCCGAAATTTCGGGCGAAAAAAGTTTCGCCAAATGCACTGCTTGCCACAAGGTGGAAAAAGGTGCGCCCAATGGCGTTGGCCCGAACCTGCATGGCATTGTTGGCAAGGCCATCGCGTCTGCAGAAGGCTTTGCTTATTCGACCGCGATGAAAGCCAAGGGTGGCAATTGGGATGAGGCGACGCTTGACGCCTATCTCGAAAATCCGCGCAAAGTTGTGCCGGGCACCAAGATGGCCTTTGCGGGCATCAACAATGCCGAAGAACGCAAGGCGCTGATCGCCTGGCTCAAAGAGCAGAAGTAAGCCAACTCCAGGCTTCGTCATTCCCGCGAAAGCGGGAATCCAACTCCGACCGGTCAGATTTGCCCTAAGGGTTTGGTGTAAACCAATGGCTCAGGGGATGGATTCCCGCCTTCGCGGGAATGACAAAATATTTGTTGAATGGCAGACTACCAAATAGTCAATCACAAACCTCAAGTTCATAGAAGATCGAAATCTCGCGCCAGGCGTCTTCTGCGGTTTCGACAAACTGGAACAGATCAAGGTCTTTGGGGCTGATGACGCCCTCGAGCATCAGTTCCTCAAAATTCACGACGCGTTCCCAGAAATCCTTGCCGAATAGCAATATGGGCATCGGCTCGATCTTGCCAGTCTGGACGAGCGTCAGCAGCTCGAAAAATTCATCGAACGTCCCGAAACCGCCGGGGAACACCGCAACCGCGCGTGCACGGAGCAGGAAGTGCATCTTGCGCAGCGCGAAATAGTGGAATTGGAAGCTCAGGTCCGGGGTAACATATTCGTTTGGCGCCTGTTCGTGCGGGAGGACGATATTCAGGCCGATCGTATCAGCGCCCACATCGCGCGCACCCCGATTGGCTGCCTCCATGATCGACGGACCACCGCCCGAGCATACAACGAAGTGGCGGTTGCCGTCTTCATCCATGATTCCGCAGTTGCTTGCCAACTGGCCCAGTTTGCGGGCTTCGTTGTAATAATGCGAATTGGCTTTCAACCGTTCGGCAATCGTCCGGCTGCGATCATCGGTTGCAGCTGCCAACAATGCATCGGCCTTTTCCGGCTGCGGGATTCGCGCCGAGCCGTAAACAACGAGGGTCGAGGCCACTTTGGCCTCATCGAGCAGCATTTCGGGTTTAAGCAGTTCGAGCTGGAATCGCACCGGGCGCAATTCCTCACGGAGAAGGAATTCGGTGTCCTGAAATGCCAGCTTATAGGATTTGCTCTGCGTCTGCAGGGTCTGGGGAGTCAGGTCCTTGGCAAATTTGGCTTCTTGTTGCGCTTTGTAGAAGCGACGGTCTTTCAAGTCTTTTTGTGTCATGCCCGCTTGATAGACGATTGGCAGTGAATATCCACCCCTCAGCGGCAATAGGTGCTGCCATCCTTCATCGACTGCGCCATGTCGAAATGCAGGTGATTGGCATGCGCGGCGTTGTAATCCGGCCCCAATACGGTGCCGAAACGCTTGCAGGCCGACTGGTGCAGGCGGCGCAAAAAGGCGCGTTCATCGGGCTTGCCGTTCCAGCCTGACAGCACCGAAATCCTGCGGCCATCTTTGAGGATGAAGGCGGAGACATCTACGGCGTTGCCAAAAGCATGTTGCGACAAACGCCCGCTGCGGCCGCCATTGATGTTGCGGCAATTATAGGTGCCCATAGTTTCGATGCGGACCACGTCGCTACCCAGATAGGCTTTGGCCGCGGGGGCAACGGCGTGTTTGGCCCAAGCCGTGAAGTTTGCCGCGAGCGGGCAGGTCATCGGTCCGAGATTGGTTGTTTCGGTGCCAAATGACATCAGCTTGACCGTGTCGATTGTCTGGCACCCACCCGTAAAACTCTGGTTCGGCAGGGGTGTGAAACGGACATTGGCCGATTTCAATGTCGACAGGCATTGCCGCGCCGGCTGGCTGCTAAACACATCATTATCGCGGCGCACCACCTCGCGATCCGAACGCCCGCCGCAAGCGGTGACCAGAAGGGCGAGGAGCAAGGCGGATACGCTGCGTACCATATGTAATAAAATGTAAGCGGGATGGTTAACAGGCGGTAAACGGCGCAAACGGTTGACCGCAAATCCAGACGCAGCTACCGGACAATTAATGCGAACGATTCTCAATAATAAGCCTGCCTTCTGGTTGCTGCTTTCCTTGCCGGCTATCCTGCTGGTTTCCGGCTGGCGGCAAGGCCGGATCGATAGCATGGACATGTTGCATCCGACTGGCGAATGGTCGGCTCGGCTGATGATTTTGGCGATGGTGCTGAGCCCGCTGTTGTCGATTCTGGGCCCGAAGCGCTGGTTGAACTGGCTCGTGGTGCGGCGCAGGGCCATTGGCGTTGCGGCTTTCTCCTATGCCATGCTGCATCTGCTTTTTTACCTGATCGATATGGGCAATCTCGACGATATCCTCGCCGAATGGCTTGCACCTGGAATCTGGACAGGTTGGGCGGCTTTCGCGCTGATGCTACCGCTCGCGCTGACCAGCAATGACGCATCTGTGCGTCGGTTGCGCGCGGCATGGAAACGGCTGCAGCGACTCGTTTATCCGGCAGCGTTGCTGACGCTGCTGCACTGGATCTGGGTGCATAATAGCTATGCGGGTGCGCTCGCCCATTTTGTTCCGCTCGGGCTTTTGCTGCTCGCCCGCTTCATCAAGAAACCCCTCTCCCAAATGAAACCCCAAGGAGTTTGAACATGCGTAAATTGATCCCTTTGGCGTTGGCCGCCGCCATCGTTGCCGGTTTGCCTTCCGCGCCCGCCTCAGCCACCGGCGCAATCAAGTGCAAGGCTGGGCCGCAAGCAGGCTGGAAATCGCAGGATGTGTTGAAGGCCAAGCTGGTCAAGGAAGGTTGGACTGTCCGCAAGTCCAAGGTCGATGGCGGTTGCTATGAGGTTTATGGCACGACGCCCGAAGGCGACCGTGTCGAGGCCTATTTCCACCCGGTCAGCCTTGAAAAACTCTATGTCGCGCGTCGCGGCGAAGTGTTGTTCCGCAAGCCCGGCTACTAATCCGTCGTTGACATTCCCGGGGCTGCGCCTAAACGCGGCTCCGGGCCACGCGGTCCCAACGCCGCGCGAGCTCTCTGCAAGGAGAGAATGACATGACGAGTAAACCTGCCGCCAAACCGGCGCGCCCCTATTTTTCCTCTGGTCCCTGCGCAAAGCCGCCGGGCTGGGCTCCCGAAAAACTGAATACCGAATCGCTCGGCCGTTCGCATCGTGCCAAGATCGGCAAGTCGCGCCTGCAATATTGCATCGATCTGATGCGTGAAGTGCTGCAGCTTCCCGACACGCACCGTATCGGTATCGTACCCGGTTCGGATACAGGCGCGTTTGAAATGGCGATGTGGACGATGCTCGGTGCACGCGGCGTAACCGCACTCGCGTGGGAAAGTTTTGGCGAGGGCTGGGTTACCGACGCCGTCAAGCAATTGAAGCTGGAGCCCAAGGTGCACCGCGCCGATTATGGCCAGCTGCCCGATCTCGATAAGGTCGACTGGGCGGACGACGTCCTCTTCACCTGGAATGGCACCACCAGCGGTGTGCGCGTGCCTGACGGCGAATGGATCCCCGATGATCGCGAAGGCCTGTCCTTTGCCGATGCTACCAGCGCGGTTTTTGCTTACGACATTCCGTGGAACAAGATCGACGTTGCGACCTTCAGCTGGCAGAAAGTGCTGGGCGGGGAAGGTGCGCATGGCGTGCTGATCCTCGGCCCTCGCGCTGTCCAGCGCCTTGAGGAATATACGCCCGCTTGGCCGCTGCCCAAGGTTTTCCGCCTGATGTCAAAGGGCGCGCTGGCAGAAGGCGTGTTCAAGGGCGAAACCATCAACACACCGTCGATGCTCGCAGTTGAAGATGCCATTTTCGCCCTCGAATGGGCCAAGGAACTCGGCGGTCTTTCGGGTCTGCAGGCACGTAGCAATGCAAACGCCCATGCCCTCGACAAGATTGTCGCCGAACGCGCCTGGCTCAGCCATCTGGCAGCTGACAGCGGCATCCGTTCGAAAACCAGCGTCTGTCTGTCGGTTGAAGGCGCCGATGCGGATTTCATCAAGAAATTCGCTGGCCTGCTAGAGGCCGAAGGCGCGGCTTATGACATCGCCGGATATCGCGACGCCCCGCCGGGCCTGCGTATCTGGTGCGGCGCGACGGTGGATACTGCCGATATTGAAGCGCTCGGGCCGTGGCTCGACTGGGCTTTTGAAACGCTGAACTCGTGATGCGTTGCCCCTGCGCAGGCAGGGGCCGCAATCGGTTTGCCAAAACCAATAGAATTTCTCTAACGGCCCCAACCTTCGCTGGGGCGACGTTTCAAGGATAAAATAATGACCAAACCCCGCGTACTCATCTCTGACAAGATGGATCCCAACGCCGCCAAGATTTTTGAAGAGCGTGGCTGCGATGTCGATGTAATCACTGGCAAGACACCCGACGAACTCAAGGAAATTATTGGGCAATATGATGGCCTTGCTATTCGTAGCTCAAGCAAAGTCACAAAAGAAATCCTCGAGGCAGCAACCAATTTGAAGGTCGTCGGTCGCGCTGGTATCGGCGTCGACAATGTCGATATTCCGGCGGCTTCGGCCAAGGGCGTCGTGGTGATGAATACGCCATTCGGCAATTCTATCACGACTGCGGAACATGCAATCGCGCTGATGTTCGCGCTCGCCCGCCAAATTCCCGAAGCTAATGAGCAGACACAGGCCGGCAAATGGCCGAAAAATGATTTCATGGGCGTCGAAGTGACCGGCAAGACCCTCGGCCTGATCGGTGCCGGCAATATCGGCAGCATCGTTGCCAGCCGTGCGCTAGGCCTGAAGATGAAGGTGGTTGCATTCGATCCCTTCCTGACGCCCGAACGCGCCGTGGAAATGGGCGTTGAAAAGGCCGATCTCGATACGCTTTTCGCCAAGGCCGATTTCATCACGCTGCACACGCCGCTGACCGATCAAACGCGCAACATCCTCTCCGCTGCCAACATCGCCAAGTGCAAGAAAGGCGTCCGCATCATCAACTGTGCGCGCGGCGGACTGGTGGACGAGGCTGCGCTCAAGGAGGCACTCGACAGCGGCCATGTCGCGGGCGCCGCGCTTGACGTGTTCGAAACCGAACCGGCAAAGGATAGCCCGCTATTCGGCACGCCCAACTTCATCTGCACTCCGCACCTCGGTGCATCGACCAACGAGGCACAAGTCAATGTAGCGTTGCAGGTTGCCGAACAGATGGCCGATTATTTGGTCAATGGCGGTGTCACAAACGCGCTCAACATGCCAAGCCTGAGTGCTGAGGAAGCGCCCAAGCTGAAGCCCTATATGGCGCTGGCCCAACAGCTCGGATCACTGATTGGGCAGTTGCAGCATGGCGACTTGACCCAGATCAGCATCGAAGTTGAAGGGGCTGCGGCTGAACTCAACATCAAACCGATTACTGCAGCCGTACTTGCCGGGTTTATGCGCCGTTTCTCGGATGCTGTGAATATGGTCAACGCACCCTATTTGGCCAAAGAGCGCGGCTTCGACATTCGCGAAGTTCGCCATGATCGCGAAGGCGATTACCACACGCTGGTCCGCGTTTCAGTGAAGACGGACATTGGCGAACGTTCGGTTGCTGGCACCATTTTCAGCAATGGTACGCCGCGACTGGTCGAATTGTTCGGTGTGAAGGTTGAGGCCGATCTTGAAGGCAATATGCTCTATATTGTCAATCAGGATGCGCCCGGTTTCATTGGCCGTCTGGGCACCACATTGGGTGAAGCCGATATCAATATCGGTACCTTCCATCTCGGTCGTCAGGAAGCCGGCGGCGTTGCCGTGCTGTTGCTTTCAGTCGATACACCGGTGCCTGCTGCCACGCTGGAAGCAATCCATAACCTGCCGGGCGTGAAGCGCGCGATGGCGTTGCGCTTCTGATGTGCTAAGGCACGCGCCATGACCAACAGCTTGCTCCCCACCGGATTTCGTGACCGCCTGCCGCCAGAGGCCGATGCTTCGGCACGGCTGGTACGGGCTATCCTCGATACGGCAGCGAGCCATGGTTATGAGCGTGTGCAAGCCCCATTAGCTGAATATGAGGCCAGCCTGACCGGCAGTCTCGGCACTTCGGCCCGCGATCTGCTGCGCTTTGTTGATCCCGTTTCTGGCGAAACCATGGCGGTGCGCAGCGACATTACCGGCCAGATCGGGCGTATCGCGTCGACCCGTATGGGGCATCACCCGCGACCGGTTCGCCTTTCCTATGGCGGCCCGGTGGTGAAATTGCGGGCAACCCAACTCCGCCCCGAGCGCGAGATGATGCAGGTGGGGGCGGAATTGATCGGCCTCGACAGCGTTGCGGCGGCAATCGAAGTGGTCTCGGTTGCCATCGAAGGCCTGAAGGCCGCTGGTGTCAAGGATATCACCCTTGACCTTACGATGCCTGATCTTCTCGACGTACTGAAACCGAAGGGCGACCGCGAAGAACTGAAAGCGGCGCTCGATGCCAAGGATGCGGGAGCGGTTCCCGCCGCTCTTGCGCCGTTGATCGCCGCAGCGGGAGCGCTACCCGACGCACTCGATCGGATGCGGGCTTTCGACGGCGAAGGCAAACTCAAAGATCGGCTCGATGCGATTGAGGCGATTGCCGCCGCTGTTCCCGCCGACATCCGCGTCACGCTCGATCCCACGGAGCGGCACGGTTTTGAATATCAGACCTGGTTCGGTTTTTCGCTCTTTTCTGCCCATGCATCGGGCGAAATCGGGCGCGGCGGAGCCTATCGCATTGGCAAGGAGCCGGCGATTGGCTTCTCTGCTTACATCGATCCGCTGATTGACGCAGGCCTAGCCCAAGGCGAACGCCGACGCCTGTTCTTGCCCATCGGTACCATGCCGCAAAAGGCGGCAAGCCTTCGTGCCGAAGGATGGGTTACCGTTGCGCAATTGACCGAAGAGGATAGCGCGGAGGCGCAAATCTGCACTCATGTGCTGCGCAACGGGCGGCCAGAGCCGGTTTGAGTATATATCCTTCCCATCGACTTGCGATGGGGAGGGGGACGACCGAAGGTGGTGGAGGGGAGGCGGACATAGTCCGCCCAACTATCGTCTCAGTTCCCCTCCGTCAGTTGCTGCGCAACTGCCACCTCCCCATCGCAAGTCGATAGGGAGGAGCAGCTTAACCAAACACCCTTTTCAACCAGGCATCGACAACCGGCGTTGCGGGATAGGACGGATCGCCCAATTTACGGTTGATGTCGGCATGGCCCTGCATCCCTTTGCCTTCAAAGGCGTTGAGCTGAACCTTGCTGCCACCCTTGCGCAGGGCATCTGCCAGCGCTTCCGACTGGCGCTTGCCATCGGCGCGGTCAACATGGAGGATCAGGAACGCCGGCGCATTGGGGCTTTGTGCGTGCCAATAGGGGGACAGCGCCTTTTGCCGGGCAGGATCGGTTCCAAATGCCTGCACATAGGTATCGCTCATAATCTTCGCACCCTCGCTCATCTGCGCGGGAACATCATAGGCCGCGCCATCGATAGGAATGACTCCGGATAGGTCGTCGAGGCCTAGTCCGGCGCCGCGAAGATATTGCGGATCGCTGCCCACCAGCGCTGACAGATGCGCACCTGCACTATGCCCCATCAGCACGACGCGGTTGCGATCGATCCCGAATTTCTCTGCATTTTTTAGAAGATAGGCGATGGCCGCGGCAACATCCGCCCCCTGCTGTTCGACGGTGGCTGAAGGCACCAGCCGATAATTGATCGATGCCAGATGATAGCCGAGCCCTGTGTAATGCGTCACTTTATCAGACCCGGTCGCGTTGCGCTTGTCCCCGCGTTTCCATCCGCCACCATGGACGAAGATCAAAAGCGGTGCGCGTGCCGCATTGGTTTTGGCTTTATAGAAATCCAGTTTCTGCAGGGCATCACTGCCATAGGCATGTTCCACACCGCCCAGCGCTATATATTGCCGGTCATTGGTCGGGTTGGCGGTGCGTTTGTCGTTGCCTAGGCGCGATTGCACGCGTTCCATGATCTCGCCCGAACATTTTTCGGAAAGATCGCCGCTTTTGCTTTGCAGGCATTCGCGCATCTTGCCGCGATCCATGCCGCACAGTTCGACGACATCGCGGCGGCATTCGCGGCTCAGTCGCTCGCCGCGCTGCGCCTGACATGCGGTCGCGACAAGGGCGATGGTTGAGGCAGTGAGAATCCAGTTACGCATCTGTTGGCCTTTCAGCTTCCTTTTAAGGTGGACGAAGCGCGTCCATCATCATAACGGGGCTCACGGCGAATCCCTTCGCGGAAAATTCCTTCTGCGCAGAAAAAGGCCACCACGCCCGATCAGGCGTGTGTTGTTTCGGGAAAACCGTAATGGCAAATGTTACCGTAATCGGCGCCCAGTGGGGCGACGAAGGCAAAGGCAAGATCGTCGACTGGCTGGCAAGCCGCGCCGACGCCGTCGTCCGCTTTCAGGGCGGGCACAATGCAGGCCACACTCTGGTCGTAGGCGACCAGACCTATAAATTATCGCTGCTACCTTCCGGAATCGTCACCGGCACCTTGTCGATTATCGGCAATGGTGTGGTACTCGATCCATGGCACCTAAAGTCCGAGATTGAGAAACTCGAAGGGCAGGGCGTTACAATCAATACCGAGAATTTCGCAATCGCCGATAATTGCCCGCTGATCCTGCCGATCCACCGCGATCTGGACGGGCTTCGCGAAACTGCCGCTGGTTCGGGCAAGATCGGAACCACCGGTCGCGGCATCGGCCCGGCCTATGAAGACAAGGTCGGTCGCCGAGCGATACGCGTCTGCGACCTTGCGCATCTCGACGCTTTGGACGCGCAGCTCGACCGGCTCTGCGCGCACCATGACGCGCTACGCGCCGGTTTCGGTGAACCACCGGTCGACCGCGAACGGTTGCTCAACGACCTGCGTGAAATTGCGCCCTTCGTGCTGCAATATGCCCAGCCTGTTTGGAAACGGCTGAAGAAGGTTCGCAAGGCAGGCGCGCGCGTGCTCTTCGAAGGCGCGCAGGGCGTGCTGCTCGACGTCGATCATGGGACGTATCCCTTCGTCACCAGCTCGAACACCGTAAGCGGCACGGCTGCCTCTGGTTCGGGGCTAGGCCCCAATGCCACCGGCTTCGTGCTCGGAATCGTAAAAGCCTACACCACCCGCGTTGGTTCGGGCCCTTTTCCTACCGAGTTGGAGGACGAAGTCGGCCAACGCCTCGGAGAGCGCGGCCATGAATTTGGCACCGTCACCGGGCGCAAGCGCCGCTGTGGCTGGTTCGATGCGGTCATCGTGCGACAGAGCTGCGCGGTATCGGGCGTCACTGGCATTGCACTGACCAAGCTTGACGTGCTCGACGGGTTCGAAACGATCAAGATCTGCACCGGCTATCGCCTCAACGGCAAAATCCTTGATTACTTGCCGAGCCATGCTGCCGATCAGGCTAATGTCGAGCCGATTTACGAGGAAATGCAGGGCTGGCAGGAAACCACTGCCGGTGCCCGCAGCTGGGCAGATTTGCCTGCGCAGGCGATCAAATATGTCCAGCGTATCCAGGAACTGATCGAAACACCGGTTGCATTGGTCAGCACCTCACCTGAGCGTGAAGACACGATATTGGTGCGCGATCCGTTCGCAGATTGAATATCAACTCCCGGCTTTGGCGACGTCCAAAATGGCGTCGACAAAGCCTTGGGGGTCATCTTCCTGAATGAAATGTCCGCCGTGCAATGTGCGGTGGGCTACCCGCGTCGTCCCGGGCACCCGATCAAGGAATTTGCGATTGCCGCCGCGCGTGATTGGGTCGCCATCGGAAAAGCAGCACAGGAACGGCTTGTTGAAAGCCTCCAACACTTCCCACGCCTTGATCTGGTCGGGCACCGCGACATTATCACCCAACGGGACGAAAGACGGGTAGACGCGCGTTGCGACCTTCGAAGCGCGAGTAGGGAAGGGCGCATCATAGGCGGCGATTTCCGCTGGGCTAAGGCCGCGCTTGCTTCCTTTTGCAACGATCTTACCGATCGGGAAGACGGGGCTGTAGCGCGAAAAGGCGCGCCATATGGCGAAGGCACGCGGCGCGTCCTCTCCGGCAGGTAGGCCGCCATTGGAAAGTGCTACTCCCGCAAATCGTTCGGGCATGGCCGCAACCAACCGCAGACCTATCAGCGAACCCCAATCCTGACAGGCAAGGATGATGTTGCGCAGATCGAGCGCCTCCACCCAATCGCGCATCCATGCGACTTGGGCGGCATAGCTATAAGCGCTCCGGTCCAAAGGTTTGTCCGACCGGCCAAAGCCGATAAGGTCGGGGGCGAGCGCCCGAAACCCGGCTTGCGCCAAAGGTCCGATCATATGGCGATAGAGATAGCCCCATGTCGGCTCCCCATGCAGCATAAGCACCGGCTGGGCGTCGCGCTGGCCCTCATCGACAAAATGCACACGCAGCCCGCCGGAAATATCCAGATATTGCGGCGTGAATGGCCAATCCGGTAAGTTTGCAAAGCGCGCATCTGGCGTGCGGAATATAGTCATCGAACCTTCCCCCTGAACGGTGGCGGAGACTAGCGAATATGTTAGCTGATTCAATCCGATTGCAGCGCAGCGAATGAAAAGGCATTTTGCATTCATGCCCGACGCACTAACCATTCGCCCCGCGACGACCAGTGACGCACCACAGATCGCCGTAATCTATGCCCATCATGTGCTACACGGCACGGCAAGCTTCGATACTGAACCCCGTTCCATTGAGGCGACGGAAGCAAAAATTGCGGATTGCGAAACGCATGGCTGGCCTTTTTTGGTTTGCCACCATGACGATGCCATTCTCGGCTATGCCTATGCGACACAGTTTCGGGATCGCCCTGCTTATGGCCTGGCGTGCGAGGATTCGATTTATGTGCATCCTGACCATGTCGGGAAAGGCGTAGGCAAAGCATTGCTGACGGCTCTGGTAGAAGCTGCGGAAACCGCCGGCTTCAGGCAAATGCTGGCGGTCATCGGCGGCGGGGAACCTGCCTCTGTCGCACTACATGCAAGCCTGGGTTTTGAGCAAGCAGGGTGTATGCGATCGGTCGGCCGCAAGTTCGGGTGCTGGCTCGATTCGGTATATATGCAGCGTTCGCTGGGGTTTGGAGACAGCCAGCCGCCGATGAAAGAACCCCAATAAATTTGCCCGATTGCGCCTTGATTTAATCGTACGATTAACCCAAACACTCCTCTCGAAGAGAGGAGCACATCATGGAATTTGCAGGCATCGGCTATAGCGAGGAGCAAATCCAACTGCTCGACGTGGCTAGCGAATTTTGCCGGGACAAGTCCCCGATTGCGAAAGTGCGCGCGCTTCTCGAAAGTGAAACCGGCTTCGATGCCGAAGTCTGGAAGGAAATCGTCGAACTCGGCTGGCCGGCCATTGCCATTCCGGAGGCGCAGCGCGGCGTCGGCCTGTCGCTCGCCGAAGTCGTGCCTGTGGTGGAGCAGATGGGGCGTAATCTGCTCGCATCGCCTTTTGTCTCGACGATTGTAACCCAACAGGCATTGCTGGCTGGTGCCACGGCTGAGCAGCAGGGCGAATGGTTGCCGCGGCTTGCCGCAGGCGAAATCGGAACGCTGGCGCTTGGCGAAGCACATGGCGACTGGGATCTGGCAAATGTCACAGCATTGGCCACCCGCGCCGAAGGCACAATCCGGCTTTCTGGTACGAAGCATTTCGTGCTCTGGGCCGATAGCGCCGCGCTGGTCGTCGTATCGGTGCAGCTTGATGGAAAGCCCGCGCTCGTTCTGGTCGAAAAATCTGCCATTCCGGCTGAGGCACTGCGACGCGAAACCATCGTCGATGAGTCCAAGCGCAGCTTTGCGTTGTCGCTGGATGGCATTTCGGTATCCGAAAATGCTGTTCTGGATGCATCGCGGACCAGCGCCGCACTCGCCCAGATCGAATTGGCGGCAAACCTGCTTCAATCGGCGGAAATGTGCGGTGGGTCGCAAGCGGTGATTGATTACACGCTCGATTATCTGCGCACCCGCAAGCAGTTCGGCAAGCTGATTGGCGAATATCAGGCTCTCAAACATCCGATGGTTGATGCCTATGTCGGTTATGAAAAGGCGCGCACGCATCTGTACAGCGCGGCGCATAGCATTTCCGATCAGGGCCGGGGCGAAGTCGCCGTGCGTATGGCAAAGGCAGCGGCGGACGGCGCCTATAGCTTTGCCGCAGACCGGGCGATCCAGTTCCATGGCGGATTCGGCTTTACCCATGATTGCGATGCTGGCCTACACCGACGGGCAGCGATATTCCATGCTTCGCAATATGGCGATGCCGCCTGGCACCGCAAAAAACTGGCGGATTTGCTGTTGGTTTGAGCAAAATTCCCCGCAAAGGCTTGACCTTTGATGGGCACAAGGTTAGGGGCAGCCACTTTCCGGGAACAGCGATTCCCGTTACTCGTCATTTTATAGGGATTTTGAAGATGTCGCGCATTTGCGAACTGACCGGCAAGGGTCGCATGGTAGGCAACAATGTGAGCCACGCTAACAACAAAACCAAGCGCACCTTCCTGCCCAACCTGCAGAATGTTACGCTGCTTTCGGATGCGCTGGAACAGGCATTCAAGTTCCGCGTCTCGGCTTCGGGCCTGCGCTCGGTTGAGCATGTTGGCGGCCTCGACAACTGGCTGCTCAAGACTTCGGACGAGAAGCTGAGCACCAACGCGCGCAAGGTAAAGAAGGCGATTTCGAAGAAGCAGGCTGCAGCCGCTTAATCGAGCCTATTGCGATAGAGTTTCAAAGCCGGGGGCGGTTTCCGCCTCCGGTTTTTTATTGGGCAAATCCAGCGAGAATTTCATCAATATGGTGCGCTGCAGTGCCGTGAAATTGTCATCGGAAATCATCCAGACAATGATGCGCTCATTTTCCTCGGTTACAGCTAGACCCTCCATATTATCGACCAGCAGGGGGGATGCGAGGGTGGCGATCGTTCGGGGAGCTATCGCGACATCAGTTCCGATTTCAGCTGGATCCAGAACTGCCAGCTTGGCAGAAAAGCCTTGGGGCAGCCCGATGCGGCGGTTGAGTATCAGCAATTTGCCATCAGGCAGCACGGTCGCATCTGTTGGTCGATAACCTTCTGGCGCGCGATAGCCAAAGGGTGTTGTTTGAGAGCCCGGCTCAACCGGGTCGCCTGAATACAGGAAAGCGCTGTTGCTGCCGTCGGCCCTATGGTGCGTTTCGGAGAGCAAAACGAACCGACCGTCGCGCAAACGCGCAATGGCTTCAACACCTCCGTTGGGCTTCCATCCATAGGCATAGGTCAGTCGTTTAATACCATCGATCCTGCCGAGCGACGGCGAGAAGCGCCGGACGGCGTGTCGTGCTTCATAACTTACCCAGATATGACCGGAGGCTGGATCGTAGGTCATGCCTTCGCTATCCCGCTCGCGATAATCGACATTGTCGCCATAGGCACCGGGCAGGGCCGCTATGAAACTGTCGTCGATCCGGTTCGACTTGCCAAGCGTAAAGCCCATCAACGTTCCGGCGTCACTCACCGCAAGAAAGCGGTTGTTACCGATAACCGCCAAAGCCGAAATACCTCCGAAATCGCTATTATCGCTGCGCAATTCCCATGCGTTCAGGAAAGTGAGTGCGCCTACTTTTCTGCGCTCGGGATCGGTTTCATCTAGCGCCAAAGGCACCAGTTCGATCTGCTGGCTGTAATTGCGCGAATACTCTCGATGGCCCCCGACAGCGATAACCATCAACAGCAAAAGCACGGCTAATCTGGGTAGGCGCTTGCGCATGGCGGGCGTCATAGCATTCATAAAAATAAGTTCAAACATGAACAAAAGATAACGTCGACATTCAGCAAGGGCTCAAGCCGAATCGTTTAGCCAATGCTCAACAGGGCAAAATTTAAGGCGGATTTGGGACAAGGATCCGCCAGTGCAAAGGAGAAAGAAGATGAAGATGAAAAAGTCGCTCGGCGCACTGGTAGCAGCCGCAACCCTCGTTACCGGTATCTCGGCAACCCCTGCCTTTGCGGGTCGTTATAATGACGATGGCTATTACAGCTATCGGGATCGCGACAATTATCGTTACCATCGCCGTGATCGCGGCTATCGCTGCGACAAGGGCACGGGCGGAACCGTAATCGGTGCCGTGGCCGGTGGCCTTGCCGGTCGTGAAATCGCCCGCCGCGGCAATCGCACCGAAGGCGCCATCATCGGCGCAGCGGTAGGTGCCCTTGCGGGTCGCGCAATTGACAAGTCGGACAGTAACTGCCGTCGCCGCTATCGTTAATTGGTAACATTTGAAACTTGTCGCCGCATAGCCACTGGCGCTATGCGGCGGCATGGCAAATCCAGTCGATTCCGCGCGTGCGGCCATCCGGCCGATGTTCCGCGCCTCCGAACCCGAAACGCTCGCGCCGCTGGTAGCTGCTGCGCAGCTCTCTCCCTCCGAACGTGATGGTGTCGTCACGCGCGCGCGCGGGCTGTTGGGCGAATTGCGCGCAGCGCAGACTGACGGTTGGGTCAATCAGTTCCTTCAGGAGTATCGGCTGGGTACCGAAGAGGGCACGGCATTGCTGTCGCTGGCCGAGGCCTTTCTGCGCGTCCCTGATGCCGATACGGCCGACCTTCTGATCGCGGACAAGCTGGGCGACGCCAACTGGCGTGCGCATAGCGGCAAATCGGCGAGCCTGTTGGTCAACAGCGCGACATGGGGGCTGGTACTGGGCAAGGCGATGGTTGGCGATGATGGCCGGGGCGTGCTGCGCAAGCTGGTGTCGCGCGCGGGCGAGCCCTTTGTACGGCAAGCGGTGGGTGCCGCTATGCGCCTGATGGGGCAGGTATTCGTCATGGGACGCACCATCGACGAAGCGATCATGCGGATGGATACGCCGGAAAACAACGGCTTCACTGCCAGCTTTGACATGCTCGGTGAAGCTGCGCGCACCCGTGCCGATGCCGAGCGCTATTTCGAGGCCTATCAAGGCGCCATTGCGGCTGTCGGCGCTAACCCCGCGCGTGGGCATAGCGTTTCGGTGAAGCTTTCTGCGCTGCATCCGCGCTATGAAACGGCGAAGGCAGCGACTTGTGTTCCCGAACTGTCGGCGATGCTGGTCGATCTGGCGCGACAGGCCGCGGCGGCTGGCGTGCAGTTGACCGTCGATGCCGAAGAAGCGGCGAGGCTGGAGATGAGCCTCGACATCATCGAGGCTGCTGCACGCGACCCCCAGCTCAAGGGTTGGGACGGCCTTGGAATGGCGGTGCAGGCCTATTCAAAGCGTGCCCGCCCGGTGCTTGGCTGGGCAGATGCTTTGGGGCGCGATACCGGTCGCATCATGCAGGTTCGTCTGGTCAAGGGTGCCTATTGGGACAGCGAGATCAAATGGGCGCAGGAACGCGGACTTTCGGATTATCCGCTTTTTACACGCAAGCCTTCAACCGATGTCTCCTATCTGGCCTGTGCGAAGGATATGTTGCGCGCGGCCAACATCCGCCCGGCATTTGCCACACATAATGCGTTGACGGTTGCCACGATCCTTGAATGGGCAGGGCAGACACGCGATTTCGAATTCCAGCGGCTGCACGGCATGGGGCAGGGGCTGTTTGAACGGCTGGTGCGCGAAGACGGATATCACTGCCGCATCTATGCGCCGGTTGGCGGGCATCGCGATTTGCTCGCCTATCTAGTGCGCCGATTGCTCGAAAACGGTGCCAACAGCAGCTTCGTCCACCAGCTTGCGGACGAGGAGGTGAGCGAGGATGAGTTGCTTGCCGATCCGGTCGAGAAGGTTTTGGAAGTGGGCGGCACGCGCCATCCCGCGATCCGTTTGCCCGTCGAGCTATTTGCGCCTGAACGCGCGAACAGTGAGGGGATGGATCTTGAGGATGCGGCCGTCCTTGCCGACATTGCTGCCAAGGTCGCGGCTATGCCTGCTATGCCCGCTGGCATCGATGTTGATGTCGCAACCGCGATTTCCGCTGCCGAAGCGGCCTACCCTGACTGGTCGGCAACGCCTGTCGAAGAGCGCGCTGCCTGTCTGGAACGCCTCGCCGATTTGTTGGAGCAACATCGCGCGCCGTTGATGGCCATTGCGGTGCAGGAAGCGAAGAAGACGATCCCGGATGCACTGGCCGAAGTGCGTGAGGCGGTCGATTTCTGTCGCTATTATGCGGCGCGCGCGCGGCATGACATGCAGCCGGTTGAACTGCCGGGACCTACTGGTGAGCGCAATGTGCTGCGCTATGAAGGCCGTGGCGTATGGGCAGCGATTGCGCCATGGAATTTCCCGCTTGCGATCTTTCTCGGGCAGGTGGTTGCCGCGCTCGTCACCGGCAACACCGTTGTTGCCAAACCTGCACCACAAACACCTGATATTGCACGATATTCTATAGACCTCGCACGTAAGGCGGGCATCCCCGCCGGTGCCATCCAGATCGTGACTGGTGGTGGCGACATAGGTCAGGTCCTTCTGGGTGATCGCCGCATTGTCGGCACCGTTTTCACCGGTTCAGTCCCCACCGCCAAAGCGATCGCCCGCAACCTCCTTGCCGACGATGCCCGGCCGCTGGTTCCGCTGATCGCCGAAACCGGCGGCCTGAATGCTATGTTTGTCGATTCAACCGCACTCTCCGAACAAGTCGTTCGCGACGTCGTCATTTCGGGTTTCCAGTCGGCTGGGCAGCGCTGCTCCGCTCTGCGTCTGCTGTTGCTGCAAGAAGAGATTGCCGAGCATACGATCGAGATGCTGGTCGGCGCGATGCGAGAACTGGTGGTCGGCGATCCAGCCAATCCCGCAAATGATATCGGCCCAGTGATCGACAAAGCCGCCTATGACCGGCTGATGACCTATCGCCAGTCGGTGGCGGATCGCATTGTCTTTGAAGTGCCGGTGCCAGCAGACGGCCTTTATGTGCCGCCGACCTTGGTCCGCCTCGACAGCCTCGATGATCTCAACACCGAATGGTTCGGTCCCATCGTCCATGTCGCGACCTGGCCTGCGGGCAAGCTGGAAGAGACTATCGCCGCAGTCAACGCCAAGGGCTTTGGCTTGACCATGGGCTTGCACAGTCGCATTGCCCGCGTTTCGGAAGCGGTCGAAGCCACGGCACGCGTCGGCAATCTCTACATCAACCGGTCGATGATTGGCGCGGTTGTCGGCAGCCAGCCATTTGGCGGGGAGGGCCTTTCAGGTACCGGGCCCAAAGCGGGTGGCCCCAACTACCTCCACCGTTTCTGCGCCGAACGCACCACCAGCATCGATACGACCAGTGCGGGAGGCAATGCATCTTTGCTGTCGCTGGAGGACTGAAAATAGAAAAGGGGCGATGCGCGACCCGGCACCGCCCCTTCCCCGTTAACGAAATTGCCCCCCGTTAACGGTATCCCTGTTGACGAAAACTCTCAGTCGCGTGCGGCCTTGATGTCTTTCATGCTGCGTTCGAGGTCGCGTCCCATTTGCTCGAACTCGGGCATCATAGTCGCAAAAGCCGAAGCGAAACCGCTTAGCATGGTCATCATCTGGCGGCTGCCCTTGCCCAGTTCGCGGGGCAGGTGTTCTGCATCACGGCCTGCAAGATCCGCGACGGTCGCATCTTCGCGAATGCGCTTTTTCATCGTTCCCGGACGCGCCTTTTCGATGGCTGCGACGAACTTGCCGACTGGCAAATCGAGCATAGTTTCGCCGATGCGCTCGGCCATGGCCGCAACGCCATTCTGAACGCGCGGGTCGGCCAGATCATCCGCCATATCGTTCAGCTTGGTTTCGGCATCCCGGCTGTCATCTGTGTTACGCGCAAGTGCGATTGGCCCAGCGGTCGATGCTTCGCCCGTTCCAGCGACAAACTGGATATCCTGTACCTCGGCGGCTTTCGCACCGGGCGCAAAGGCCAGCAGAAGAATGGCAAAACCGGCAACTGCCGGTACACGAAAATCAATCGAGCGCATGGCCCATCACCCCAGAAATACCGGCATTTCTAAGCCCGGCAAACCACAAGCCCCATTACGGCCTGAACGCGGGCTCTATATCAGCGATAGGCTGACGCCGCACTGAACAATGCTGTCAGTAAGTGGCAAGCAAGGTAAATGGTTGTAAAATTCAGGCCTCAATCACGGCTATTCAGCGGCCACTGTCGCGATTGCATCAGAGAGAGGATGTGCGAGTCGGGAAAGCATTTCCTTCGGACACACCTGCCAGAACTCTCCGCGCCGCCGTTCCCAATCCTCAAGGATCGAGTTTGACCATTGGCTATCGGTGGCAGCTGCATGTTCAGCAATCAGTGCTTTGAGTTCCGCCTCCCAATATACGCTGTCGAGGCGTTGCCAGACGATGCTGTCCGGGTTGGCGCGTGAGGGGAAATTACCTTCGGGGTCGAGTACGAAAGCCATGCCGCCTGTCATACCCGCGCCGAAATTGCTGCCGGTATCACCCAAGATAACAGCGGTACCGCCGGTCATATATTCGCAGCCATTGGCACCGCAGCCTTCGACAACAACCTGCGCTCCCGAATTGCGTACAGCAAAACGTTCGCCAGCCTGACCGGCAGCGTACAATTTGCCGCTGGTTGCCCCGTACAGCACCGTGTTGCCGATGATCGAGTTGCTCTGGCTTTCAAGGTTCGAACTCACGGTTGGCCGAACAACAATCTTGCCCCCAGACAATCCTTTGCCGACATAGTCATTAGCGTCGCCAAACACTTCCAGCGTGATGCCCTGGCAGAGGAAGGCGCCAAGCGACTGGCCTGCAGACCCTCGTAATCGGATCTGCACATGGTCGTCGGCGAGCCCTTTCATTCCGTAAAGCCGCGTCACTTCCGAACTGAGTTTGGTGCCAACCGCACGATGCGTGTTGCGGACATTATAGGTCAGCTGCATCTTTTCGCGCCGATCGAATACGGGCCGGGCATCCTTGATGATTTGCGCGTCCAGGCTGTCGGGAACAGGATTGCGGAACCCGGATATGTTGAACCTGCGCGCCTCGTCCGAGGCATCGACCTTGGCAAGGATCGGGTTGAGGTCAAGGTCGTCGAGATGTTCGGCGCCGCGATTGACCTGCCGCAGCAATTCGGTGCGACCGATGATTTCATCGAGCGAGCTGAACCCAAGCCGTGCCAATATTTCGCGCACCTCTTCAGCGATAAAGGTCATCAGGTTGATCACCTTTTCGGGCGTGCCGGTGAATTTAGCGCGCAGTTTTTCATCCTGCACGCAGACGCCCACCGGACAGGTGTTTGAATGGCATTGCCGCACCATGATGCAGCCCATCGCGACGAGGCTAAGCGTGCCGATGCCGAATTCCTCAGCACCCAGAATGGCCGCGATTACGATGTCGCGTCCGGTCTTCAATCCGCCATCGGTGCGCAGCTTTACCCGGTGGCGCAGGCCGTTGAGGGTCAACACCTGATTGGCTTCGGAAAGGCCCATTTCCCATGGCGTGCCCGCATATTTAATACTGGTCAGTGGGCTTGCCCCAGTGCCGCCAACATTGCCCGAAACGAGGATGACGTCGGCATGAGCCTTGGCGACACCCGCGGCAATTGTACCGATCCCAGCCGCACTTACCAGTTTCACACACACCCGCGCGCGCGGATTGATCTGCTTCAGGTCGTAGATCAGCTGCGCCAGATCCTCGATCGAATAGATGTCATGGTGCGGGGGAGGGGAGATGAGTGTCACACCCGGCGTCGAGTGACGCAGCCGCGCGATCATCTCGGTCACCTTGAAACCGGGCAACTGCCCGCCTTCGCCAGGCTTCGCTCCCTGGGCAACTTTGATTTCGATTTCCTCACACGCGCCCAGATATTCTGCGGTGACACCGAAACGCCCGCTAGCGATCTGCTTGATCACGCTGTTGGCGTTGTCGCCATTCTCATAGGGCGTGAAGCGCTTGCTGTCTTCACCACCTTCGCCGGAAACGGCCTTGGCTCCGATACGGTTCATCGCAATGGCCAGCGTTTCGTGCGCCTCGGGCGACAGCGCGCCCAACGACATGCCGGGTGTAACGAAACGCTTGCGGATTTCGGTGATCGCCTCAACCTCGTCAAGCGGAACGCCTTCGCGCGGATAGTTGAACTCCATCAGGTCACGCAGATAGACCGGCGGCAATTCGCGCACACCGGCGGAAAATTGCAGATATGTCGAATAGCTGTCTTTCGCGACCGAGCTTTGCAGAAGGTGCATCAGCCCGGCGGAATAAGCATGTGCTTCCCCATCCTTGCGTTGCTTGTAGAAACCGCCGACTGGCAGGCGAGCGACTGCTGCGTCAAAGGCCTCCGCATGGCGTTCCGCTGCATTGACGAAAAGCGATTGGTAACCTTCGCCTGAAATCTTGTTCGGCATTCCGGGGAAGAAATCATTGACCAGCGCGCGGCTCAGCCCGACGGCTTCAAAATTATAGCCGCCGCGATAGCTGGAGATCACCGCGATCCCCATTTTCGACATGATCTTGAGGAGACCCTCATTGATCGCGGTGCGGTAGTTATCAATCGCAGTTCCGAGGTCCAGTTCGCCCAACAGCCCGCGCGCATGACGGTCGGTAATCGCCGCTTCGGCCAGATAGGCATTCACCGTGGTCGCGCCTACACCGATCAGCACAGCAAAATAATGCGTGTCGAGACATTCAGCTGAACGCACATTGACCGAGGCATAGCTACGCAAGCCTGCACGGACGAGGTGGGTATGGACCGCCGCCGCAGCGAGGATCATCGGAATCGCAACACGTTCGGCGCTAATATCGATATCGGTCAGGAACAATTCGGTCTGGCCGGAACGAACCGCTGCCTCTGCTACCTCGCGGATACGGCGGATGGCCGCACGAAGGCCTTCCTGACCTTCGGTGACCGGATAGGTACAGTCAATTTCCGCCGCTGCCTTGCCAAATGCCGCCTTCAACTGACCCCATTCGCTGTTTGTCAGTACTGGACTTTCAAGCACAAGGACGTCGCTGTTCTGCCCCGTCTCGTCGAGGATGTTGGCGAGGTTAGAAAAACGCGTCTTCAGGCTCATCACATGCCGTTCGCGCAAACTGTCGATCGGCGGGTTGGTGACCTGGCTGAAATTCTGGCGGAAAAACTGGCTGATGATGCGCGGCTTGTCCGAAATCACGGCGAGTGGCGTATCGTCGCCCATGCTACCGACCGCTTCTTTCGCGTCCTCGACCATGGGGCTAA
Organism: uncultured Sphingorhabdus sp.; assembly: GCF_937872355.1. Classification (GTDB taxonomy): domain Bacteria; phylum Pseudomonadota; class Alphaproteobacteria; order Sphingomonadales; family Sphingomonadaceae; genus Sphingorhabdus_B. Next base: position 2,149 of record NZ_CALMSV010000165.1, on the reverse strand, counting down.
GGATCATTTCCATATCCTCAAGCGTCATGCCGGCGGCGACCTGCCGACGTGTCAGTTCGGCGCGAGTCCAGTCGAGCGCAATGTCACTTCCAGCGGGCAAATCGGATATGGTGCGGAACCCGCCTACCAGAGCGGCATAATCCTGTTCGGCAGCAACCCGATCCTTTAGCTCCGCGTCGCGATAGAGCTTACCTTCGTCGAGGTTGACCGCGATCATCTGACCGGGGCCGAGGCGGCCCTTTTCGACGATGGTGTTTTCCGAGACGATGACCATCCCGGTTTCCGAACCGATGATCAGCAGGCCGTCGTTGGTGCGGCTATAACGCAGCGGACGCAGCGCATTGCGGTCGACACCCGCAACCGCCCAATGGCCGTCGGTCATCGCAAGTGCGGCGGGGCCATCCCATGGCTCCATCACACTCGCCATATATTCGTACATGGCTTTATGATTGGCGGGCAGGTTCGGGTTTGACTGCCATGCCTCGGGGATCAGCATCAGCTTCGCCGTTGGCGCTTCCTTGCCCGAACGGACCAGCGTTTCGAACACAGCATCGAGCGCGCCGGTATCGGATGCACCTGCCGGGATCACCGGCTTGATGTCGTCCGAATAGTCGCCAAAGGCGATCGATGCCATCTTGATCTCGTGGCTCTTCATCCAGTTCTGGTTGCCACGGATCGTGTTGATCTCGCCATTATGCGCAAGCGCGCGAAAGGGTTGTGCCAGCCACCATTGGGGAAAGGTGTTGGTCGAATAACGCTGGTGAAAGACAGCGACCCGGCTTTCGAAGCGTTCGTCCTGCAGGTCGGGATAGAAGATCGAGAGGCTTTCTGCGAGGAACAGGCCCTTGTAGACGATCGACTGGCACGACAGCGAGCAGATGTAGAAATCGCGGATTTGCGCTGCGATCACCTTCTTCTCGATCCGGCGGCGGACGAGATAGAGATTCTTTTCGAACTCGGTTGCATCAACAGCGTCCGGCATCGGCCCGGCGATCATGATCTGCTCGATTTCAGGGCGCGTCGCTTGCGCCTTCAGGCCGATAACCGAAACATCGACTGGCACCTGTCGCCAGCCATAAATGGTATAGCCTGCCTCGATGATTTCGGCCTCGACGATCGTACGACATGCCTCCTGTGCGCCGAGATCGGTGCGCGGCAGGAAGACCATGCCTACTGCAAGCCGGTTGGCTCGCGGTTTGTGCCCGGCGGCAGTAATCGCATCGTCGAAAAAGCGGACCGGCAGGTACACATGCCGGGCCGCGGCGTCACCGGCCTTGCCATCCGCATCGCCCCCGCCACGATGCCAGACGGCCTTCAATGCTTCGATCCCAGCGGCGACAACGCGCCGCGAAGGCTTGCCATCTGTCGCGGCGATCAGCCCGACGCCGCACGCATCGCGCTCGGTTTCGGGATAGTACATGCCTTCTGCGGCGAGGCGGGCATGTTCGAGGGTGGGGAAGTGGTGGGTCATTTTATCTCGCCAAGATATTTCTCAGCTTCATCGAGTAATAGATCTGCCGAATCCGCTCCTACCTGACTGCCGAGTTGTTGCCCGACCTGTTGCAACTGCGCCTGCAACTCGGGCTGTGCCGCCAATAAGCGGGCACCTGCTTCAGATTCGTAAAACGCCCGTGCGACCCGCAAGTCTTCGGGGGCGAGCCGTTCGACATATTTCCGAGCTGTCGCTTCGAGAATGTCGGGATACTTTGCACGCATTCCGACCGTAATGATTTGGCCAAAGCGCTTCCCAAAAGCGTCTCGGCCCCCGGGATACTTGGCGTCTATCTCCTTTAGTAAGGAGTTTCCAACCGCTGACGTCGAGAGTTGCCCGACAAATGCGGACTCCATTACGGGAACGAGTTGGGCGAACATCGTATCCAGCAAGGCCTCTGTTCGTGCAGCGGCGATAATGGCTCGGGCATCTTCGATTGGCGTGGCGTGAATTTCTCGTACATCCTCTGACCGCAAGTGGACGGGGTAGGCGGCAAGCACGCTGGCGAGGACAATATATTTCATCTTAATATGACGCATTTCAGGCAGCCTTTTTCTCATGGGTTCGTTTGTCCGCCATCCAGCGGTGCATATGCTCCACCACATCGCGGCCATCCTTGATCGCCCAGACGACGAGGCTCGCGCCGCGGACGATATC
>NZ_CALMSV010000164.1 GCF_937872355.1 uncultured Sphingorhabdus sp. | reverse complement strand
AGGCGGGAAAGGTGTCGCAAACTCTGGCTGGACAATGCGGACGGAAGTTTGAGCGGTAGACTTCGGAGGATCGCCGTCACCAGTTCCTGGAATTCCTCATCCGCCTTCCATCTTGGCAGTACAAACTGATCCAGGCGTCGTGCCAGTTGAGTGTCGCCGGCAATCGCGTCGCGGGCTTCGGAAACGCCAAGACAGACGAGCGAAGCTTTGATCTCATTGCTAAGATATCGCAGCAGCTGCAGGATCACGCGCTGCTCTCTCGGGGTTCCAGCAAGAAGATTGTGGACCTCGTCAAATACCAGAACACGAACATTGTTGCTTTTCAGGAGGAGGACGGTCCTGATCTCAAGTTCCATGAGTGTCAGGCGTTCATTGATGCTGGCTCCCATGGCCATCAGCAATTGACCGTATATCCTGCGTTCTGTCGGGCGTGATGTCAGCGTAATTGCCAGGACCGGCATGCTTTCCACACCGGTACTGTGATCGATAATTGGCGGATGATTACGCTTGAACTTTTCCACGAGCATCGTCTTGCCCATGCCGCTGTGGCCATAAATCGCGAGGCCCGGCGGACGCGTTGATGGCGGATGGTCGCAAAGCCCATCGAGATGCCGAAGAACCCGACGAGCGCGATCAAAGCCGACCCAACGATCGGATCGAATGGCACGAATCCGTGTTTCGTTTGGCGAGTTGGCAAGTGCCGCGGCGCCAGACGCCAAATGCGGGAGTTCAATCATCAATCCCAAAATTCCGTGTCGTCATCTGAATGAACCGATTTCGCCAAATCTATAGCCGTAACGTGGCCGCTTTCCTTTTGGTCCTGTTTAGTAGGCCTTCGAGCAGCACTCCGGCGCGCTTTTGCGCTTGAGGATGCGGCAATGTCTTCAATCTGCCTTTGTTTTGCGATCGCTGCAAAGATAACATCTTCTTGCAACTCACGCCGTCCTTGGTCTCGAAGCCTTTTCTTGGCATGTTTCCATTCCCACCATGAGACGGGCGGATATGCGAGATTTCGGTACCGCGCTTCTACAAACCGGCCGTCGGACTGGCGAACGAATATTCGAGAAAGGTCTCGTGGATCATATTTGATCTCAAGCTCAGCACCCCGGCCGACATCACGTGATAGGGCGTCCGACCAGTAGCGAATCTTTTCCAGATGAATGCCGTCCTTCAGCAAGCGGCGCCGGTCACCAGGCAAAAAGCTGGTCCAGAACGCCATCCGGTCTGGCGGTAGGTCGAAATCGACTTCACCTTGCCGTTCGCGCCACACGGCCAGGGGAGGGCGCAATAGTGAGGCGTGGATACGCTGATGGTATTTGCCGACGATTTCCAGTGCGATCCACTTTTCTAGTTCGCGTAATGTAAAGGTCGCACGGCCCTCGGAATCGTAGTCACCCCTGATCTTCACATTGCTGAACGTTGTGCCAGGCAGCAGATGAACAGCTCCCATCATGGTTCCGATCAGCCGCTCGACGTGTCCGCCGAAGCGGGGCGTTGCTGGCGGTCTGAACAGGAGCTTGATGCCATATTCCTTGCAAGCGCCGGCGAGCGCTCGCGATCTGAATTCGGCGCCATTGTCGCAATGAAGAACAGCTGGCAGTCCGGCGACAGGCCAAGGAATATCAATCCCCCGTTCGTCTAGCCATGCTGCTTTGTCGTAAACGGCGTGCAGGAGGCAAAGGCCAACCGACGTTCTCGATGGGGCTGCCAGTGACAAATGGAAACCCGCGACCATTCTGGTGCAAACATCGATGGCAATCGTCAGCACTGGCCGTCCGATGGGTTGGCGATATTGTTCATCGACAACGACGACATCGACAATAGTATGATCGATCTGCCAAAGGGCATTCGGCTTTGCGACAGAAAGCTGGCCAGGGCTCGGTGTCGAGGCGGCTTCGATCTCGCGCTCCCCGCGCTTGCGGGCCGCTGCAATCGGGATCAGTTCCGACACTCTACGCTGCACAGTGCTACGATGTGGAGGTGATAGCCCCTCTGTGAGGCAGACTTCCCCAATGCGCCGCATCAGTGCGGCAAAGCTCGGCTTTTCCTTTTTGAGCCAGAAGCCCTCCACTTGTTCGGCGATAATGCGCTCGGTTCTGGGATCCAGCCTAACCATTCCTTCTTGCGTGCCGCGTTTTCTAGGTTTGAGGCTTGAAGTGCGTTGTGTCTTTCTAAACCTCGCAACGAGCCGAAACAGCGTCGAACGCGGGATCCCATACTCCTCACGCGCAGCCGCGACTACCTCAGCTGTCACTTTCCCATCACTGCCGCGGAGCAGATATCGAAGAAACTCTTCCGGACTTACATCGTCGGCATGTCGGTCACCATCATCGGGGGCTTCTGGGGATGAAATCATACGGCGACATTATGGTCGATCGACCGGTCGATCAATCCCATTTGGAGTGTAATAAAATCTCATTGGCGTCTCATTTGAAGTGTAATGCATTACACTTCAGTCTCACGCAAATCATTGAAAACACTCAATGCGCGAGTCTCGGTTTCAAACCTAAATCGACACCATCGACATCGGACTGCTCCGACTGAAGGACGCGCTCGAGCTGGCGCCGCTGCTCGCGGACCATCCGACTTCGTTCTGGTTTTCCGATGCGCA
>NZ_CALMSV010000163.1 GCF_937872355.1 uncultured Sphingorhabdus sp. | reverse complement strand
CGCGTTGAAGACTTCCTGGATCTTCGCACGACCGACAACGGTTTCGATGATTTCGGGACCGAGGATGCCAGCCATTTCCTTAGCGACATCTTCGGTGAGATGATAAATCACATCGAAATATTTGAACCGTGTCTTTTCGCGCTGCGCAATCTCTCGTGCCTTGGCGTTGGGGCGGACATTGAAGCCGATGATCGGCGCCTTGGTCGCGTTGGCCAGCGTCACATCGCTTTCGGTAATCGCACCGACGCCTGATTGCAGCACGCGCACTTTGATTTCGTCAGTCGAAATCTTGTGTAGTGCGTTGACGATGGCTTCAACCGAACCCTGAACGTCTGCTTTGACGACAACCGCATATTCCTTCGCACGGTTGGCAGCCAATGCCGAGAACATGTTGTCCACCGAAACCGGTGCCTGCGTTGTCCGCTTCAGCTTTGCCTGCTCCTTGCGGAAGGCAGCAACTTCGCGGGCGCGGGCTTCGTTTTCAACAACCGTGAGGATTTCGCCTGCCCCAGGAACACCAGTGAGACCCAAGACCTCGACCGGCATGGCCGGCCCTGCAGTTTTCACCTGTTGCCCCTGATCGTTGATCAACGCGCGAACCTTGCCCGATTCCTCGCCTACAACGAAAATGTCGCCGGTCTTCAGCGTACCGCGACGGATGAGCAGCGTTGCAACCGCACCGCGCCCCTTATCCAGCTTCGCTTCAACCACCACGGCTTCAGCCGCGCGATCAGGGTTGGCCTTCAACTCCATCAACTCTGCCTGCAGCGCCAGCTTGTCGAGCAAGTCGTCGATGCCGGTCTTCTTCAGTGCCGAGATTTCAACGTCCTGCACTTCACCGCCCATTTTCTCGACAATGACTTCATGCTCCAGCAGGCGTTCACGGATGCGCTGTGGATTCGCACCATCCTTGTCGCATTTGTTGATCGCGATAATCATCGGCACATTGGCCGAGCGGGCATGATTGATAGCCTCAATTGTCTGCGGCATGATGCCATCATCTGCAGCGACTACGAGGATGATAATGTCCGTCACAGTAGCACCGCGCGCGCGCATCTCGGTAAAGGCTCGGTGGCCGGGGGTACCAAGAAGGGTGACCATGCCCCCCCCCTGGTTTTTACCCTGATGGGCGCCGATGTGCGGGGTGATCCCCCCCCCTTCGCCCGCCTGCACATTCGCCCCGCGCAATGCATCGAGCAGCGAAGTCTTGCCGTGGTCGACATGGCCCATCACGGTCACGACCGGCGGACGCGGCTTCAACGTTTCGGGAGCATCGACATCGTCATCATGGGCAATATCGACGTCAGCGTCAGAAACGCGGGTGATGTTGTGACCAAATTCGGTCACCAACAATTCGGCGGTATCCTGATCGATGCTCTGTGTCAGTGTGACAGGCATGCCCATCTTGAACAGCGCCTTGACCAGATCGCTGCCTTTTTCAGCCATACGGATCGCCAGTTCCTGAACAGTAATGACTTCCGGAACGACAACGTCACGCACCTGCTTGGGCTGCGCATCGCGCTGCATGCCCGACATATGCGAGCGACGCTCTTTTTCGCGCGCGCGCTTGAGTGCTGCGAGCGAACGGGCGCGTGCACCTTCATCGTCGTCCAGAGCGCGCGTTACGGTCAATTTGCCCGATTGGCGACGGCTATCGCCCGCACGGTCACGGCTAGGCTTGTGCGGTACCTTCTTCGGATCTTCGCGGCGAACCTCTTCGCGGACCCCGCGAACTTCCTCACGCGGCGCTGCCGGAGCCGGACGCTTTGGCGATTCAACGGGGGTGAATCTGCGGGCCGGCGGGGGTGATACAGCATCGCTGGTTTCCGCAGCCTCAAATTCGTCGGCTTGTGCAACCGCAGGAGGCGGAGCCTTGGCAGCCTCAGCTTCAGCCTTACGGTTCTCTTCGGCACGGCGACGTTCTTCATCTGCCGCACGCGCGCGCTCCTCTTGCTCACGCCTATTGGCTTCTTCGGCAAGACGCAGCCGGTCTTCTTCTGCTTCACGCTGTAGACGGGCTACGCGCTCTTGCGGCGTTTCACCGCTCGGTGCGGCTGCACGCGGCGCAGGTGCAGCCGGCGGTGGCGGCGGGGGCGGAGGGGGTGGCGGAGGCGCGGCTACTTCCGGCTCAGGTGCATAGCCCGGCTTGCCGACAAGCTTCTTGCGTTTCACCTCAACCACAACCTTGTTGGTGCGGCCATGGCTGAAGGTCTGCTTCACCTCGCCCGACTCCAGTCGCGGCTTCAGCCCAAGCGGCTTGCGACCCAATGTCGGTTTATTCTCGTTTTCGTCACTCATTTTCTACAGACCTTGCCTTCAATCAATTACCGTCCGGTGCAGCATGTGTACGACGGTCCGCCTTGGCGTCGCCGCGCGCGTTACTGCATCCTATGAAATAAAGCCAGCGGTCTAGGTGATGTTTCACCCGCTCCGCCGCTTTTGCGTCGGTGATCGCCACATGCACCGAATTTGAGCGCCCCAGTGCTGCCGATAGCCGGTCGCGATCAACCGGCAATCGCGTGCCTTTGCGACCACTACCCTCTTCTTCAAGCCCGACGCGCCAACTCTGGTCACGTTTGGAAGCGCCATCATCGCTGGCATCAGAGGCGTGCAGCAACAGTGCGACTGCTCCGCTGCGGGCTGCTGCATCGACCTTTTCCGCGCCAGCGAGCAAATTGCTCGACCGGGCTTCTAGACCGAGGCGATCAAGTGTCGCCTTTTCCAAGCCAAACCGGATTCGGTCGACCAGATCGTCGGGAACTGTGAGTTCAGATACCTTGAAGGCACGTTTCAACAGACCGGCGAGCTTTCCTTTCGCGCGTGCGGCTTCGAGCTCTTCTGCCGGCACGCCGATCCACGCTCCGCGACCGGGCACTTTTCCGTGAATATCAGGCGCGACCTGCCCGTCAGGGCCCAGCGCAAGACGGATCAGCAGGCGTTGCTCCGCCCGCTCACCCGTCAAAATGCACCTTCTTACAGGGCTATCAAGGTTCTCATTGGGAGTCTTCCGCGACAACGGCGTCCTCCTCAACTGTTTCGGGTTCATCATCGAACCAATGCGCACGGGCAGCCATGATGATCTCGTTGCCTTGCTCTTCGTTCAGGCCGTAAACCGCCAATATGCCGGGTTTATCTTCGACGCGATGGCGACGATTGTCACTGCGGCGCTGTTCGCTCCGACCTTTCTGGATCAGTTCGTCAGTCGCAAGGTCGCAAGGATAGTCACGCGTCTTGATGCCCGCCTTACCCAGCGTCACCAGCATTGCTTCGGTGAGGTGCGGCAGTTCAGCAAGCGCATCTTCGACGCCCAGCTCCCGGCGTTCGGTACGTGCGGACTCTTCCTTGCGCTCCAGCGCTTCGAGTGCACGGCTTTGCAGTTCTTCGGCCAGTTCGTCATCGAGGCCTTCGATGCCAGCGATTTCTTCAAGTGCGACATAGGCGACTTCTTCAAGCTCGCTGAAGCCTTCCGCCACAAGCAGCTGCGCCAGCGTCTCGTCAACGTCGAGTTCCTGCTGGAACATTTCCGAACGCTCGACAAATTCCTTCTGACGCTTCTCGCTGGATTCCGCCTCGGTCATAATGTCAATTGCACGACCGGTCAGCTGGCTTGCAAGACGGACATTCTGGCCGCGGCGACCGATGGCCAAGCTCAGCTGATCGTCAGGAACGACCACTTCGATGCGGCTTTCTTCTTCATCGATGACAACGCGGCTGACCGTTGCAGGCTGCAGCGCATTGACGATGAACGTTGCGGCATCGTCAGACCAGGGGATGATGTCGATTTTTTCGCCCTGCATTTCCTGCACGACAGCCTGGACGCGGCTACCCTTCATGCCGACGCAAGCGCCAACCGGGTCTATCGAGCTGTCATAGCTGATTACACCAATCTTGGCGCGGCTGCCCGGATCGCGGGCTGCTGCCTTAATCTCAATGATGCCATCGTAAATTTCGGGTACTTCCTGTGCGAACAGCTTTTTCATGAAGTCCGGATGTGCACGGCTGAGCAGAATCTGCGGACCACGGTTTTCACGAACGACCTTCATGATCAATGCGCGAACGCGATCGCCGGGGCGAACAACTTCGCGCGGGATTTGCTGGTCGCGGCGGATAACGCCTTCGGCACGACCAAGATCTACCACGACATGACCGAATTCGACTGACTTCACGACGCCAGTGATGATTTCGCCTGCGCGATCCTTGAATTCTTCAAATTGGCGCTCGCGCTCTGCATCGCGAACTTTCTGGAAGATAACCTGCTTTGCTGACTGTGCGTCGATACGGCCAAGATCGACCGGTGGCAGCGGATCTACGATGAAGTCACCAACAGCCGCGCCCTTTTGCAGCTTTTCGGCCTGCTTGAGATCGACCTGCTTGAAATAGTCTTCAACAACCTCAACCACTTCGACAACGCGCCACAAACGCAAGTCGCCGGTCTGCGTATCGAGCTTAGCGCGAATATCGTTTTCCGCACCATAGCGCGCACGGGCGGCGCGCTGGATCGCTTCTTCGAGTGCCTCGACGACGATCGCCTTGTCGATCATCTTCTCGCTGGCGACTGCGTTTGCGATTGCGAGCAGTTCAGCCTTGTTGGCAGCAATCGGACTGGCCATGACTTTAGTCTTCCTGTTCTTGGTCGGGGTTGTCTTCGTCGATTTCGTCGACCCCGGCGCTGTTGAGCGGCGCAGTCGACGCAATCAGCCGGTCTGTCAAGACCAGCTTGGCGGAATGTATATTGGAAAAGTGGATTGCGTGTGTGGCGCCAGTGCGATCGGTGATTGAAACCACTGCGTCATCTACACCCGCAAGTTCACCACGAAATCTCTTTTGGTTTTCAATAGGCTCTATCGCCTCAATCTTGGCTTCATGCCCTGCCCAATCGGAAAAGTCCTTCAACCGGGTCAACGGACGGTCGATGCCGGGGGAGCTTACCTCCAACCGATAGGCCTCTTCAATCGGATCAAGTTCGTCGAACAGATCAGAAATCCGATGCGACAAAGCCGCACAATCGTCGATTACCAATTGGCGCGTATCGGGCCGTTCAGCCATAACTTGCAAAGTCGGCTCATCCGAACCTTCTGCGCCGCGATCAAACCATGCAACGCGTACGAGATCAAACCCTAAGGCTTTGGCCTCAGGTTCGATAATCTCGGCAAGTTTTTTTAAATCGGGCATGGTGCTCCAAATGTGCAGAAGACAATGCGAACAACCGATTGTGCCAGCCCCTTTCGGCGCTAGCCCCTTCAGTGTTTCGCAATGTCGGGATAAACCCCATCTAGGCGGAGCTACGCTGAAATGCAACCCTCTTGCAATTACGCGAAGCATTCGCATCTAAACGCCGAAATAAGAGAGGAGCCCTCCCTATGTTGCGAGCCTTCAGTTTGACCGCAGCCAGCCTTGTAGCTGTTGCCTGCGCCCCTTCGACAAGCAACGCCGAAGTCTCAACAGGCCCCAAGCCATTTGAGGTCACCGCGGTTGCAACTTTCAATGAACCTTGGGCGATGGCCTTTGTTCCCGGCACGCCATATGCGCTGATTACCGAAAAAAGCGGCAAGCTGAAACTGTGGCAATCGGATGGACCTGTTCGCGACGTCGCCGGCGTCCCTACGGTTGACTATGGTGGTCAGGGTGGTTTTGGCGATGTCATCGTCGCTCCCGATTTTTCGAAATCTGGCCTCGTTTATCTCAGTTGGGCGGAAGCCGGCGCAAACGACACACGCGGCGCAGTCGTTGGCCGCGCAAAGCTGGAATATCAGGGTAGTCAACCCAAGCTGGTTGGCCTGCAGAAAATCTGGGAACAGAATCCGAAGGTCACTGGACGCGGTCATTATGGCCATCGCCTCGCATTCTCGCCCGATGGCAAATATCTGTTCATCGCCTCTGGCGAGCGGCAGAAATTCGATCCAGCTCAGGATATGAGCGCTAATCTTGGCAAGGTGCTGCGCCTCTTCCCCGATGGCAGCGTGCCGAAGGACAATCCGTTTTACGATGCGGCCAATCCGGTAAAGTCACAAATCTGGTCGTTAGGGCATCGCAACCCGCTTGGCTTGACCTTTGATGACAAGGGGCAGCTGTGGAACCAGGAAATGGGTCCGCGCCACGGTGATGAACTCAACCTTGTTAAGAGTGGCGCCAATTATGGCTATCCAAAGGTTTCAAATGGGGATCATTACGACGGCCGCGACATCCCCGATCACAAACCGGACGACGGCTTTGAAGCACCCAAGGCCTACTGGGTTCCGGCAATTTCGCCGGGCGGCCTGATGTTCTATAATGGTGAACTGTTTCCGACATGGAAGGGCTCGCTCTTCATCGGCGGGTTGGGTGGCGAGGCCCTGGTCCGCGTCAAGGTGAATGGCGAAAATGTCGAAAAGGCCGACCATTGGCCAATGGACGCCCGTATCCGGGAAGTCGAACAGGGCCCCGACGGAGCAGTATGGCTGCTTGAAGACGGGAGCGAAGGGCGTCTGCTGAAGCTGACGCCCCCAAAACCTTAACCCGCTGGATTAGTGCCTGCGAGGTCCGCAATGAAACTGCGAACCCGTTTGGCGTTCATTCCCAGATCGCTGATACCAACGCGGCTGATTGAGCGCATATCAACGATGCTGCCGGTGCCGTCTTCGGTTGGACGCACACGGACAACAACATCGTCTTTGAAGCGAAAGAAACGGGTGGTGTCGGTCGCCTCAAGGCGGCCTTCAACCGGATCGGCAATAGCAACCTCCCAACCGCGGACTTTGGCCAGCCGCTCTGCCTTGGCAATGGCTTCTGCAACCGGCATTGCGATGCGAACCGAACGGATGTCACCATAAGCTTTCTGGTGCAGCGCCGCCCAGCGCTGTTGCGGGTTCATGCCTTTCATTTCGGGCTCATTCTCGCCTGGAATCTGGTCAAGATTGTCAGCCCTCACTTCGAGCATCCGGAATTGGGGCGGGTCAGCCAGATCGGTCGAAATATCGTGGATGGCGGGCACCGTGCGCGCCGTATAGGCGAAACTCAACAACCATAGTGCCAGTGCGCCGCCCAGCGTCATGCCCAGCCAGCGCAACGGGCGAGCCGCCACCCTACCCTTGCGCTTTGCCCACCAGCCGACAACAAAGCCGCCCAATAAAGCCAAAATTCCTGCGCCGAAGGCAAGCATCAACAGTTGGAATCCGAAGCGGAAATCCCACAAGCCCCAGCCGGAACCGAGTCCAGCAGCCAGCGCTATCAGTATTGAACCAAGCCCAAGCCAGAAGATTGTCTTTCCGCTCCGGTTCGAAGATTTTTTCGCAACAGGTGCCGCAGCCGCCGTTTCGCTGACGGGTTCAGGCGCAGGCTGCTGAACCGCTTCTACTACCGGTTCGGTCGCAGCGCCACTTTGCACAGGCGGGTTTTCGTCATTCTGCATTTGCGGCTCCCCTTGGTCCTCGATTGCCGCCAAGCTAGCGCAAGTCCGGCAAAAGCCAAAGTAAATCCCGCTATCGCTAGCAACCGACATTCCAAAAATATTGGACAAAGCGGAACGCCACTGACAAGGCCCCCCGCGATGGTGATGGATCCCACATTAAAGCGCCGTGCAACGCGCTTCGTGCTGCTGACCGTGCTCATCTATTCGATGGGTTTCGGCATCATCATGCCTGTCTTGCCCGATCTCATCAAACATCTGGCGCATGTCGACGCGGCCGAAGCGGCACGCATCGGGGCATGGATCGGCGCAACTTATGGCTTGTTCCAGATTCTGCTGATGCCCGCCGTCGGCAATCTGGGGGATCGTTTCGGGCGGCGACCGATCTTTTTGATTTCACTCTTCGCCTTCGGGTTCGATTTCCTGCTGATGGGTCTTGCTCCCAATATAGGCTGGCTATTCATCGGGCGTGCGATCGCAGGTGGTTTGGGCGCGGTTTTCGGTCCTGCCAATGCCGCCATGGCGGACATGTCAACACCAGAAGAACGCGCGGCAAGTTTTGGCAAAGTTGGCGCCGCCTTTGGTCTCGGATTTATATTCGGCCCGGTCATAGGCGGACTGCTTGGAGATTTCGGGCCAAGGGTGCCCTTCTATGTCGCGGGTGCGCTCGCGATTGCGAATGGCATCTACGGCTGGATCGTATTTCCAGAAACCATGCCCGAAGAAAAGCGCCGTCCGTTTGAATGGAAGCGGGCCAATCCCTTGGGGGCTTTTGCGTCGCTTGGTAAAATAGAAGGAATAGTTCCCGTCGCCTTGATCTACTTCCTCTGGTCGCTCGCAGGGAATGTATACCCGGCAAGCTGGTCCTTTTTTGCGCCGATTCAATATGGCTGGGGCAGCGGCATGGTCGGTGTCTCGCTGGGTCTTGTCGGCATTTCAATGGCGGGTTTTCCGGGGCCGGGCAACCGCCCCCTTCTTACCCCCCTGTGGGGGGGCAAAAACGCCCCATATGGGGAGGATCCCCGGGGTAACCGC
>NZ_CALMSV010000162.1 GCF_937872355.1 uncultured Sphingorhabdus sp. | reverse complement strand
GTGATGCTGTCGCCGGTATGCACGCCCATCGGATCGATGTTCTCGATCGAGCAGATGATGATGGCATTGTCCTTCTTGTCGCGGACAACCTCCATCTCATATTCTTTCCAACCGAGCAGCGACTCCTCGATCAGCACCTCGGTCGTCGGGCTGGCATCAAGACCGCCGGTGACGATCTGGATGAATTCATCCCGATTATAGGCAATCCCGCCGCCGGTGCCGCCCATGGTGAAGCTGGGGCGGATGATCGAGGGCAGGCCGGTGCGTTCGAGCACCGTGAGCGCCTCTTCGAGCGTATGGGCGATGCCCGAGCGCGCGGATTCGAGGCCGATCTTGTCCATCGCATTGCGGAATTTGATGCGGTCTTCAGCCTTGTCGATCGCTTCGGCGGTCGCACCGATCATTTCGACATCAAATTTCGCCAGCGTGCCATTGGCCTCCAGCGCCAGCGCGGTGTTCAGCGCGGTCTGCCCGCCCATAGTGGGCAGAACGGCCATTTTCTCATGCGGATATTTGGCGCGCTCGGTTTCGATGATCTTTGCGACCACCTCCGGCGTGATCGGCTCGACATAGGTGGAGCCATTATCGCCGACCATTTCCGGATCGGTCATGATCGTCGCGGGGTTGGAGTTGACGAGGATGATGCGATAGCCCTCCTCCCGCAGCGCCTTGCACGCCTGCGTCCCCGAATAGTCAAATTCGCACGCCTGGCCGATAATGATCGGGCCAGCGCCGATGATGAGGATGGATTGGATGTCAGTGCGTTTGGGCATCTTAATTTCCGGAAAAGACGAGTTCGATAAGCATTTGATAAAGTGCGCGTGCAGTCTCCGCGATCGCTTGACCAGAGTACTTTTGCATCAGAAATACTAGTGCACTCAAAAGCGTATTATACATGATCAACGCACTGAACGTTTTTTCACGGATCAATTCACGGCCTGCTTTTAACTGCCCTAAAATACGCGATTTAAGCGAAACATCGCCCTCAATTGCCGACTCTGCTTCTATGAGATCGATGACTTCCGAAGCAGCATGCTCTAAGTTTCCTGCCTCATTGTGACTTAGTGTAACCACGCGATCGGAAGCTGGAACACTTATAACTTTCAAGACATCATCAAGACCGTCATCTCGTAGGTGCGACCATTCAGATTCAGGTGTATTTTGAATGTGTTCAAGAATGTCTTTAGCAAAGTCGTCGCCTGTTTCAGCGTACGTAACCAAAATAGGAAATTTTTTGATACATTCATTGCGAGTATCTTTGTAATGCTCGGCATCATCTTCCCAGTCTGGCGTAGACTCTATAAAGTAATACCTAAAATTATCATAGTCTACTTTCCAATATCCACCAGTAAGTGGACTATCGAAAAATTCTGCTCCAGCAAAACTCATAAGTACGCCTAAGGCGTCAGCAACATCTTTATCAGTGATATTATTTGACAAGGATATCGACAGGTTTCGTGCTAAGCCTTTAAAAGACCCAGCCATTGCTTCATTTTCTTTCTTTTTCGAAAGATGGAGCATCAAGACCGCAACATATTGCGCAAAAGTAGACACTAACTCATCATCCCCGCAAATTTCTCAAAGAGATAATGGCTGTCTTGCGGCCCCGGGCTCGCTTCGGGGTGGTATTGCACGCTGAAGGCGGGCTGATCGGTGAGTTCGAAGCCGCAATTGCTGCCGTCGAACAGGCTGGTGTGCGTTGCGCGGGCGTTGGCGGGCAGTGTGTCAGCATCGACCGCAAAGCCATGGTTCATACTGGTAATCTCTACCGCACCGTCCGAAAGCCGTTTCACCGGATGGTTCGCGCCGCGATGGCCCTGATGCATCTTCTCGGTCTTTGCCCCCACTGCAAGTGCGAGCATCTGGTGGCCCAGGCAAATGCCGAACAGCGGCTTCTTCGTTTCCAGCCACGCCTTGATCACCGGCACCGAATATTCCCCTGTCGCCGCCGGATCGCCAGGGCCGTTGGAGAGGAACAGGCCATCGGGCTGATGCGCCATGATCTCGTCAAAGCTCGCGGTCGCGGGCACGACGGTGACTTCACAACCAGTATCAACTAAGTTCCGCAAAATATTGCGTTTTATGCCATAATCAATGGCAACGACTTTTGGTCGCTTCGCGGAACATAGGTCAGGTTTGTCAGCATAGCCCTGCCCCAGCTTCCACAAGCCATCTTCCCAGCCATAGGTCTGCAAGGTGGTCACATCCTTGGCCAGATCCATCCCCTCCAGCCCCGGCCAGGCCTGTGCCTGAGCCAGCAAGGCGGGGATGTCGAACTTGCCATCGGCGCTATGCGCAATCACCGCATTGGGCGCGCCTTTCAGGCGGATCAGGCGGGTAAGCGCGCGAGTATCGACGCCCGAAAGGCCTATCCGGCCATTTGCCGACATCCAGTCGCGGAAATGCTGCGTCGCACGGAAATTGGAGGGGTTGGTGACATCCTGCCGCACGACGGCGCCCAGTGCATGCGGGTTGGTCGCCTCTATATCCTCGGGGTTGGTGCCAACATTGCCGATATGCGGAAATGTGAAGTTGATGATCTGCCCGGCATAGCTCGGGTCGGTCATCACTTCCTGATAGCCGGTCATCGCGGTATTGAAGCAGACTTCGCCTACCGCGCTACCTTCTGCGCCAAAGCCCCTGCCCCAGATCACCTCGCCGCTGGCTAAAACCAATACGCCTGTCGCTCCGGTGGGCGCGCGCGTAGTGGTAGGGTCAGCCATGGTGGCGGTCCTTTTTCAATAGAGTTTCTGGCGATGTCGCTAAGGCACCGCGCCTAGAGACGAGCCGCGACAAGGTCAATCTATTAAAATCGGAAAGTTGTGGCTAAGAGGGCTGCTTCCACTTTTTCAAAGAAATCGGAACATGATTCGAGAAGACATAAAGGCGGCCCAGATCGCCGCAATGAAGGCTGGCGAGAAAGACCGTTTGGCGGCTGTTCGCTTGATCTTGGCGAAGTTGAAAGACCGCGACATCGAACTGCGCACCCAATCTGCCCCGGCGGACGATGACGCAGTCGTGGTCGAAGTGCTGCAGAAAATGGTCAAACAGCGCCGCGAATCGATCGCGCTTTACGAACAGGGCGGCCGTCAGGAACTGGCCGATGTCGAAAAAGCTGAGCTAGCCGTTATCGAAACTTTCCTGCCCGCGCAGATGGATGAAGCCGAAACGACTGCTGCCATCGAAACCATAAAAGCCGAACTTGGTGCTAGCAGCGTCAAGGATATGGGCCGCGTGATGGCGACGCTGAAAGATCGCCACGGCCCGCAACTTGACATGAGCAAGGCAAGCGCGCTGGTGAAGGCTGCGCTTTCCTGACATAGGGGTTCGATGACCCTCACCCCGCAATGGCTTGATGAACTGCGCGCGCGGACGACGCTTTCCGCGCTGATTGGTCGCAGCATCAAGGTGACCAAAGCAGGGCGCGAGTATAAGGCCTGTTGCCCTTTCCATAATGAGAAGACGCCCAGCTTCACGATCAACGATGAGAAGGGCTTTTACCACTGCTTCGGCTGCGGCGCGCATGGTGATGCCATCCGCTGGATGACCGACCAGCGTGGGTTGAGCTTCATGGATGCGGTGAAGGAACTGGCCGATGCGGCAGGGATGCAGGTTCCTGCTGCCGATCCGAAAGCCGCAGCAAAAGCGGAACGCGCCAATACGCTCTATGACGTCATGGCGGCAGCTCAGGATTGGTTTGTCGCGCAATTCCAAGGGCTGGAGGGTTCGGAGGCGCGCGCCTATTGCGAACGGCGCGGGTTGAAGCCGGATACAATAAAGGCTTTCGGTATCGGCTTTGCGCCTGACAGTCGGGGCAAACTCAAAGAGGCGCTCAAGCATTTTGGCGATGACAAGCTGGTTGAGGCAGGCCTGTTGATCTCGGTTGAAGACAAGGAACCGTATGACCGCTTCCGTGGTCGACTGATGATCCCGATCCGCGATCCGCGCGGACGGGTGATTGCCTTTGGCGGGCGTATTTTGGGCGCGGGCGAACCCAAATATTTGAACTCCCCCGACACGCCTTTGTTCGACAAGGGCCGAACGCTCTACAATCTCGACAAGGCATCCGCTGCCTCACGATCCTCTGGCCGGGTCATTGTCGTCGAAGGCTATATGGATGCCATAGCACTGGCACAGGCGGGTTTCGGCGAGGCTGTTGCGCCATTGGGAACCGCGTTGACCGAGCAGCAAATCACGATGCTCTGGCGGATGGTGCCCAAACCTTTACTTTGTTTCGATGGCGACGCAGCTGGTCAGAAAGCGGCTTTCCGCGCTGCCCAGCGTGCTTTGGGCGGGCTGAGGCCGGGCCACAGCTTAGAATTTGTAACCCTGCCCGAAGGCCAAGACCCCGACGATCTGGTTCGCAGCGCCGGCCCTAGCGCCTTCGCCGAACTGCTGGAGGCATCCGAACCGCTGGTCGAACGTCTTTGGAAAACCGAATTGGCGGCAGAGCCTGTTGATACGCCCGAAGATCGTGCTGGATTCAAACAACGCCTCGGCGTCCATGTCGCCAACATCGCCGATGCGGAAATTCGCCGCCATTATGCCGATGCCTTTCGCGAGCGCTTCGACAACTTGTTTGCGCGTCGCGAGCAACCGTTTCGACCAACCCAGCAAAAGCGCGGGCCTTGGAAACCCAATACCCCTCCCCCAGCGTCGCACGAAGCCAAGACTATCGGCAATCAGGGAACCGACATATTGGTACGCGGCGTGCTCGCGGCATTATTGCGCGAACCACCGCAGATCATCCGGCACCAGGAGACACTGGCCGGTTTCGTGCCGCGCGACCCGGCACACGCCCGACTGCTCTCGGCAATGCTCGATTCGGCATTGTCGCATTCAGGCAAAGAAACACTTGATAGTGCGGCATTGCTTACCATATTAGGGGACGATCTGTATAATATGGCTCAAGCCTTGTTGCAGGGTGGCGGAACGGCCTTCGGGTTCAACCGGCGATCGGGCAGCGGGGAACTGGCTGGGGCGCAGGCCTTCAGACAGCTGGATGAAGCAATCCGGCTGATGAAGCAGCGGCCCGAGTTGGAAGCAGCACTGCGAAGGGCAACCGAATTGGCGAGCACTGACCTCAACGAAGCCAATTTCGCCGAGCAACAGAGGCTGCGACAGGAAAAACACGAATTTGACATGCGTCTGGCTGCGCTGTTGCAGCGCGAAGACGTTTTGTAAGAACAACGGGGAAACAGGAACTTGGCTACGCAACCCGAAATGGAAGAAGGCGAAGGCGGCGACGCCCCGCTGATCGATCTCAACGACGCGCAGGTTAAAAAGCTTCTCGCGAAGGCGAAACGTCGCGGCTATCTGACCATTGACGAACTCAACTCAGCCGTTCCGCAGGACCAGTTCACATCTGAGCAGATCGAGGACATCATGTCTGCGATCAACGATATGGGCGTGCAGATTGTCGAAAATGACGAAGCTGGCGAAGATGGTAAGGATCGCGATGATGATGATTCCGAAACCGTCGAACATATCGGTGAAAACGACCCTCGCTCGCTGACTTCTACAGTCAAGAAGACTGGCACCGGTGATCGCACCGATGACCCTGTGCGCATGTATCTGCGCGAAATGGGCGCAGTTGAACTGCTCAGCCGTGAAGGTGAAATCGCAATTGCGAAGCGTATCGAGGCCGGTCGTGACACGATGATCCTCGGCTTGTGCGAAAGCCCCATTACGTTCCATGCGATCATCGAATGGTCGAATGCGCTCAACAATGGCGAAATGCAGCTGCGCGAGATTCTTGATCTCGATGCGATGCTTTCAAAGGAGCCTGCGCCGGAAAGCTTGACCGAAGACGGTGAAGACGAGGACGACGGCGAGATCAGCGAAGCAACGGCTGGCCCTTCCTATAAGGAAGAGGAAGACATCGAGGAAGAGCAGAGCGCTGACGAGGACGAAGACGATATGACCGAGCGCCGCGCGCGTCCGGTTGAAGAGGAAGAAGAAGACAACACCCTCAGCCTCGCGCAAATGGAAGAAGCGCTGAAGCCCGCTGCGCTGGAACGCTTTGCGACCATCACGAGCCTGTTCAAGCAGTTCTCGAAGATTCAGAACGACCGTATGGTCGCCATGGCCTCTAGCGGCGAATTTCCCAAGGCTTCGGAAAACAAATATCAGAAACTGCGTGAAGACCTGACCGCAGAAGTCGAAAGCGTGCAGTTCCATGCGAACAAGATCGAATATCTGGTCGACCAGCTTTATTCGTTCAACCGCCGCCTGACCGCATTGGGCGGCCAGATGCTTCGCCTTGCCGAACGCCATAAAGTACCACGCAAGGATTTCCTTGATCGCTATATGGGCCACGAGCTTGACGAGGGTTGGCTTGAAAGCGTTTCGGCGCTCGACAAGAAATGGGCCAAGTTCGCGGAAAACGAAGTCGATGCCGTCGAACGTATCCGCGGCGAAATCTCCGATATCGCGGCAAATACGGGCATGAGCCTCAACGAGTTCCGCCGCATCGTGAACATGGTGCAAAAGGGCGAACGTGAAGCGCGCATCGCGAAGAAGGAAATGGTTGAAGCCAACCTTCGTCTCGTGATCTCGATCGCTAAAAAGTACACCAATCGTGGGCTGCAGTTCCTCGACCTTATCCAGGAAGGCAATATCGGCCTGATGAAGGCGGTTGATAAATTCGAATATCGCCGCGGATACAAGTTCAGCACCTATGCGACATGGTGGATCCGCCAGGCGATTACCCGCTCGATCGCCGATCAGGCGCGTACGATCCGCATCCCGGTGCATATGATCGAGACAATCAACAAGTTGGTCCGTTGCAGCCGACAGTTCCTCCACGAACAGGGCCGCGAACCGACTCCGGAAGAAATGGCCGAGCGCCTCTCGATGCCGCTCGAAAAAGTTCGCAAGGTGATGAAAATCGCCAAGGAACCGATCAGCCTCGAAACGCCGATTGGCGACGAGGAGGATTCGCATCTCGGCGATTTCATCGAGGATAAGAATGCGATCATTCCCGTTGATGCGGCGATTCAGGCAAATCTCAAGGAAACGGTCACCCGCGTCCTTGCTAGCCTTACCCCGCGCGAGGAACGCGTGCTTCGTATGCGCTTTGGTATCGGGATGAATACGGACCACACTTTGGAAGAGGTCGGCCAGCAGTTCTCGGTGACCCGCGAACGTATCCGTCAGATCGAAGCCAAAGCTTTGCGGAAGCTCAAGCATCCATCGCGTTCGCGTAAGATGCGCTCGTTCCTTGATCAGTAATCGCTTCATCGGGTCGTAAACTTCCCGTTTAGATTTTGCTGATATTTCCGACTTGTAGTGCTGTCTGAACCAGTCAGCGCAAGCCGGAGTGCGGAATGGGACTGACAGCCAGCAATCAACTGGATTTTGGACGGCAATTTGTCGACAGCGTTGCTGCGCAAGGCTGCGATCCGGTAGTTGCGCCCTTGATCGCTTTTCTAGAGAAAAGCGATATTGGAATTGAGCTGCGCTCGCAGGTCAAATTGTGTCGACCGGCGCTTAAAGCCGACATCGCTCACTTCATGAATGTTTGTTTCGGCCGTCATCCGGGCGTAATCGACTTTGCCGGACAGAAAATAGTCGAACAGGAAGCCCGCGAATGGCTTGTTCAAGCCATCGATGCATTTGCTCTGGAACGCGTGTTCCTGAATCGCCTTACAGTCGAGGCTGGTCCAATCCACCGTCAAATAGGTCAGGACCGCGTAAACGGCCTTATCGAGAATCAGGGCCGCAGCATGGAAATGTTGGCGACCTCGGATCGCAACGGTTGCCCGGCAGGTGCAGCAATGGCCTTTGCGCTGGACTGGCAACGCAGCCGTCCATTGCTTGATTATGTAGCGATGCGATTGGGTATTGAAGCCCCCGCCTGCCTGCTTCCAAATCGGGATGCAACTGCAGACCTTGCCAGCAAACTCGCACGAAGTGCGGCAGTTCAGCGCGCAATGACATTTGGTCGCGACCAGATGCTGGCACAGCAACGCGGCCTTTGGCAGGTAATTGCTGCACGCCACCACGCACTTCTCAGCGAATAAATCCCCAATCCGTCACAAAGCCTGTTGCATTGCGGCTTGTCGCTGCTTAACGGTTAATCGGATGATTAAACCGGGGAAGATACATGCGCTTTGACGGCACCCAAAATTATGTCGCAACCGACGACCTGAAAGTCGCAGTGAATGCAGCGGTGAAGCTACGGCGCCCGCTTCTCGTCAAAGGGGAACCCGGTACTGGCAAAACCGTGCTGGCACAGGAAATAGCCAAAGCCATGGATGCGCCGCTGATCGAGTGGAACATCAAATCGACCACCAAAGCACATCAGGGCCTTTATGAATATGATGCTGTAGCGCGCTTGCGTGACAGTCAGTTGGGCGATGAGCGCGTTCACGACATCCGCAACTACATCAAACGCGGCAAACTTTGGGAAGCCTTCACTTCGGAGAAGCTCCCGGTCCTGTTGATTGACGAGATTGACAAAGCTGACATCGAGTTCCCGAACGACTTGTTGCAGGAACTCGATCGCATGGAATTCTACGTTTATGAAACCCATGAAACCATCAAAGCAGTCGAGCGTCCGATAGTTATAATCACGTCGAATAACGAAAAGGAACTGCCTGACGCCTTCCTGCGTCGCTGCTTCTTCCACTATATCAAATTCCCCGACCGCGAGACGATGCAGGCTATTATCGATGTCCACTTCCCTGGAATTCAGAAAGTGCTGGTATCGAAGGCCATGGATATTTTCTATGATATCCGCGAAGTACCGGGATTGAAGAAGAAACCATCAACTAGCGAACTGCTCGACTGGCTCAAACTGCTTCTGCATGAAGACATGCCGCTAGACGTCTTGCAGAATCGCGATCCGACCAAGGCAATTCCGCCATTGCACGGCGCGTTGCTCAAGAACGAGCAGGACGTGATGCTATTCGAACGGCTTGCTTTCATGGCGCGTCGCCAGGGAAATTGATCCTAGAGGATATAGGCAATCTCTAGATCACCCCAGCGGCGTCCTTTGAAGCGCAGCGGGACGTAGACATTCCGTACAACTGCCGAATCGCGATTTCCGCCTTGCGATGACGCACCGGTGTGCCGATAGACTGCCATCATATAGTCTTGCTCGCTGGCTTTCGCGATCAGATCGATGCCCTCATCGTTGAACACCCGTCCGTTACGGCAATAGCGGGTGTCGTGGGACAAGTCGCCAGTTGGTGCCCGCGAAAATTCGCTTAGATGGGTCGGAAGGAAGCCGTTACGACTGGTACAAACTACAGTCAGGATTTCTGGGCGTAACGCCTTGGTTCGATCGTAAAACGGTCGCCAGTTCTTGTCTGCCCAAGCCGTCAACTTTGAAGTGAAGCGGGGCGGATTGCTGCCAGCTATGAGTACCAGATTTTCGTCAAACAGCTCGTCAATCGTCAAATCGCCAGCTTCGATTGCAGCTTCGGTCAATGCTACGACATCACGGTTTTTTTCGAGCGCGAGTTCGACGAAAACGCTGTCATCTTTTGACATGCCACTGTGAACAATCTTGTCGAACATGGTGTTTGCACGCAGTTCCAGTTCGGAAAGCTCCTTGTGCGCAACCTGTAACCGATCATGCATCTGATCGTTCGCCTGCGAGACCGCAACGCGGACATTGCGTGATTCGGCCAGTCCTTGATTGATGGCAGCAGTATTGACGGCGATTTCGCTGGTGCGATCATCCACTTGGCCGACAATGTGCGTCAAACCGCTCAGCAAGTCTTCCATATTTGCAAATTGGGCCTGCGCCTCACCACTGCCTTCTATGCCGGTCCCGATCTCTACAGCTAATTTCTCGGCTTCGGCCGCCAATGAATTGACGGTACCGGTGATTTCTACCGCCGCAGTTCGCGAATCTAGTGCGAGCTTTTTCACTTCTGCAGCGACGACGGCGAAAGTCTGCCCTGCTTCACCCGCCTTTTGAGCTTCAATCGCCGCGTTAAGTGCGAGCATATTGGTAGTCCGAGCGATGTTGTCGATCGCCTGCGATGCTCGCTTCACCTGCTCCATCGCAGCAGCAAATCCGGCGATATGATTCCCCAAGCGGTTTATCAGGCTGATCATGTCCGAAAAGCCCGCCATAGAATTTTCGATGGTCGTATGGCTCGCCTCCAGCTTTTCGCGGGCTGCATCGGAAAGCTCTTTGGCCTCTTCCGTAGCATGCGCTACGTTCTCGATTTCGTGCGTCAATTTGTCGGTTATCGTTTCGAGCAAACCGTGCTCGCGACGCAATTCCTCGGCAGCTTCTTTGGCCTGCTCAAGGGTTCCTGCGGTATCCGAACAATCGACCGCAACTTCACCGCAAATCTTCGCGGTATCATCAATCCATTTATTGGTCTGCAAAGCCAGGTTTTCCATTTTGTTGCGAGCCCTTTATCAGCTTGCAAACATGGTAAACCGGATTGCTTAGCGAGTGGTTAAAACGCGCAATGCCAATTCGGTTGACGAATGCAGTCGCTGAGGCCATGAATTTCTTAATTGGCTGATTAACCGGAAGCAGGCACATGTTCTTCAATTTCCTAGACGAGCTCCGCTCCGCCGGCATTCCGGCTTCTTTGAAGGAACATCTGGCGCTGCTTGAGGCGCTCGATGCTGACGTGATCGAACAAAGCCCCGAAGAGTTTTACTATCTGTCACGGGCGATACTGGTTAAAGACGAGGCCCAGCTCGACCGGTTCGATCAGGTCTTCAACAAGGTCTTCAAAGGCATTCTTTCGGAATATGGCACCAACTCCGCCGAAATACCCGAAGACTGGCTCAAGGCGGTTGCTGAAAAATTCCTCACTCCTGAAGAGATGGAAAAGATAAAATCTCTCGGCACGTGGGACGAGATCATGGAGACGTTGAAAAAGCGTCTCGAAGAGCAGCAAAAACGCCATGAAGGCGGGAACAAGTGGATCGGCACAGGCGGCACATCACCGTTTGGTAACAACGGCTATAACCCCGAAGGCGTTCGCATAGGCGGTGAATCCAAGCATAAACGTGCATTGAAAGTCTGGGAAAAGCGCGAATTTGCCAATTTGGATAACACCAAAGAGCTCGGCACCCGCAACATCAAGATTGCGATGCGCCGCCTGCGCAAATTTGCACGTGAAGGTGCGCAGGATGAGCTCGATATCGACGGCACCATCAATGGCACAGCGCGCCAAGGTTGGCTGGACATTCAAATGCGCGCCGAGCGTCGCAATGCCATCAAAGTTTTGCTGTTCCTCGATGTGGGCGGCTCGATGGATCCGTTCGTCAAGTTATGCGAAGAACTTTTCAGTGCGGCCACGGCGGAA
Source organism: uncultured Sphingorhabdus sp. (assembly GCF_937872355.1). Taxonomy (GTDB): domain Bacteria; phylum Pseudomonadota; class Alphaproteobacteria; order Sphingomonadales; family Sphingomonadaceae; genus Sphingorhabdus_B. The sequence goes on along the minus strand of NZ_CALMSV010000162.1, from coordinate 516 downwards.
TTCAAAAACCTGGAATTCTACTATTTCCACAACTGCGTTTACGAAGGCGTGTGGAAGGATAATCGCCGCCGCTTTGCCGAGCGCACGCCTCTATGGGAAGTGCTGCATAAGTTCCCGCACGACTATAAGCTGATATTCGTCGGCGACGCGGCGATGAGCCCCTATGAAATCACGCACCCTGGCGGATCGGTTGAGCATTTCAACGAAGAGGCAGGCGCGGTTTGGCTGCAACGTATGGTGAACACCTATCCGGCAACAGTCTGGCTGAATCCGACGCCCGAAGCGCACTGGAACTATTCCCAGTCGACCAAGATCATCAAGGAACTGGTGAAGGACCGCATGTACCCCCTCACCCTTGAAGGGCTGGACGATGCTATGCGCGAACTGGTCCGCAAGAACAGCTGAGCTAAACTCAACCTTTCTGGTCTAGTTCCTTGTTCAGATGCAGGCTGGCCCTCCAGAAGAAGAAGGAGGGAATGAGCCCGAGTAGCGCTGCGCCGTAAAGCACCCAGCGTA
>NZ_CALMSV010000161.1 GCF_937872355.1 uncultured Sphingorhabdus sp. | reverse complement strand
GCCGAACGCTGGAAGGCAGGCGGCCCCGGTGTGACAGCATGGCTGACCCGCGTTGCCACGAATGCCTGCCTTGATCGCATCCGTCGTCGGCGCTTTGCCGCTGATGATGCGGTTCCCGAACGCGCCGATGAAAGTCCATTGTCGGACGAAGCACTAGAAGAAGATGAAGTTCGCAGCGCGGTCGCTGGCTGTATCGAGGCGCTGCCCGACCGGCAGCGTGCCGCGATTGTACTGACCTATTATGAGGAAAGGCAAAACAGGATGGCCGCCGATATCTTGGCCATGCAGATCAAAGCGTTTGAATCGCTGCTGTTCCGCGCGCGGGCCAGCTTGCGCGAATGCGTCGAAGGTAAAGGGGTGACGGCATGACCGAACCCGCCTTCCCGCCGCATATCTCCGCCGCGCTTGACCGGCTGACGGTGCCGCCTTTGCCGCATGGCTTTGGTGACCGGCTGGCCGCGCGCATCGCAGCGGGTGACTTGCCTGTCGAATCTTATCCAATCACGCCACCACTTGCTCCAGCCCGCCGACGGTTTGGCAGCGCTGGCTGGCGTCGTTCTGGGCGCATTGTCACAGTGGTCGCCGCTTTTGGTATCGCCACCGCAACCGCCGCCGCATCAGGATTTTTCGGCGATCCCGTCTATGTCCCTATGGTAAGCGACGCGCTTGCCAAGGCCAAGCTGGTCGAATTGCCCCAAAAGGACATTCCCAAGCCCAAAGCGAAACCCGCTGTCGTCAGCAAGGACATCGCTCCGGCTCAACCAGAAACCGGACCTACACCCAGTGGACGCCAGGCGGTGCGCGCTCTGTACCAGCGGCTGCGCACGGATCCTGAGTTTCGGGCGCTGCCAAGGCAGGAACGTCTCGCCATCGCGCGGCAGGAAATCGAGACCATGCTTGAAAAGGGTGAGGTAACACTCCCTGAATTGCGGCGCGCGCTTGCCGAGCATCGGCTGCTGCAAAATCCCGCAATCCGGCGCAAAATCGGACGCGAACTGGCGCGCCGCGAAATGGCACAGCGCACAGAAGCCGCGACCGGCATAGCCGTCGAGGACAAGGCCGCGACTGGGGATCAGCTGCAACAGCCGCGGATCGATCCGGCCAAGGCGGAAGCGCGGCGCGAAGCATATCGCCAATTGCCTCCCGAACAACAAACGCGCATCCGCGAACTGCGCGAGCAGATGCGGACAGCTGCACCCGCAGAGCGTCGCGCCATCCGCCGCGAACTGCTGGCCATCGCACAATCAGCGTCTGCGACTCCACCTGAAGCAGAAAAAATTGCACCCGAAAGCGAAGGGAATGGCGACGTCGTGCGTTGACTATCTGAAGGCGGTCAAAAACGGCCTTCAATAGACAGCAAAGGATTTGACCCATGAAAAAGCTGATAGCAATCACCCTCTCCGCCACTCTTCTGGCGGGCGCAGCCTTCGCCGAACCGGTTACCCGCACCTCGACCTTTGATGGCCCCAAGGCCAGCGGCACGAAAACTTCGGTCCGCGACAAAGAAGCCGGAACCTTCAGTTCGGACAAGATTGTTACCCGCAAAAGCGACGGCGCGACTGCAACCACCGAACGCGATCGCCAGCGCACCGACACCGGCTTCACCGGCAGTGGATCGCGTACCGGCTTCAACGGCAAGACCGCGACCTATGATGTTGAGCGCACCAAGACCGACAATGGCTGGACTGCGACCGGCAGCGGAACCGGGCCCAATGGCGGCGAATATAGCTATACGGGTTCAAAGACCCGCACCGAAAACGGTTTCACTGCAAACCGTTCAGCTTCGCGCAATGGTTCCGAAATCTATAACCGCACGGACACGGTTTCGCGGTCAAACGGCAATGTGACCCGCGACACCAGTGTTACCCGCAGGCAGCGCAAACGCTGAGGCGGGACACCCTCTCCCTTCCCCCTTGGCCGTCCCGCTGTCCATCACACACCCGGCGGGGCGGCCAGCCTGTTGGTCCTGACTGTAAACATTGTGTGGCGAAGCTTGCCACAACCCACGCACACTGGCACCATCACGACATCCGCACCGTAACTCGGGGAGAAGCTGGATGGGTATCGTCGAATTGCTGGGCCTGGCAGCCAGTGTTAGCTTGTTATCAGGTTGGCGGCTCTACCTCACCGTCTTCGCAACCGGCCTCGCGATGCATTTCGGCGTCGTCGACCTTCCCGAAAATCTGAAAATGCTCGATGCGCTCGCCAACCCATGGGTTATCGGGATATCAGGGCTTGGAGCGGTTGCTGAGTTTTTCGCCGACAAGGTGGCCTGGCTAGATTCGATCTGGGATGGCCTCAACACGCTAATCCGGCCTTTGGGCGGAGCGATGCTGGCGCTGGCCGTGGTCGATGCCGGTGATCCGGTCTGGCAGGTCATCGTCTTCCTGCTGGGCGGCGGGGCAGCGCTGGCCAGTCACGCAACCAAAGCAACGACGCGCGCCGCGGTCAACACCAGTCCGGAACCGGTTAGCAATATCATCCTTTCCACAGCAGAAGACGTCGTGACCGGCGGCTTACTTGCGCTGGCTTTCGCCTATCCGGTCGCCGCCGCGCTCATTGCGCTAGTCCTGCTCGCACTGACCATATGGGGCTTGTTTGCAGCCAAGCGCATGTTGCAGAAATTTTTCGCGCCGCAACCTGATCCCACTCCACCGCAGGGGTAAGGCCCAAGCAGCTTATTCCGTTCCGGTCCCCTGGCGGAACAAGACCTGCTGAAAGGCAGATTGGGTAGGCGCTGACTGCACGGGCACCGGCTTGCCGCGTTGTTCCATGCCTTGCTTGCCAAGCCCGGCATAGAGGAAGCCGCCATCGCGCAACCGGTCGTACAGCCAGTCTCGCCGGTGTGGTTCGACCACGAAGCAGCCCTCGCTCGTCCCCGGCTTGCCGCCGCGCGCAGACATCAGGCTATAGTTGAAATAGCGCCGACGCTCAGCCGCATAGCTGTGCACGACAATATCGCGCGTGCGCATCGCGCTGTTGGAAGGGTCGAGCCCGTCGAGCCGCAGTGAAAGACCATTCCGCCCGCGATACAGTTCGCCTCCGCGCGCCGCGCCCAGCGAGGACATCCAGCTTTCATATACATTTCCAAAGGCATCGGCATAGCCATCATCGTCGGGATCTGAACCGATGCCATGCGCGACTACAACCGGGGTGTCGAGCCCTTCCCCGCTTTCCAGATCGACGACATAGAGCCGCGGGTCAGAGCTGCGCTTGGCGAAATCGACGACCACCATCATCGAAGGCCCGCTGCCGCTGCCCCACAGGCAGACATGCTTTTCATAGCTCGCGAGCGTTTCGTCGAGCAGCGAGCGATCGAGGCGGTGTTGCGGCGTAGCCAAGCCCTCCGATTGCTCACCCGAATAGACTGACAGCAATTTTGCCTTGGCTTCCTGAAAACCGGTGCACGAAAAGCGCTTGAACGCGGGACCGATGGGCTGGGCGGTGATCAGCGTCGCATCCCCGGTGCCGGGAGCAAATACTATTTCGGATTGCGCAATTGCGGGTGCGGCCAAGGAAGCGATGCCAAGCACCGCGCATAGAGCGTTTCGATACGCTGCGAATCTGCCCCCAGGTCGCTGCATGATGTTCAATTTACAGCAAAAGCGCCGGGTTGCAAAACCCCGCAAGCGCGGCCATCTCGAAATGGAACAGCGCGACTCTTGCGCTTTGCGAACAAATCTGGAACAAGCGGTCTATGAGCCTCACCCACATCAGCGTGCGCGGTGCGCGCGAGCACAACCTCAAAGGCATCGATATCGATCTGCCGCGCGACAAGCTGATCGTGATCACCGGCCTGTCGGGGTCGGGCAAGTCGAGCCTCGCCTTCGATACCATCTATGCCGAAGGACAGCGGCGTTATGTCGAGAGCCTGAGCGCCTATGCGCGCCAGTTCCTCGAGATGATGCAGAAGCCCGATGTCGAGCATATCGAGGGCCTTTCCCCCGCCATCTCGATCGAGCAGAAAACCACCAGCCGCAACCCGCGTTCGACGGTCGCGACGGTCACCGAAATCTACGACTATATGCGCCTGTTGTGGGCGCGCGTCGGCGTGCCTTATTCGCCTGCCACTGGCCTGCCGATCACCGCGCAGACGGTGACGCAGATGGTCGACCGCGTCATGCAATTGCCCGAGGGCACCCGCGCCTATCTGCTCGCCCCCGTGGTGCGCGGGCGCAAGGGCGAGTATCGCAAGGAGCTGCTCGAATGGCAGAAAGCGGGCTATACCCGCGTGCGCATCGACGGCGAATTCTACCCCATCGAGGAAGCCCCCGCGCTCGACAAGAAGTACAAGCATGACATCGAGGTCGTGGTCGACCGCATCGTCGTGAAGGACGGCATCCAGACGCGGCTGGCGGATTCGTTCGAGCAGGCGCTGAAGCTGGCCGAGGGGCTGGCCTTTGTCGATTTGGCCGACGGCACGGTGGCGGAGGCGATGGGCGGTGCGGATAGCGTGCCGACGGCGTTCGGCGAAGCACGGGCGACCTTCACCCCAGCGCCCAGCAACGTGACCGGTGGGGCAATGAAAGGAACCGGCCTGCCCCCCAACCGCATCGTGTTCAGCGAGAAATTCGCCTGCCCGGTATCGGGCTTCACCATCGCCGAAATCGAGCCGCGGCTGTTCAGCTTCAACGCGCCGCAGGGGGCGTGTCCAGATTGCGACGGGCTGGGCGAGCGGCTGGAATTTGATCCGCAGCTTGTCGTCCCCAATGAGGCGCTTTCGCTCAAACAGGGCGCGGTCGTCCCTTGGGCGAAATCGAACCCGCCCAGCCCCTATTACATGCAGGTGCTGTCCAGCCTCGCCAAAGCCTATGACTTCGACCTCACCACCCCGTGGAACGCGCTGGAGCCCGACCAAAGACTGATCATCCTCCACGGCACGGGCGGCATGCCGGTCGAGCTGACCTTCCAGGATGGCCGCAAAAGCTACACCGTCAAAAAGGCGTTTGAGGGCGTGATCGGCAACCTCAACCGCCGCATGTTGCAGACTGACAGCGCGTGGATGCGTGAGGAGCTGGGCAAGTTCCAGACCAGCCAGCCCTGCGAAACCTGCCACGGCGCGCGCCTGAAGCCCGAGGCGTTGAGCGTCAAGATCGCGGGCACCAACATCTCCGAACCCACGCGGATGAGCGTGGCGGACGCGCTGGTCTGGTTCAGCAATCTCGACGCGCAGCTCACCCCCACCCAGTCGCAAATCGCCAAGGCGATCCTCAAGGAGATCAACGAGCGGCTCGGCTTCCTCAACAATGTCGGGCTCGATTATCTCAACCTTGATCGCACCAGCGGCACGCTCTCCGGCGGGGAGAGCCAGCGCATCCGCCTCGCCTCGCAAATCGGCTCCGGCCTGTCGGGCGTGCTCTATGTGCTCGATGAACCCAGCATCGGCCTGCACCAGAAGGATAATGACCGGCTGCTCGCCACGCTGCAGCGGCTCCGCGACCTTGGCAACACCGTGATCGTCGTCGAGCATGACGAGGATGCCATCCGCACCGCCGACTGGATAGTCGATCTCGGCCCCGGCGCGGGCGTGCATGGCGGCACGGTGATGGCGGAAGGGACGCTGGAGACGATCCTGAAGGCCAAATCGCTCACCGCCGATTATCTCAACGGCACCCGCGAAATCGCGGTTCCCAAGACGCGGCGCAAGGGCAACAAGAAGAAGCTCACCCTCCACGGCGCGCGCGCGAACAACCTGAAAAACGTCACCGCGTCCATCCCGCTCGGCACATTTTGCTGCATCACCGGCGTATCGGGTTCGGGCAAGTCGAGCTTTACCATCGACACGCCCTATGCCGCCGCCGCCCGCTCCTTGAACGGCGCACGGGTGATTGCGGGCGCGCATGACAAGGTCACGGGCCTCGAACATTGCGACAAGGTGATCGACATCGACCAATCACCCATCGGCCGCACCCCGCGCAGCAACCCCGCCACCTATACCGGCGCCTTCACCAACATCCGCGATTGGTTCGCCGGCCTGCCGGAATCCGAAGCGCGCGGATACAAGCCCGGCCGCTTTTCGTTCAACGTCAAGGGCGGGCGGTGTGAGACATGCAGCGGCGATGGCCTGATCAAGATCGAGATGCACTTCCTGCCCGACGTCTATGTGACGTGCGAGGAATGCCAGGGCAAACGCTACAACCGCGAAACGCTGGAGGTGAAGTGGAAGGGGCTGAGCATCGCCGATGTGCTCGACATGACGGTCGAGGATGCGGTCGAGGTGTTCAAGGCCGTCCCCCCGATCCGCGACAAGATGGCGATGCTGGCAGAGGTCGGCCTCGGCTATGTCAAGGTCGGGCAGCAGGCAACGACGCTATCGGGCGGCGAGGCGCAGCGCGTGAAACTCGCCAAGGAACTGTCCCGCCGTTCGACCGGGCAGACACTCTACATATTGGACGAGCCCACCACCGGCCTGCATTTCGAGGATGTGCGGAAATTATTGGAGGTGCTCCACCGGCTGGTCGAGCAGGGTAATAGCGTGGTGGTGATCGAACATAATCTGGATGTGATCAAGACGGCCGACTGGATTATCGATCTGGGGCCCGAGGGGGGCGTGAAGGGCGGGGAGATTGTGGCGGAGGGGACGCCGGAGGATGTGGTTAAGGTGGCGGCCAGCTATACCGGGCATTATTTGAAGCCGCTGCTTAGTTCAAAGCAGCCGAACGTCCAAGATTGATGCAGTAGAATCCGATGAGTAGCAAAAAACGAAAGAGAGCAGAGAGCAAACGATTCGGACGACAGCACGTTCACGACAAAACCAAGCCACAGTCCGCGTCACGAACTGAAGCCGAAATTTTCGCAGACATTCGGAGTTTGGCTCAAAGTCCAGGATTCATACATGCTCTGGCGGCACTCGTTTTCAAAAGCAATGTTGTCACTGCAATCGACGAATTTACAGTAGAAGATTTTCAAAAAATCTACGAACCGGACAGGCTACTTCGAACGGAGACCAATTTATTAATCGGCCTAATGCTCTCGGGAAAGGTTGACTCCAGAATCCCAGAACTTGGTTTGCTTAAAAACTATACTGATCGTGCCGTTTCCCTACTACACGAGCTTCATCAAGCTTTGGTCGCAGCCGGCCATGAACATTTTTCCTCCGCTATGAGGACTGGCCCTAGCCTCGATGCTGATCAGAAAAACCCGATGGGTTCCGGCACAATTTTGCGGGAGGCAATTTTCTACGGGGGGGAGTCAGCATTTTCGTTTCAGTATGAGGCGCTAGCGCGGGAACGCTATGCAGCAGATCGCCAGTGGCTGCAAACGAACAAAGGCTTCGACATCGACGAAGCGGCGACGGTTTTGACAGCAATTCGAAGGATTGTAGATAGTAATTTTCCAAAGATTCAGGCAGCAATTCGGTCACAACACCCTTCACAATGGACTTACCTTCCCCTTTTTACCTTCACATTAGACGAGATCATCGAACAAACAGGGATGGAAATCGAAAAAGTTAATAAAATAATAGACTCATTTAGCGTGCTTGAAAATGATAAAGAATTATCAAACTATGATTTTGGTAAATACAACAAGGCGTCTAGCCATCCAATTTTGATACTATCAAACGGAACAATGATATCATTTTTGGAATATGCTACGCTTGCTGCTTTGTATGAAAATCCTTTTTACTGGATAACATCAGATAAAAAGTATTTAGGAATACATTCGCAGTATAGAGGACAATTTACAGAGCATTTTACGGAAAAAACACTTCTTCGTGTTTTTCCAAATAAATATGTTTTCAAAAATGTAATATTCAAAGATCTATCAGGAAATATCATTGGAGAAGCAGATGCAATTTTAATATATGGTTTTCGAGCTTTTGTTGTTCAAGCAAAATCAAAAAGGCTTACACTTGCTTCTTGGCACGGTGATGACGATTCTATTGCAAAAGACTTCCAAGCAGCCGTACAAGAAGGCTATGATCAAGCTATAGAATGCATTCAACACATAAAAAACTGCATGGCCGCCTTTACCGAAGATGGCCCCATCGACTTTCACCAGCAAGGTAATATCCGAGAGTATTATCCAATTTGCATTAGTAGTGAACACTACCCAGCCCTCGCATTCCAAAGCGAAATATTTCTAAAACTAACAAATATTCCTGGTATATGCAATCCATTGGTAACAGACATATTCACACTTGAAGTTATTTCAGAATTTCTTTCGTCTCCTTTGTATTTCACTGACTATTTAGTGAAAAGATCAAGTTCTGCTGGCAAGCTATATATGTCGCATGAGCTTATAGCCTTGTCTTGGTATATAAAGAAAAATCTTCATATCGAGCAGAACGAGTTTTTTGCTCTCGCGGATGACATATCGCTTGAAATTGACCTAGCAATGGCTGTGCGGAAGCAGGGCATTTCTGGGCCAGCAACGCCCAAAGGACAACTGACTCGTTTTAAAAACACTCCCGCGGGCATCATTTTAGAACATGTAGAATCATCAGAACGTCCGGAAGTACACCGGCTCGGTGAAACCATTCTTGGTATGAGTAGCGCTACTGCCGACGAATTTAACAAAGGTATAGGAAGAGTCATCCAAATGACTTCGCTCGATTCTGGCCAACATGACATCACAATGGGTCTAGAAGGAGGCGGGGGTATTACAGTTCATTGTAACCGCCAGCCACAAAATGAAGCAAAGGACGCATTGACGTATCATTGCGAGATGAGAAAATACGTGACCAAGTCAGATCGTTGGTACGGTGTATCAGTGGCGGAAGATGGCACTCCGAGGTTCATGATAGGGTTCGATTTTCCATGGAAGTTTGAGCAGCGTTTGGAAGAACACGCAGCTCCATTCCGAGTAAGGACAGTTACACACTCCCTCTATGGGCGAAAAAAAATAGGGCGCAACGAAAAATGCCCTTGTGGAAGCGGAAAGAAATACAAGAATTGCTGTATAGAACAATGAGATAGAGTTGGAGACTTTAGGCTACAATTTTCCGATTTTTTGAAGCTCCTCTACGTCCACATCCTTTCTGCGCAAACCCCATCCCCCCTATAAATCCACCGCCTCGCGCACATAGCCCCACTCGCCGGTGCCATCCCATGCCCGGCCATCGGGATAGTGCAGCTTCACCCCCGATAGCGCCGCGCGGTCGAACAGGCGCATGTTGACGCCCATGCGGTCATTCGCGACGCCGCTCTTTTCCAGATAGGCCTCGGCCAGAGCAAAATGCGTGGTGCAGCCGCAGCGCGGGCAGAAATGCACTTCCACGGCCGGAGTTTCGCGATCAACTCTTCCATAACCTCGCGTCTCCCCCGTCACCTCCACTTCGCCTGGGTCATAATAGCCCCACCATGCGCCGTGGCTGTTACACAGGCTGCAATTGCATTCGAAGATAAAGTCCGGCGCGCGCGCGATCTGCACATGCACCGCGCCGCAATGGCAGGTGGCGGATAGAGGGTCGGTCATCGGGCGATTTTAGCGCGGCTTGACGGTTTGTCATGCCCCCCCTTCAAATCCCCGCACCCCTCCCCATATCGGCAGCAGCCAACCAGAGGAGTTGCCCCATATGCGCCTGTCCGCCCTTTCGCTTGCCCCGATCGCCCTTCTCACGCTTTCCGCCTGTGGCGAAGGCGGGGCGATTGACGAGGGGGTGAAGACGCAATTGCGCGAGCAGCTGGTTTCCACCTGCAACAATGGCATGGTCGACGTACCCGAAGGGATTGAGCTTGATCGCGAACAGGTGTGCAATTGCGTCGCAGACAAGGTGCTAGCCGGCAAGAGCGTGCAGGATCTGGTCGCCAACCCGCCGACCGGCGCCGACGAAATAGCGGGCGTGAAGCAATGCCTGCGCGAAATCGGCCCGCCCGAACTGCTGCCCTATCTGGAAGGGTGAGCGGTAAAAGCCGGTCGCATCGTTGAACGGCCGATCGCGCTTTCGTTATTATGTTAAATGGTGTAAACTCCCCTATCACCGGGAAAAGGAGGAGTTCCCATGACATATCATCTGCGCAGAAAATCGGCCGCGCTTGCATGCGCTTTGGCCGCTATCACCTTGAACGCACCAGCCTATGCCGCAAGCACCGACTATTATCTGAAGCTTGGCGGCGTTGATGGCGAAAGCAAAGACACAAAGACCCGCGAAAAGGGTCATAAGAACTGGACAGACCTGTCTTCATTGCGCCTTGTCGAAGAGGAATCGGCTTCGGGCGGCGTCCATGTTGCTACCGGCGATGTGAATGGCGACGGGACAGCCGACAGAGCGAGTGGGCAGGCCACAGGCAAACGCTCACACGAGCCCTTGCCGCTTCGCGCGGCTACTGACGCTGAGACGGCAGCTCTGCTTTTACCGGCGGTGCAGAAAGTCCGCGAAGCTGCGGCCCGGATGCCGGCATGGAGAGGGTGTGCGGCCGGGCAGAAAATCGAAAGCCTTGCGATCAAGCAGAAATCGACCGGTCGCATGGGGCGGATATTGGATGCCACCGTCAGCCAGTGCGCGAGCGAACAAGTGAGCTTCAACTTCACCAAGATCGAATGGGATTGAATGGCGGGCGGTTAAGGCCGCCTACGGCCCCGCGTGAAACTTTACCCTCTCTCCTCTAGGGGAGAGGTACGAAGTCTTATCGCTGAAAGCGATTAGACGAAGTGGAGAGGGGGAGGCTGGGCGCAATCTACACGTCATAGCCCCTCTCCGCTGCGACTAGGCAGCAAGCTGCCAAATCTCGCTCCTCTCCCCTAAAGGAGAGAGGGTATATCTTCGAGCACCCGCAGCTTCCCGCACACTCACCCGATAAAGCTGCGCGCTTTCGCTATTGTCTCCGCAAAGCCGGTGCGCATTTCCTCCCACACGGCGCGCTCGTCATCCGCGTCGGGGGGCAGCGTTTCCTCAACCAGATCGATCCCTGCCCAGAGCATCCCTTCATACCAGCCGGCCTCGACCTTCAGCGTTTCCTGATGATGCGGGATCGAATCATAGAGGATGATGCGGATCTCCTCCGGCCGTTCGAACCAGGTCATCAGGCAATAGAGGACATTGCCGACCATCTCCGCCTCCAGCAGGGCGCGTTTGCCGAGGCCGTGATGCTCGAAACTTGCCTCTGCCGCTGGATGCGCCGCGTAAAAGCGCGCCATCAGCGGCGCGGTGATATCGCCCACCGCCTCCGCCGCGCGCTCAAGGCTCTTTTCAACCAGCGCCAGCTTGGCCTGCCTGTCCTGCATCTTCATCCTCCCTTGCACCGACAGTGGCACAGGCGTGGGGGCGCGGGAATTGATATCGGTCAATCGGGACGCTGTCCTACACCCGTCTTTTCTGCTTGGCTGGTGCGATGGAAGACGGTGTTTGCCACCCCTACCCCACCGCAGATACCAGCCCAATTGGCGGCGTTAAAGTGACACAAGTAACAATAGGCCCCCACCCTTCCGGTGTACTATGTCACCTTAAGGCCATTCCGCCCTGTTCGCTTTGCCGCACCCCAGCCCCTATCTACCGATATAGGTCAAATGGGCGATTCACAGGCTGTCACAGATATGTAACAAGCTGTCTCAAGGCGGGACACCGCAACATAATCCCAGCCCTTCGGGTCGCACCGAACATAATTCCGGGGGGAAGGGGTATGGCGACAAACGCCAAGTTCACCGGCGCCGAGGCCCAAGATGCCGAGCGTCGTTTCTATGGGCGCATGGTGCTCGCCGTCATCATCGCGATTTTCATCGGCTTTGCGCCGAGTTTCTATCTTTTCCAGATGGTCAGCTATCCACGGCCCAACCCGTCGCTGACGCCTCTCGTCATGGTGCATGGCATCGCGCTGACCGGATGGTTGGCGATATTCTACACCCAAATCCGGCTGGTGGCGGCAAAGCGGCGCGATATTCATCGCCAGCTGGGCGTCTGGGGATTTGCGCTCGCGGTGATCATCATCCCTTTATCCTATCTGACCGCGACCCACGCCATTGCGCGCGGCACCCCCCCGCCGATCATCGACGCCGAAAGCTGGTCGGTGGTGCCGTTGATGGCATTGCCGCCGATGATCCTGATGCTGATCATGGGCTGGCGCAACCGCATGGATCCGCAGGCGCACAAGCGCTTCATGCTGCTCTTCACGCTGATGATGGTCGAACCCGGCGTCGGCCGCTGGCCGATTTTCCCGCCGGTGATGGTGGGACATGCGGTAAGCGGACTGGTCGCCTTCGCCTTTGTTGTCCCGCTGATCCTGTGGGACAGGAAGACAATTGGCGGCCTGCACTGGGCCACCAAATGGGGGCTCGGTGCGCTGATCTTCGGCTATTTCGTACGCTATCCGATCTGGGCGCTCGGCTTCTGGCCCGATGTCGTGCGGGCCTTGCCTTATTAGGAACCGAGCCGTTCGGCGACGAGCTTGCGGATATCCGCCTCAGGCCGCGCGCCATAATGGCTGATGACCTCTGCGGCGCAGACGGCGCCCATGGTCAGGCAGTCCTCAAGGCTGCGGCCCTCCGCCAGCCCGGCAAAACCGCCGGCCGCGAAAAGACCCCCCGCGCCGGTGGTATCAACCACGCGGTTGACTTTTTCGGCACCACCGCGCGCATGTTCGTCGCCACGATGCGCCTCTGCGCCCGCCGCGCCATGTGTGCAGACGAGCATCGGAACGCGCGCCGCAAGCGCCGCGACGGCGGCTTCGGTATCCTCGGTCTGCATCATCGCGCGCACTTCGGTGTCATTGGCGAAGAGCAGATCGAGCGAACCGTCATCCATCAGCGCGAAGAATTCATCGCGATGGCCATCAACAACAAATGCGTCTGACAGCGTGAGCGCGACCTTGCGTCCGGCCTTTTTGGCAATAGCAATCGCCCCCGTCATCGCCGCACGCGATTCAGGCGCATTCCACAAATAGCCTTCGAGATACAGCCAATCGGAAGCTTCGATCTTGCCTTTGTCGATAGCGGTCTCGGGAAGGAACTGCGCGGCGCCCAGGAAGGTGTTCATCGTACGCTGCGCATCGGGCGTCACCAATATCAGGCAGCGCGCGGTCGGCGGCTCGCCGGGGCGAGCGGGCACGTCAAAATCGATCCCGGTCGCGCGGATATCGTGCGCAAACACATCGCCGAGCTGGTCCTGCGACACCTGCCCGATAAAGGCCGTCTTGTGGCCCAGCCGCGAAAGTCCGGCGAGCGTATTCGCCGCACTGCCGCCACTGATCTCGCGACCGGGGCCCATCGCGTCGTAAAGCGACTGCGCCCGTTCGGCATCAATCAGCGTCATCCCGCCCTTGTTGAGCTTCTGGGCAGCGATAAAGGCATCATCGGCGTCTGAAATCACGTCGACAATCGCGTTGCCGATGGCCAGCACGTCGTAGCGGGTTTGCGTCATTTGCACTTCCTGTTCAGGGTTTGGCGCGCCCTAATGCGGTCGAGGCAAAAGGGCAAGTGGCTTGCATGTGTAATACACCCGCACTATCTTGGTGTAATGTTCAGGGCCATCTCGCTCGGCTTCGCCAGTCTTTCGGACAAGGGCATTATGCGCATCCTCGCACGGGTGATGCTGCTCACTTTGCTGTCGTTCGTTCTCCTGGGTGTTGGCCTTTGGTATTCGATAGACTGGCTGTTCCATGCCCTCGGCTTTGCCAATGATGGCGGGTTGAGCGCCGTCGCCGCCTTCGCCGTGCTGCTGATCGGCGGGTTGGTGCTGTTCCGGATGATTGCGATTGCCATCACCTGGGTCTTTTCCGACGACATCATCGATATCATCGAAGCAAAGCATTATCCTTTCGAGGCCGCGCGCGGCAAGCGGCCGAGCAACTGGCAGTCGGCGCAGATGGGTATGCGCTCGGCCATGCGCGCGCTCGGATATAATCTGTTGGCGCTGCCATTCTATCTGGTCTTGCTGATTACCGGCATCGGTGCGCCTCTGGTGTTTCTTGGCGTCAATGCCCTGCTGCTCGGACGCGATCTGGAGGATATGCTGGTCGCGCGGCACGGGCATCATCTGGCCGCTTTCGGCAAGGGTGAGCGACTGATGCTTGGCTTCGCTGGTGCTGCAGGCATGATGGTTCCACTATTGCAGTTTGTTGTCCCGGTTGTCGCCACCGCGTCTGCCGTGCATATGGCGCATGGAAAATTCAGGGTGACAACCAAGTGAAGAGATTTGCCTCGATCGCAATTGCTACAATGATGCTGACGGCTTGCGGCGCTGCCAGCGCCGAGCCCAAACGTCCGCAAAGCCCACCCGTGCCGCTGGACAAACCCGCCGCCACTTCACCGACAGCGCGAACGGCATCATCCTCAAAGGGACTCGACGCCGTTATGGGTAAGGACATGGGAACGCTGGTCCGCATGTTCGGCCCGCCGCGCCTTGATATTATTGAGGTGCAGGGGCGCAAACTGCAGTTCAGCGGTCGCGCCTGCATCCTCGATGCCTATCTCTATCCCGACGGCAAGAATGGCGCGGAGACTGTAACCCATGTCGATGCGCGGCGCAGCGACGGGGCCGAGGTGGACCGTGCACAATGTGTCAACGCGCTGATGGCGCGTTGACCTCCCACTCAAGAAGCGCCGTTTCATCTGACTCAAATTTGAGTCGAGCACTTTTTTCTAACGAAAATTGAACTTCATCCAATTGCGCGATCGCCCAGATGGCTGCGCCGCGCACCAGCGGACTGGCATCGTCTAACAGTAAGACCAGCGGCTGGACCAGAGCGGTATCGCCACTGTTGCCAGCCGCAATTGCGGCATTCCGGACAAAGCGATCCCGCCCGGTCCGCTTGATTGGCGTACCGGCAAACAACTGCCGGAAGGCTCCGTCGTCGAGTGCAAGCAAACCAGCCAATGGCAGCTCTGACAATTCCGTCCGCTGTAGCAGCGCTTTGTGCACCGAAGCGGTTTGGGCAAATTTGTTCCAAGGGCAAGCCGCCAAGCAATCGTCGCAGCCATAGATATGGTTCCCGATCGCGCGGCGGAACTGCTGCGGGATCGGCCCTTTATGCTCGATCGTCAGGTAGGAAATACAGCGGCGTGCGTCGACACGATAGGGTGCAGGAAAAGCATCTGTCGGACAGGCAGACTGGCAGGCAGTACATGATCCACAGCGGTTGCGCCCTGCAACATCAGGCTCCAGCACTGCAGTTGTGTAAATCGCGCCCAAAAACAGCCAGCTTCCATGTTCGCGGCTGACGAGGTTGCTGTGCTTGCCCTGCCAACCCAGCCCGGCTGCCTCGGCGAGGGTCTTTTCCAGCACCGGTGCCGTATCAACGAACACCTTCACCTCGCTGCCCGTTTGATGGACGAACCATTGCGCCAAACGCTTGAGCGCACCTTTGACGACGTCATGATAATCCTTGCGTTGCGCATAGACCGATATGCGCCCCCGATCCGGCTGCGCCTCAAGAGCCATAGGGTCGGTTTCAGGCGCATAGCTCATGCCGAGCATGATGACTGACTGTACTTCTGGCCATAGGCCGTCAGGGCTCGATCTCTGGTCGACGCGATCGGCCATCCAGAGCATATCGCCATTTCGACCTTCATTAAGCCACTGACGCAATCGGTCGCCCGCTTCAGGTGCGAGATAGCCAGGAGCCACGCGGCAATCGGCAAAACCCTCCGCCCTCGCCTTTTCCTTCAGGGCGTTAACCAAATTTGTCTTGTGTCTTTTCACGCGCAGTCCCTATTCGGGTATCGGTTAACTTTGGGGCGATCTACCAATATGCATGCAATCGAGGCACGCGGGCTTGTCAAGCAGTTCGATGGTTTCCGCGCGGTCGACGGTATCGACCTGAATGTGCCGGAAGGTAGCATTTATGGCATATTGGGGCCGAACGGCGCCGGCAAGACGACCACGATCCGAATGCTTCTGGGGATTATCGACCCCGATGAAGGCACACGCACGTTGCTCGGCTCTGACCGCCCATTGAGTCAATCCAAACTGGTGGGCTATCTTCCCGAAGAACGCGGACTCTACCAATCGATGCGGGCCGCCGACACCATCGCCTTCATGGGTGCCCTGCGCGGAATGCCTCTGAAAGAGGCCGAGCAACGCGGACGCGAACTGATGGAAGAAGCCGGCCTTGGATACGCCGCGGATCGCCAGATACGGCAATTGTCCAAAGGCATGGCGCAAACCGTGCAATTGCTCGGCACGATCGTTCACGATCCCAAACTTATCGTCCTTGATGAACCCTTCTCGGGCCTCGACGCACTCAATCAAGCGAAGCTGGAACGTATGATCCGGGCGCAGGCAGAACGCGGCGTAACCATCATCTTTTCGACCCATGTCATCGCGCATGCTGAGCGGCTATGTGAGCGCATTGCTATCATCGCCAAGGGCAAGGTCAGTTTCGACGGACTGGTATCGACCGCGCGGGACAGGTTGCGCCCTCAGGTCCATCTTGAAACCGAAAACTTGGATGGCCCTTGGCGCAAAACCATTCCCGCCGACGCGCGGCAGGAAGGCAATTGGTGGCACTTTACTCTGCCCGACAGTGGTGCAGAGCCGCTATTGACTGCGCTTGTCGAAGGCAAAGCTGGCGTCAAATCCTTATCTATCGAGCGCCCCGGTCTACATGATGCCTTTGTCGCCATAGCCGGTGAGGATACTGCAGCCGAAATGGATGCGCCGACAGCGGAGGACTTGCTATGATAGAAACCATTCGCGCCGCATTTGTCATCGGCCGCCGCGATTTCACGGCGATCATTTTTTCCAAAGCCTTCTTCTTCTTCCTTTTGGGACCGATGTTCCCTTTGCTGGTCGGAGGGGCGGCCGGTTTGCTGGGTGGGCAGGTCGCACGCGACATTGACCGTCCCGTGGTTGGGGTCGCGATGTCCGCTGAGGATAGCCGCCAGTTGCTCGCCGCACGCTCTACACTCGCCGCACAAGTTGGCGAGAGACGATTGCCTGAATTGAAGCAATTGGCGCAATCCGCGCGCGATGTTCCGCCAGAGAAATTGCTCGACGACAAAGCCAACGGTCTTGCGGCGGTTTTGGGAGGTACGCTGCAAAAGCCTGTACTCACGGGAACACGCGGCCCAATCGAGAGCTATCAGGGAGAGGTTGCGATGCTCTCTGCATTCGCAAAGAATGCCGATGCAATGGTGCTGCCAACTGTCGAAACCCGACTGGTCGAGCGCAGCGCAGGTAACGAAAAACAGAAGCGGCTCGTGACAGCGCAGGCGACCCAAGTACTCTTGTTCATTCTGACGATGTTGCTGGCAGGTATGGTGCTGTCCAATCTGGTGGAGGAAAAGGCAAACAAGATCATTGAAATCCTCGCTGCTGCTGTTCCCATGGATGCAGTATTCCTCGGCAAATTGTTTGCGATGTTGGCGATGGCGTTTGTCGGTATCGCCGTATGGGCAACGGTCGGCTTCGGGCTCGCAAACTTATCCGGCCCGGCTCTACCGAGCCTGCCAACACCGGCCGTTGGTTGGCCGATATTCGTGTTGCTGGGCGTGGTCTATTTCACAATGGCCTACCTCATCCTTGGATCGCTATTCCTCGGGATTGGCGCAATGGCTGCGACGGTGCGCGAAGTTCAGACATTATCGATGCCGGTGACGATGGCGCAATTGATCAACTTCTTCCTTGCCATGTACACAGTCACCAAAATGGGTGAGCCCATTGAACTGTTCGCCTGCCTTTTCCCGTTCACATCACCTTTTGCCATGATCTCCCGTGCGGCGCAGGATGCGACATTGTGGCCGCATCTGCTCGCGGTGGCCTGGCAGGCATTGTTCGTGCTGATCATCCTGCGCGTCGGTGTCTATTTGTTCAGGCGCAATGTGATGAAATCGGGCAGCGCTGGCCGGATCAAGGATACGGGCGGAAAGAAACTGTTCGGCCTCGTCAAACTGCCCGGATGATTTGCTAACAGCAAATTAAGTTGCTTATCGAAACGGGATTGACATTATTGTCAGCAATGGCACTCTTCACGACAAAGAAGAGGAGTCTAAAATGGCAACTGCCCCTGTGCTCGATACATCGGCAACCGAAACTGGCGAGAAGCTACCCTGGAAAGTCGTTCAGTGCCCGCATGAATGGGACGTCACTCGTCCCGAAATCTATACTGAAGATCGCTGGCATCCGATTTTCAAGGAAATGCGCGAGCAAGCCCCGATCAACAAGGTCGAGAGCAGCAGTTTTGGCAGCTATTGGAACGTCACCACGCTGAAGGCTATCCAGCATGTCGAGGCCTTGCCCGACATTTATTCCTCCTCGTTCGAACATGGCGGCATCACACTCGTTGATGACGAAGCGCTTGATGAACCGATCCCCGAAGAAGAACGCATTGTCATGCCGATGTTCATCGCGATGGACCGGCCCAAGCACACCGAAGAACGTCGCGTTATCGCGCCTGCCTTCACTCCAGGCGAGATGGAGCGCATGGCATCCGACATTCGTCGGCGCACCGGTGAACTTCTGGATTCGCTTCCCGTTGGCACCGCGTTTGACTGGGTCGACAAGGTTTCCATTGAACTTACCACCCAGATGCTGGCGCTGCTGTTTGATTTTCCCTGGGAAGATCGCCGCCTGCTGACCGAATGGTCCGATTGGGCGGGCGATGTTGAACTTTTCCGCACCGAAGAAACACGCAAGGCGCGCCTCGCCAAGATGTTTGAAATGGGTGCCTATTTCCAGCGTCTGTGGGACGAACGCAAAAATCGGGGTGAAGCACCGGACCTTATCAGCCGCATGATTCATTCGCCGATGAAGGATATGAACCAGTTCGAATATATGGGGAACCTCATCCTGCTGATCGTCGGCGGCAATGATACCACCCGTAATTCGATGTCGGGCTATGCTTATGGCCTACACAGTTTCCAGGACGAGCGCGAGAAGCTGGAGAAGAACCCCGAGCTAATCCCGAATGCGGTCAGCGAAGTGATCCGCTGGCAGACACCGTTGGCGCATATGCGCCGCACTGCGCTCAAGGACCACGACCTGTTCGGTGCGCCGATCAAGGCCGGCGACAAGATCGGCATGTGGTATCTTTCAGCCAACCGCGACGAAACTGTCTTCGACAATCCGGACAAGCTGATAGTCGACCGCGAAAATGCGCGCCGTCACCTTTCCTTCGGCTATGGCATCCACCGCTGCGTCGGTGCGCGTCTGGCCGAGTTGCAGATCCGTGTGCTGCTCGAAGAAATGGCCAAGCGCCGCCTCCGCCCGAACGTTGTGGCAGAGCCTGTCCGCGTCGCCGGCTGCTTCGTCCATGGCTATCGCTCGATGGACGTCGAACTCAGCAAATATTGAGCGCGGGATGAAACCTTTTGCCTGCTTCCAACGTATCTACGGGTAAGCAGGCGAAAGGGTTTCGGTATGAATGAATACGCAAAGCGCACTTTCCTGAAAGCCGCAGTTGGTGGCGTAGTCAGTCTGGCTACCGCTGCGCTTTGGACATCATCTGCTGTCGCAAGCAAGGCTTTTGCGGTCGTCAAATCCGATGCTGAGTGGCGCAAGATCCTCTCACCCTTGGCCTATCGTGTGCTGCGCAAGGAATATACCGAACCGCCGTTTTCCAGCCCGCTTAACGATGAAAAGCGGAAAGGAAATTTCGTCTGCGCCGGATGCGGGCAAAAATTGTTCAATGCGCTGACCAAATATGAAAGTGGTACAGGCTGGCCCAGTTTCTGGCGGCCGATACGTGGCGCAATCGGGACAAAGGCGGATTACGGCCTGCATCTGCCTCGCATCGAAGTGCATTGCTCACGCTGTGGCGGGCATCTGGGCCATGTCTTTGACGACGGCCCAAAGCCCACTGGCAAGCGCTATTGCATGAATGGCGCTGCAATGAAATTTGAACCGGTCTGAAAGACCTATTTGGGTTCACCAATTCCCGAGAAATCGAGTTCACCGCTCTTCTTGGGCTCTTCCGGCTGGCCACCGCGTTCAATGATGCCCAATATGGCGCTGTTTCGTCCATCTTGCGCCGCATATTCGCGCGCACTCAATCCGGCCACCGCATCGCGCTTGTCGGGATTTGCGCCTGCCTTGATTAGCAGGCGAACCATCTCCGGCTGACGCAATTGAACCGCACGGATCAGAGGAGTTTCCCCACTGCGATTGGTGCCATCAACCACGGCCTTGCTTTTGATTAAGCGCGCGGCACCTTCGACGAAGCCAAGCTGCGTTGCCAGCATCAGCGGGGTTACACCCTTTTTATCTGCCAGATTGGGATTGGCGCCTTTTTGCAACAAATAGCTAAGCCAAGTCTCGTCGCGGCGGTTGACTACAATATGCAGTGCCGTTTCTCCCGTACCATCACGCCTTGTGTTGATAATAACCGAGCCCGGCTCGCTGATAAATTTTTCTGCCTCTTTACCGTCGCGATCCTCAACAGCCTTGAGGAAATTATAACTGTCGGAAAACTGCGCCAATGCGGGCTGCGCCGCCAGCACGCCAGCCAGTAGCCCGAGAAGAAAAATACGCGATTTGGTCCGAATGAGAAGCATGGCCCCTGTCCTGAATCTATGGATGCAAACTTGAATTCGCGCCCTTAACAGACCATGACTGGTGCTACCATGAACAAAAATGTCACATTTCTTATCGCCGCATTTTCGCTTGCCGCTTGCAATCCGTCCAGCGAGTACACCCCGCTATCGCAGGCGCCACTGGCTGGAGCCGCGATCGGCGGTCCGTTCACACTGACGGATCAGGATGGAAAGCAGCGCAACTATGGCGAATTCGATGGAAAATATCGGATCGTCTATTTCGGTTACACAAACTGCCCCGATATCTGCACACCTGACATGCAGCATCTGATGGCCGGGCTGACCCAATTCGAAAAGGCGTATCCAATGCTTGCCGGCAAGGTGCAACCGCTGTTTATCACCGTCGATCCGAAACGCGACATGCCTGCAATCCTCAAGCAGTTTGTTTCAGCCTTCCATCCCCGCCTCATCGGGTTGACGGGAAGCGACGCACAAATTGCTTCGGTCGCAAAGTCTTTTGCCGTCCATTATGAGCGGGTCGAAGGCTCCACTCCGGATAGCTATTTGATGAGCCATAGCCAAACGCCGTTCCTGATGGGACCGGATGGCAAACCGCTTGCACTGCTGCCCGCCGATACGCCGAATACTGAGCCGAACGAAGGCGAACCTAAGCTGGTGGCCGCAGAGCTCGCCAAGTGGGTGCGCTGAATTGAGTGAGGTCCCGTTCTGGGAGAAGCCAATCGAAGCGCTCACCCGCGATCAATGGGAGGCTCTGTGCGACGGTTGCGGCAAATGCTGCCTGCACAAGGTCGAGGATGAGGATACAGGCCGCATCTATCCTACCAATGTCGCGTGCAAGCTTCTCGATCTGAATAGCTGCCGCTGTGCTGACTATCGGCACCGCCGGATGCATGTGCCAGATTGCATCCGTCTGACCCGACGGAGCATCGACAATTATCCTTGGCTACCTTCGACCTGCGCCTACGTCTTGCGGGCTAACGACCAGCCACTGCCGGATTGGCATTATCTTGTCTGCGGAGACCAAGAGGCCGTGCATCGCGCTGGCATATCGGTTAAAGGTCGGGCATTATCCGAACTCCATGCTGGGCCGCTTGAAAACCATATTGTCGAGCAGCCTCTCTGATCCGAAAGCCGGGGACCCGGTCGTTGATATTGAGGGGCAGCAGATACCCGTCCGCATCAAGCGGACGCGCCAGGCGCGGCGCATTTCGATGCGCGCCGATGCGATCAAGCGCGAAATCCGGATCACGATGCCTGTGTACGCACCCACTACCGCGGCACTGGATTTCGTGGCCCAAAAGCGGCAATGGATTGCCACGCGCTTCGAAACCGCACCGGTCATCGCGCAGCTCAGTCATGGTTCACATATCGCCTTCATCGGCGAGCGGCACCGGATCGTCTGGAACAACAGCCACAGCCGCCGTGTCCGCCGCCTAACCGGTGATCAGGGGTTTGAACTCCATCTAGGCGGCCCCGAAGAAATGGTCGGACAACGTATCCTGCGCTGGATGCGGGAGGAGGCGCGCCCCATATTTGCAGACGATATTTTCGAATATTGCTGCAAGGCCGGTGAAACACCCCCCCAATTGGCGATCGGCGACCCCCGAAGCCGTTGGGGCAGTTGCTCGTCGCGTGGCACGATTTCGCTTAGCTGGCGGCTCATAATGGCCCCCGCCTTTGTCCGCCGTTCGGTGATTGCCCACGAGGTCGCGCATATGCGCCATATGGACCATAGTCCGGCTTTCTACGCCTGGTTTGACGAATTGTTCGAAGGTGACCGAAAGGCCGCCGACCATTGGCTCAAAGTCCATGGAACAAGCCTGCACCTGGTGGGGAGGTAAATATTCGTCAAGTAAAGGACTTACCCGTCCAGTGCCGTTAGACCGAACTTGGCCAAGTCAGCAATTGACATTCCGGACCGATAGATAGAGCAATCGCGATATTGGAACGCTGAGGCCTATTTCTGCGCGATGAGCGGCATGCAATTCATTCTGGCATATTTCGCTTTTGTGGCGTCTTCAGGCGCATTGGCGCAGCCTGAGGCGATTCCCGCGGAACCCATTATTTCCGATCAAGAATTTGAAAAAGCTATACCGAAGCTTGATGATAGCGCCGGCGAAGAGGAAGCCCCCTTGGCTGCACCCAATGAGGGCGACGACCGTACAGTTGAAACTGTCGCCCCCGCAATTGACGAGCCTTTACCGTCCCTTGAAGCTTTCAGCATGGAGCCATTGGCTGACGAAGCAACGACAGGAACGAATCAATCTGGAAGCCTCGTAAACTATGCTGTCCAGATTGATGGTTTGGAAACAGAAGGCGAAAATGGGTCTATTTTTAACAGGATAAAGCGGCGTTTTCGCGAACTCTCCTCTTTAAGCCTCGGTGGAGGCAATGCGGAAAACAGGTTATCCGTAAATGCCCGTGCTCGGGCCGACCAGCAATTGCTGCTCGACATATTGTTGAGTGAGGGTTTCTACGACGGAAGGGTCAATGTATCGTCGAAACTTTCAGAAGCTGCGGGCGGCCCGATCCAGGTGGAGTTCCGCGTCCGGCCCGAAAAACGATACAGTCTGGGTTCAGTCACATTTGAGGCCCCGGCCGACGTCACTGAAAGCCTGATACGGACCAATTTCCAACCAAAAAGCGGCGACCCAATCGTCGCAGATACGATTGTGGCTGCGGAAGCCCAGATTTCGCTCGCTTTGCCGCAAAATGGCTACCCGTTCGCGCAGGTCGGGCAGCGCGATATTCTACTCGACGAAACGATGGCCACAGGCGACTATACCTTGCCCATCGCAACAGGGCCGAAAAGTTACTTCGGGCAAATATTGACCGAGGGCAATCCGGTATTTGATCCCGAACATGTTGGTATTTTACGCCGATTCAGGACAGGTGATCTTTATGACACGCGAAAGGTGGACGACCTTCGCGAAGCCCTGGTTGGCACCGGGCTTTTATCGACCGTTTCGATCGAACCTGTGGCCAGTTCGGAATTAGCCTCCGATGGAACCGCCTATGCAGACTTGCTCGTCAGGCAAGAAGCGGGACCTGCACGAACGCTTGCTGCATCGGCCGGATATGAAACAAGTCGCGGATTTCGCGCCGAAGGAGGCTGGATACACCGCAACCTTTTCCCGCCAGAGGGTTCGCTCGGCGTCAGCGGAATCGTCGGGACGCAGGAACAGGCCCTGGCTGTAATATTCAACCGTTCGAATGCTGGGCGGCGCGACCGTACGATCGAATTGTCGGTGTCGGCGCTTCACAAAAATTATGACGCCTTTGACGCTTATACAGGCCGGATAGCTGGAACACTTTCTTACCAGTCGACACCCATATGGCAGAAGAAGCTGACCTATTCCATTGGCATCGAACTGCTGGCCACTTATGAAAGTCTTTTCGAAGCCAGTCGTCTGGCGCGCGCGCGCAACCTCTATTATGTCGCCGCATTGCCGACCGAGGTCGGCTTCGACCGCTCAAACGACCTGTTACACCCCAGCCGTGGCTTTCGCCTCAACCTTCGCATGTCGCCCGAAACGGCGCTGGGCCAAGGATCCCGCTTTTACCTGCGCACGATGCTTGATGGCAGCTATTACCAACCAATCGGTGACTCGTTTGTAATCGCAGCGCGCGGCCGGGTGGGAACGATTGTCGGCACATCCCGCGACAGCCTGCCGCCGTCGCGGCGCTATTATGGCGGAGGTGGAGGATCAGTGCGCGGGTTCGGGTTCCAGCAGCTCGGCCCAACCGATATAGAGGGCAATCCCATTGGAGGTCGAAGCCTGAACGAAGCGGCAGCAGAAGTCCGCTACCGCTTCGGGGATTTCGGTGCAGTCGCCTTTTTCGATGCCGGGCAGGTCTATCCGGAAAGCACGCCGCAATTTGATAACTGGCGATTTGGCGTGGGTGTGGGTGGTCGCTTTTACACGAATTTCGGGCCGGTGCGCGTCGATGTGGCGACCCCCATTAATCGTCGCCCCGGGGAATCGCGCTTCTCCTTTTATGTCTCGTTGGGGCAAGCATTTTGAAGGCGCTATGGAAATGGATTGCAGGCATAGCCGCCATCATGTTGCTGTTGGTGGCGGCCCTTTTTTGCTTCTACTATTGGCTCGACTCTCCCTCCGGCCATAGGTTTGTCGCGCGACAGATAGCGGCCTATGAATTTGAAAACGGGCTGAACATCCGCATCGGCCGCATTGAAGGCTCGATCTATGGCGAAGCTCAATTATCCGATATCCGCCTTCAGGACGACAAGGGAAGTTTTGCCAGCATCCCCCATGCGAAACTTGATTGGCACCCGTTAGATTATTTCTACGGCAAGCTCTCCATCGACACCTTTATCGTAAAACAGGCCTATATGCGCCGCCTTCCCGAATTACGCGTAATCCCGGATCGCGGGGAACCATTTTTCCCCGACCTCGATATCAGGATTGACCGTTTACAGTTCGACCGCATCGTTTTCGATAAGTCGATTGCAGGGCGTGAACATATCCTCAACCTGCAGTCGAAAGCCCACATTGTCGATGCAAGGGCTCGCGTCGATGCGACCGCGCAAACGATCGAAGGCGACCGGTTGGTCGCACATCTGGATGCCATTCCCGACAAGGACCTTCTTGGGATGGCTTTGCGCCTCGATGGTCCAGCCGGCGGCCTCACATCGGGATTGATCGGCCTCAATGCGCCGGTAAAACTCCGCCTTGATGGCCAAGGTAGCTGGACCAAATGGGATGGTTTGCTGAACGCGGAGGCAGGCGGCGACCGTCAGGCCAAATTAAGCGTAGCCGCGCGGGATGGAAAATTTTCCATCGCAGGCGATGTTACGACTGGAAAAATCGCCAACGACAATCTCCTTAGCAATCTACTCACGCCCGGCTTCAAAGTCGACCTGGTCGCTGACTATGAAAACCGCATGGCGCAGATTTCGGGCAGCCTGATTGCGTACAAAGTAAAGCTGGATGCGTCAGGCACTTTGAATTTGGCAGAAAGCCTATTCCAGAAGCTCGCCATCAACATCGACATGCCACGCAAGGTGGCGATTTCGAACGGGATCGAAAGCCAGGGCGCAAATGGCAAGCTCCTCATCGATGGCCCGATGGTTGGGCCCCAAATCGACTACTCAGTGAAGGCGGAACAATTGCGCTGGGGCGAATTTTCATTCTTCGGCCTGACCGCCAATGGTGTTGCGCGTTCCGAAAAGGATTTTGTCCGCATACCGGTTTCGGCCCGAGCACGGCGCATGACCGGGTTTGAAGTCACTGACCAACGGATACTGGCAAACATCAAACTTGATGGCGACTTGGCTTACTCCAACGGACGCCTTTTGAGCGAAAGGCTCAATCTGAAGTCCGATCGGGTATCGGCCGTGCTGCAAGGTGCAGCCAATTTCTCGAAGGGTCAGTTAGCAGCGAGTATCAAGGGCAATATTGACCGCTATCGGATCGAATCTGTTGGCTTATTCGATATCGATGCTGACCTCGGTCTCAAAAGCCGCATGCGCAATGATTATGCGCTGTCGGGAATGGTGCGGGCGCGGTCAACGCAGTTGTTCAGCGATGGCGTTCGCGATTTCCTCGGCGGTCAAATGCTGGTGCGGGCAGGTATCGGACTATCCGAAAACGGCATCTTGCAGATCAATTCGGCGCAAATGATCGCGCCCAAACTCAGACTGAATCGGGGAAGCGGAGCCTATGTGCTGGATTCAGGCGCCCTGCGCTTCAATGGTAGCGGCTATTCGACCGAATATGGACCGGTCGGTATCGCTGTAAGTGGAACGCTGACCGAGCCGATCGCTAGAGTGACTGCAAGCCGCCCCGGAATGGGTATCGGCCTTGCCGATGTCAGCGCGCTGGTCAAACGCACGTCGCAGGGTTTTTCGGTGCTGTTCAACGCATCTACAGACTATGGACCGCTTGATGGCGATGTGGATGTGCTGTCAGGTGAGCGGAACCTTGTACTCGATGTCAAACGCGCCGACTTTTCAGGCATTCGTTTTGGCGGCAGGTTGGAACAATTACCCGCAGGGCCATTTTCAGGGCGGCTTGTCGGCAATGGGTCGGGCTTCGATGGCGTTGCCGAACTGTCGGCACAAGGCCGGTATCAACGCGCCATCGTCAAAGCGACCGCGATGAATGCAGCGCTGCAGGGGCAAAAAACGCTGCGCATCGGACGGGGGATTATCGAAGCCGACATCCTGTTGCTCGAACAGCCCCAGATAAAAGCGGATGTGCAATTGGGCGACACTTCGGTCGACGAGCTATTTATTGCGGCCGCTCGCGGCAAAATCGATTACCGGCACGGGCAAGGCAACGCACAATTCCTGGTCGAAGGACGGAGCAGTTTCCCCTTCCGCATCGCTGCCAACAGCCAGTTGGCGCCAAATCTGTGGACGGTTGCACTGCGCGGACGGGCGAATGGTATCTCCTTCACCTCTGCCAAACCGTTGCGAATTGTTCCGGAAAAGCGGGGCTATGCATTGCTTCCTTCAGCCGTAAAAGTTGGCAATGGGACGATACGGCTTGAAGGCCGTTATGCCGATGGTCTGCAAATCCGTTCCAATATCGACAACGTCAATCTGGCAGTGCTTAACCCGACGCTGCCGGGTTTCGAGATGAGCGGTCGGGCAAGCGGTGTAGTCGACTGGAACCAGTCTTCGCTGGATGCGGTACCGCAAGCGCAAGTACAGCTGGAGATAAAGCGCTTCCGGCGCAATAGCATCGGTGTGCCATCCCAGCCGGTGAACGTCTCCCTGAAGGGCAATTTGGACGTGAATGGTGGCGGCCTAGCCGCGCTTATCCAGCGGCAAGGAACGAATGTAGGAAGACTTCAGGTAAAGCTCGGTGCCCTGCCGACCGGACCAGGTGACTGGATCGCCAAAATGTTCGATGCGCCGCTTTCAGGCGGAATCCGCTATAATGGTCCCTCTGACCTGCTGTTCTCGCTGGCCACATTGGCGAATCAAAGTCTCGCAGGTCCGGTCGCCGTCGCAGCCGATTTTTCCGGCAATTTGCGTGAACCGGAGCTCAGCGGATCGGTGCGTTCGGACAATCTAGTCTATGAAAATGAAACCTATGGTACGCGGTTGACCAATGTCCGCGTATTCGTTGCGAATGATCAACAGTTATCGAGACTGGAACAGTACGCAGACCGACGGCGACACGATTTTCACTCCCGTTCCGCTGTCATCGCGGCAGGGCGGATTTACCTCCAAGAGCCATAACCACGAATTGCAGTTTATCTCACCCAAGGATGAACTGCTCGGCGGTCGGCTCGATTTCGTCGCTGGCCTGTATTATTTCCAGGAAGACTACACGATTGACGAGCGGCTTCAGGCCGATGCGCAATTCTGTAATGTTCTTGTCCCTGCAGGCGCCCAGCGCACGGCTTGCAACACCAGCCTAGCGGCAGGCGGCGGTGTGAATGCCACCGATCAGGATTTCAGCCAGTCGGTTGAAAGCTTCGCTGTCTACGGACAGACGACCTTCAAAATCGCCGAGCCGCTGTCGCTGACGCTTGGCGGTCGTTGGTCAAAAGATGACAAGAGCGCAGTCTATGTTCAAAAGCGGGCCTTCCCTTTTGCAGCCTCGCTCCGTGCAATCGAAAATGCCAATCTGGCGCTCAAGGATGATCGTTTCACCTGGCGTGCCAGCCTGAACTATAAGCCCAACCGCGACCTGCTGTTCTTCTTGAACTATTCCACCGGCTACAAGTCCGGCGGGTTCAATTCGGGTGCGGGTGCTGTAGCGTTGAATCAGGCTCGTATTTTCGCACGTGAGACCGTGAAGAACTATGAACTGGGCGCCAAGACCACTTGGCTTGACGGCGGGCTGATCGCCAACCTGACGCTATACCGTATGGACATTGGCGGCTTCCAGGATCGCGCCTTCGACGGCGTCAGTTTCGTCGTTCGCAATGCCGGCAGCCTCCGTCATCAGGGCTTTGAATTCGACACCACGATCCGGCCTTCGCAGAACTTAACCGTCAATGCGTCGCTTGCCTATCTGGATTCGAAGTTCACCAACTATCCGGGCGGAGCGGGCTTGCCCGGCTGTGCCGCGGGCCCGGCGATCTGTGCAGGATTGCCGAACAATGGCCGGACTCAGGACTTGAAGGGCTTGAGGCTCAATTTCACTCCTGAATTCACAGGCAGCGTCGGCGCGACCTGGACGGGGGATATCGGCAATTCCGGGCTCGGCTGGTCCTTGAATGGGAATGTGTCGCTCACCTCGGACAGCAACAATGGCGGGGGAAACCACGGTAACCGTCAGACGGTTCAGGATGGTTACGCACTGGTCGGCGCGCGTTTTGCCATCAATGGTCCTGATGATAACTGGAACATCGCGGTCTTCGGAAGCAACCTGACCAACCAAGGTTATTGCAACTCGCAATTCTACCAGGTGCTCGATTCCGCTTTCGGAATGCGCAACGGCTTATTTCCTGGCAGCACCGGTGTTCGCTGCAACGTAGCAAACCCGCGCACCTATGGCGTGTCAGGAACCTTCCGTTTCTGATCCTTATGCTTATGGGCGGGCACCCGGTAAGATGCCCGCCCAGTTCAGCGGGTTCGCAAACATGGAAAACACAGATGTCGACTTTGTTGCAGCATTTATCCGCGCCCAGCGGCAGTATCCCGCCTTTCCGCACTGGCTATTTGCATAAGGACTTTCTCATGATCAGGCACTTGTTCGGATTTATGTTTTGCGTCTTGTCACTTCTGGGGGCTCACACGGCCCATGCCGAGAGTGTTGGGCCAGCTGAATTTTTCGACATGGCGGCCATCCGCGATGAAGGCACGCTCGATACCCAAATCAGCAGTGACCGCATTCGGGCCAGCAAGGTTCGCCCGGGCAAGAAGGTGCGCGTCATCGAGCTTAAATTCACCAGCCAAAATTGGCACGACTTGGTCTGGAAGCACCCGGCGCGCATTTATATTCCGAAGGACTACAAAGGCGGAGGCAATGCTGGCATCTTTGCCACGGCGCGCAGCTTCTTCGACGACCCGGCAAGTCCACAACTGACCATTCCGGGCACAACGCAGAACACCGAAGAACAATATGCCGAAGCCACGGCCATCGATTTGAACTTACCTATCATGGTGTTCAGCAACCCACCGGAAGACTTTATGGGTCTGGATGAAAATGACCTGACGGGCTATGCATTGAAAAAGGCCGTCGAAACAGGCGACCTGACCTGGTATAGCTATGTGCCGATCACCACTGGCTATTTGCGGGCGATCACGCTGATGCATTCGCTTCCCGGTGTAGAGACCGAGCGCGCGATGATTAT
>NZ_CALMSV010000160.1 GCF_937872355.1 uncultured Sphingorhabdus sp. | reverse complement strand
TCGTTATAGGCACTTTCCGCAAGTTCTCGCCGCACCCCCGAATGCACAATCAATATTGCTGCGTCCTGCGGAAGTGCAACCGGCGTTGTAGCCAGCGAACGACAATCGATCTGCAACGCCTGCCCCTGCAGCGCGCAAGCCGAAACCAGTTGATCCATTATCCCGCAGGCGCAGCCGACATGCTGATTTTCGGCCCGTTGTGCGGCCAACGCAATTTCGACCATCCCCAACTTATCGAGCGCAAACTGTGCCATCAAGGCCAAACCCAAAGCGACACCTAGCGATGCTGACGATGAAAGGCCCGCACCTTGCGGCACATTCCCACTGAGCGCCAAACGTGCGCCATTCAACTGGTATCCAGCATCTTTGAGCACTGCTGCCATCCCGCGCACGTGCCGCGTCCATTCGGCTTCGGGGCAACCGGACATCGGGCAATTGGCGGAGAAGCGGTCATTTGCCATCTCCAAATCTGCCGCCATGACGTCAAATTCATCGCCTGGTGCAGGCCCAATCGCTACCGCAGTGCCGAAGCCAATGGCGCATGGTAAAACAAACCCGTCATTGTAATCGGTATGTTCACCGATCAGGTTCACGCGGCCGGGTGCATAAGCAATATGGGCAGGCTCTTCGCCGAAATAACCGACAAAAGCTCGACGCGCGGAATCAACTGCCAGAGGATTCATGGCTTGTTGCCCGCAAGATAGTGAACGGTACTAGTTTGACGCAGCGCTTCGGCAGCTTGCTCCGGGGTCAGATCCCTTTGGGCCTCTGCCATCATTTCATACCCCACCATGAACTTCCGCACCGTTGCCGAACGCAACAGCGGCGGATAGAAGTGCGCATGCAACTGCACCCCGGGATAGTCGCGCCCGTCAAATGGGGCGCCGTGCCAACCCATCGAATAAGGGAATGGGCATTGGAACAGATTGTCGTAGCGCACCGCAATCTCTCCAAGCACGACGGCCAGATCGTCGCGCTGCTTATCGCTTAGCTGGGAGAACGATGAAATTTCAAACTTGGGCAGCAGAAGCAATTCAAAGGGCCAGCTTGCCCACCAAGGCACAATTGCGAGCCAATATACACTATCGACAACAATGCGTTCTTTTTTATGTATTTCTTGTTCGCAGAGCTGCAGCAGCATCGGGACTTTGTGGTCTACGAAAAAGGCGATCTGGCTATCACACTCGACCCTGAGTTCATCCGGAACATGGGCCGTTGCCCAAATCTGGCCATGCGGGTGCGGATTGGAGCATCCCATAACGCTGCCCTTATTCTCGAACACCTGCACCCAGCCATTGGTTTTTGATAGGTTTTCGACCTGTGATGCCCAAACATCTATTACCGCCCCAATAGCTTCAGGCTCCAATTGCGCCAGCGATCTTCCATGATCTTCAGAAAAGCAAATGACACGGCATACCCCAAAAGCTGGCTCTGCCTGGAACAACTCTCCGTCAGACGAGGCAAAAGCCTCACCACCCGACATGAGGGCAGGAAAATCGTTATCGAAAACGAAAACGCCCGAATAATCGGGATTTACGGTTCCATTCGCGCGTTTGTTTCCCGCACAGAGATAGCAATCCGGATCATGGGCCAATGCCTGATGGTTTGACACATCTTCCGACTGCCCCAACCATGGCCGTTGCGCTCGATGTGGTGATACCAAAATCCATTTACCCGTTAAAGGGTTGAACCGTCGGTGCGGATGTTTCAGCAATTCGGCTCTCCTCGTAGCGTCGCGGTGAACCGGATGAGCCAAACCAATGTCGTTGCCAAGGGGAATAGGTTTGCCCAGTGAAACTCTAATGGCGGTTAACCATTCCTTGAGGTTGCACCGTTATCCCGAACGCTATGCATGCACGCATAGTCATCGTCGACGACAGATCCACGAATCTGCGCATTTACGCACAGTACGTGTCGATGATGGGCGCCGGTTTCACATCTGTTTGTTTTCAAAGCGCAAAGGAAGCGCTTGTTTGGCTGGAAAATGAAACAGCAGACCTGCTGATCGTCGATTATCGCATGCCGGAAATGACCGGTGCGGATTTCATCAGACAGATCCGCAGTCGCCCCGACAGCCACAATATTCCTGCAATTGTCATCACTGCGCGACAGGACCGCGAATGCCGCATCGCCGCACTGGACGCGGGCGCCACCGATTTCCTGCAGAGCCCGGTAACCCATTCCGAATTCAAGGAGCGGGCTGAACTCCTTATTGGGCAACATCGCAAGCGCCGTGAAATCGAAAACCGTACAACTGCAAGCTCTTTAAACAGCGACGACCTTCGGGAGCAAACCGGCGGTAAATCGATGCTTGAGCAGATCATTGATACAACGCCAGTTATGATCATCGCGACCGATCGCAACGGCAAGATCCTGTTCATCAACAGCTATCAGTCTGCCATGCTGGGCAAAGATACCGAGCAACTGGTTGGCTACTCAATCAATGATATCTTTGAACCGCATCTTGCTGAACGTGAACAGCGGCGCAATTCACTGATCATCGATGGCGCGCAATCTATCCCGAACTATGAGGAAGTTTTTGTCAGCGACGGTGTGCAGCTTACCTTCCACTGCAACAAATCACCGCTGCTGAACAAGGATGGCCAGATAATCGGCGTCCTGACCTCCGCCGTCGATATTACCGCCCGAAAGTTTGCCGAGGAACATCGCGCGCATCTGGCATTGCACGATTTGCTGACTGGACTTCCCAACCGCGCGCTGCTCGCCGAGCATATGCGGCAGACGATTGAGGAATGCAGCTCGAGCGGAAGCAAAGCCGCCCTGCTATTGGTCGATCTGGATCGGTTCAAGGTTATCAATGATACACGCGGCCATCAGGCTGGTGACACATTGCTCAGACAGGTTGCAGAGAGGATCAACAGCTCACTGGACGCAAACGAACTGGCAGCACGAATCGGTGGCGATGAATTTGCAATCATCCTCCGAAATGTCGAAAGCGTCGAGGATGTCAGCAGCAAATGCCACCATCTCCTCGCGCAGATTGGCAAGCATTACGCAATTGGCGATTCCGACCAGCGAATTGGCGCCAGTATCGGCGTTGCCATGATTCCGGACGACAGCAACTCTCCTGATGAGCTGCTGCGCCTTGCCGATCTCGCAATGTACGAGGCCAAGTCGAGCGGACGCAATTGCCACTGTTTCTTCTCTCCAAAACTCAACCAGATTGCCCAGTTCAATGCGGGAGTTGAGGCGGACTTGCGAAGCGCCATTGAAAATGATGAACTGTTTCTGGAATATCAACCGATCGTTGATGCGCAAAACGGCGCCTATACGGGTTTGGAAGCTCTTCTGCGGTGGCAACATCCTGCACGCGGGCGATTGATGCCGAACGAATTCATGCGCGTCGCCAATGACTCCGGCCTGATTGATCGGATAGGCCATTGGGTAATCGATGCGGTTTGCCGCCAGATTTCGGAATTTGATAAGGATGGCATCGCACTGCCGCACATCGCCATCAACGTGTCGCCGCGCCAATTCCAGGCAGGCAAACTCTGCGAGGAAATTCTGGGCAAGATTGCCCAATACAAGATTGAGCCAGGACAGCTGGTCGTCGAGATTACAGAAGAATTGCTGCTTGATCAGAGCAGCCAATTAATGAACCAACTGCGCAATCTGCGCGACAATGGCATTGAACTTTCGATTGACGATTTCGGAACCGGCTATTCATCGCTTCAATATCTGCGCGATCTGCCCGCAAACAGGTTGAAGATCGACCAGACGTTCGTGTCCCGCATTGAGCATTCGGCAACCGACCGGGCCATCATTTCCACGATCGGGCACCTCGCCCACGCGCTGAATATGCGTGTCGTCGCCGAAGGCGTAGAAACCGAAGCGCAGCGTATGTTGCTCCGCGCTTCTGGGTGCGATGAATTGCAAGGCTATTTGTTCGGCCGTTCACTGACTGTCGATCAGTTGCGCGACATTTTTGGTTCGGCAATTGCGGTGTCACAGCCATGAGGCGGCTCCTTCCCAAAAAGGGCAGTCTGGCCCCGGAGCAGGAAATCCTGCTTAACCGCATGGTGATGGGGAGCACTGCGGGCACAGCTGTGTATTTTCTCTCGTACAACGCGTTCCTGCTCGAAGCATTCCTCGTCTATCTCTCACTAAACGCTGCATTATTCCTGATGCGCCGTGCCGATGTCTGGAAGCAGGAGAAGCGCTGGACCGCTGCAATTTTGCTGGATGTAGGAATGGCGTTTGCCGTTATGATGCATTCGGCAGAAACAATGTCTTTCTTCTACCCTCTGTTTCTTTGGGTGATTTTAGGCAACGGCTTCCGATTTGGCGTCAAATATCTTGTTATTGCATCGGCTCTGGCAGTTGCAGCTTTCAGCACGGTTGTATTTACGACTGACTATTGGGAACCCAACCGCACACTTGGCATCAGTCTGATATTGGCGCTTATTGTTATTCCAGCCTATTGCTCGACACTTATCAAGAAGCTGTCGCTCGCAAAAGAAGCTGCCGAAGCGGCCAACCGGGCGAAAGGCTATTTTCTGGCGAGTGTCAGCCACGAGTTGCGCACACCGCTCAACGCGATCATCGGCTATGGCAACCATCTGCGCGCGATGGCGATGCCCAAGAACCAGCACGACATGGTTGAAGCCAGTGTGCTCGCCGGTGAGCATCTGTTGCACCTCATCGACCAGCTCATCCAAATCGCCCGAAGCGATAGCAACGCCGCACAAGTCGTGATGCGGCCTCTGCGGATCACCGACCTTTTGGCGGAGGTCCGCGATATCATGCTGGTTCGGGCGGACGATAAGTTAATCGGCCTTCAGATTGCCGCCGAGCCTTTGAGCGACCGGATCGTCGACGGCCCTGCCGACATAATCCGCAACATCCTTTTGAACCTGACTGGAAATGCCATCAAGTTTACCGAAGCCGGTACTGTCTCCGTTAATGCCGGGCTTCGCGAGGCCGAAGGCAAAGCAATCCTGTGGTTCACCGTTAGCGATACCGGAATTGGAATTGCGGACGACGCCGTTGCCAAGATCTTCGAGCCCTTCCAGCAAGCAGACGACACGGTTATGAACCGTTTCGGCGGCACCGGACTGGGTCTTGCGATTTGCCGCCAGCTTGTAACGCAAGTGGGCGGGCAAATCAGTGTCGATAGTGTCATTGGCAAAGGTAGTACATTCCTTGTCGAATTGCCCGTATCGCTGGCAGAAGCGGAAAACAGCGCTTATGACAGTGAACAAAGCTCGCCTGTAAAAGTGTTGGCGCTCGGAATGTTTGAGCATGAGTTGCTGGCCAAGGCGCAAAACGCAGGAAACTATCTGGTCAAGAGCGTCAGTTGCCGGAGTTCAGTCGAACTGGAGCGGGCGCTGGCTTCGGTCAAACTTGCCGATTTCGACATTGCCATGATTGATGACCGGGTGGCGAATGAACTGGATGCGGAAGCGCCGGTTTGGAAAATGTTTACAGAGGCCGAAGTTGCTGCTGTGCTGGTATCGCATGATGTAGAGCCTGATCTTGGTGAAATTGAACTGCGCGCGGCCTTTGCTACCGTAATTCCTGCAGATGCCAGCTTTAACGAGCTCAGAAGCGCTATTCGTATTGGCTGTTCTTTCGCACATAAGCCGCATTTTGACGAACGCGCATCGGCTTCGACCAGGGCGGCACCATCGGATTATAGTCCACGATCAGTGCTGGTCGCGGATGACAACCGCACAAACCGCAACATATTGACTGCCATACTCGAGGCTGCCGGACACAAGGTTACGCAGGTCTGCGACGGCGATGAGGTATTGGAAATCCTCGAAAAGGAAAAATTCGACATCCTTTTGCTCGACGTCAACATGCCGCGTTTGAATGGCATTGATGCCTGCCGCATGTGGCGCCAAATTGAGGGCAACCGCGCGCATTTGCCGATCGTGGGTGTCACAGCAGACGCCACAACCGAGACCGAAACCCGTTGTCTTGGTGCAGGTATGGATTTGCGCCTGACCAAGCCGATTAACGCGGCATTGCTTCTAGAGACTATCGAAAAATTCTGTGGTCCGGCGCCTAAGACGCACCTTCCCGACATCAAACAGGACCCGCTGCAGATTGTGGTGCCTCTGTCACGCGATCATTCTGCATCAGCGCCGAATCAAGCCATCGATGAAGGTCACCTCGATTATCTGTGTTCGATTGGCGATGCAGTTTTCATCACGAGTATGATCGAAGGTTTTGTCGAGGACTCAACGGAAAGCAGCGCGACCATGCAACGCGCGCTCGAAACAAGCGATCCGGCACTTTTCCGTTTTGCTGCACACGCTTTCAAGAGCGCATCCAACAATATAGGCGCACTGCAGTTGGCCGCCCTTTGCAGCAAACTGGAGAAAATCACCGAAGCTGATTTCAGCGCGAAAGGCCCGAGTTACTTCGCTCAGGTCAAACAGGAACTTGATCGCGCAAAAAGCGAATTGGACTCAATGACGGTAGTTCCGGTCGCCAGCGCCAAATCCAACTAAATAGGAGACAAAGTCCTCCGGATACGGCGCTCTTGCGCATCCGCCAGACGCTCCATCTTGCGGACGTCGGCATCGGTCAATGTCATGGCAGTTTCTGCCCAAACCGTCGTGATGCGCATCAATTCGTCGAGTTCCACCGGATCGGCAACACGGCGCGCGCGGTAAACAGCACGTTCAGCTGCAAAGCGGTTCCGGTTGCGCTGGCAATAGTCGATTATCGCAGCTTCGCCCTGCCCGTCTTCTGCCAGGATATCTACAATTCCGAGTTGGTATAATTCCTCAGCACTATAGATTTTACCTTCAAGAATGAATTGCTCGGCCATCTTGCGACCAACCCGGCGCAGCAGAAAACTATAGGCACCCATCCCGGGGAAAAGGTTGAATACAATCTCTGGCAATCCAAGACGGGCGCTGCGCTCCGCGACCAATATGTCGAACGCCAGTGCGTGCTCAAAGCCCCCGCCCAAAGCGTCACCTTGCACGAGCGCCATCGTGATGATCGGCGCTCCAAATGCATTTGCGTTGGCAAATTGCATTCGCACACAGGTTTCAGCATATTTGCGCATCGCAGCGAGATCACGTGTTCGAATACACTCCGCGAAATGCCGCAAGTCACCCCCAAGATTGTATATACCAGGCGTCTTTGACCCGCAGATGAAATAACGAAGATCGTCAGGGCCGCCATTTGCAGGGCGGGCATAATTGTCCGCAATCCAGTCCTGAACCTCCTGAACCTCAGCACCAAGACTATAGGTGTAGCTGGGTCTTCCGCGCTGGTTCATGAAACACCAGAACATCTGATCGGATTTGTCGTGTCGCACTATGATTTCTTCGAAATGCCGCCCAACAATCGGCAAACCAAACTGGTCACCGGAACCAAATTGTGGCATTGACAAATCTAAAGCCAAACGAGGCGATCCCTCGGATATGGGGTTATAGGTAGCCATTTCGCTCCTTATGCGACCTTGTGCCTAGCCACCCCAACCGGCACTTTGTTCATAGCACAAATTGCATAGAGGCAAGGGTAAAAAGTGGTTAACTGTCCAAATAGGTCGAATAAGAGCCGATTTTGACTTCACGAATCTGGAGTTTAAGCGGCCGCATTTGTATTTGAGATCAAAGCTTCGTGACTAGCCAAGCTCTGGCAACGGTTCAGAGAACGCATTCTAGAAAATAGGCGCTTAGCACCGCACGTGATGCAAAAGCGCCGCTTTTCATTCCTTCAATCACAGAATTATACGCTAAAAAATTCAACGCCTCGGAACCAGCAAAAGGAAAAAACTGGGCAGTGTACGCATCGCGAAACTCTGATCAAATAATAGCTTCTGCAATGATAGCGCCATAAGCGCCAATTTCCCATCGCTCGGTGGTATTCAGCGTCTCGATTATCCGCCATTCATCAGGCTTTTCGGGTGTCCAGCTTATGCTGCTATTACCCATGTTGAACACGCACAAAAGGGTCTGCTCCGCACTCTTTCGTTGAAAGACAAGAATGCCTTCCTGTGCCTCGATTATGCGTATGTCGCCGCTCCGCAAAGCCTGGTTGGACTGACGCAGTGAGACAAATTTCCTTGTTGCGCTGAGCATCGAGGCGGCAGATCTTTCCTGCTGGTCGATCGCCAATGCGACATGATCGGTTCCAAGAGGAAGCCAGGGCGTATGGTCTGAAAACCCGCAGTGCGGCGCATCTGCTTTCCACGGCATCGGCGTGCGTGTTCCATCGCGTGATAGCGTATGTGGCCAATTGGCAATGGCTTCCGGATCTTGCAGTCGATCGAAAGGAATGTCGACCTGCGTGAGCCCAAGTTCCTCGCCTTGCCAGATAATCGCATTCCCACGAAGGCACAGAAACAACAGCATCACCATGCGCGCATAAACATCTCGCGCACCTTCTGGTGCCCAGCGGTTGATCCAGCGCGGTGCATCATGGTTGGAGAAGGCCCAACTAGGCCAACCAATCCCTTCCTCTGCCGGCCAGTTTTCCAGCGCTTCCCGAACCAGTGCGGGGGTCAACTTGTCGGCATAGAGAAAATCAAAACCGTAGGCGCTGTTGAAATGGGCGTCGCCTGCGGTGAACGCCTTCATTTCGCGGTCGGGTTCCGCCCCGCCGACCTCTGCCACCGTGAACCGATCTGGATATTGATCGGTCAAAGCCCGGATGCGCGCAACAAAAGCCGGAATATCGGGATGCGACTGGTTGTGCACTTTCAACTGGAAATCAAATGGCCTAGTACGAATGCCATTTCCAGCTGGAGCCGGAGGGTTATCCCGCAGCTCCAGATCATGCATGGCAAAATTTATCGCATCCACGCGGAAGCCGTCGACACCGCGATCAAGCCAGAATTTGGCAACTCCCAGCAATGCCTCTTGAACTTCAGGATTGTGCACATTCATCTGCGGCTGTTCGCGCAGGAAATTGTGCATATAATATTGACCACGACGTGCATCCCAGGTCCATGCCGGGCCGCCAAAAACTGATTGCCAGTTGTTCGGCGGAGAACCATCTGCCTTTGGATCGGCCCAGACATACCAATCCGCCTTTGGATTGTCGCGCGACGACCGGCTTTCGGCGAACCAAGCGTGCTGATCCGAAGTATGCGAGTATACCTGATCGATAATAACCCTAAGACCAAGGCCATGCGCCTTTTCGATCAGCGCATCGAGATCGGCCAGCGTCCCAAAAATGGGATCGACATCACAATAATCGGCGACATCATAGCCAAAATCCCGCATCGGCGAGGTAAAGAAAGGCGAAAGCCAGATCGCATCAACGCCAAGCGATGCGACATATTCCAGCTTTGACGTAATGCCTGGCAGGTCCCCCACCCCGTCATTATTGCTGTCGGCAAAACTCCGTGGGTAAATCTGATAGATGACGGCACCGCGCCACCACGCTGCGCGAGATTGCGTTGAACCTTGTATTTTTTGCATATCGTTCATTTTACGAGACAAATCGCATAATCGAGCGGCGCGATTTCGAAGGCAGCGGAGCCCGCCGCACGCGTTGTCGCGGGACATTTTCCAATCAAAGCATCAAATCCGGTCGCTGTCATTTCGACTTCGACATTGGTTTTCAAAGGCTCTGTCGACGTGTTGAACACAGCCAGGATTTCCTGTCCACTTTCCGCGTCAATCCGCGAAAAAGCCAACAGCCCCGGTTCATCCGAATAGTTGCGGATGATCTGTGTGCCGCGCCGTAACGCGCTGTGTTTCACCCGCAAGTCGGCCAGCTTGGCTATGGTCGAATAGATCGGATGTGACTGGCTGAAATTATCACGGCGATGATCCGACTGCGTTCCCACCAGTTTGTTGTCGAGATAGACTGCGACCTTCGATGCGAACAGTGTTTCGCGCGCATCCTGATCATTGCCATCGCCTGCAAAACCCTGTTCGTCGCCTGAATAGATTGTAGGTACGCCGCGCATCGTAAACATCAGCGCGTGACCAAGCTGGACGCGCTTCAGGATTTCCGCGTCGCCCGCTTGCGGTTTCACCATCCGCATTTCGCGAGCAAACCGCCCATTGTCATGATTGCCAAGAAATGTCGGCAACCGTTTTCCGCCGTTGGTTGTTTCGGCATAGAGCGTGTCAGCATCGGTCAATTGATTGAACACTTCGGTACCAAGCCGTCCGCCTACGGCTTCGATCGCAGCACGGCGAAATGCGAAGTCCAGCACTGATGGAAGGCCCGCAACACGCGTGTAATAGGCCTGTTCGTGGACGTTGACACCTTCGTTCGCAACTTCGCCGAATATGTGGAAATTCGGAATTCCGCGCGCCTTGGCCCGATCCAGCATTGCAGGCGCAAATTTCTGCCAGAATTCCGGGTTCACATGCTTGGCAGTATCGATACGGAAGCCATCAATACCAAATTTGTTGATCCACGATCCGTAGATTTCGATGAACCCGTCCACGACGCGCGGATTTTCGGTGTAGAGATCGTCGAGCCCGACAAAATCACCCATCGTGCTATTTTCGCCGCGAAAGGTGGTGTCGCCGCGATTGTGGTAATAGCGCACATCGTTGAGCCAGGCGGGTACCTTTACATTGGCTTCCGCCTTCGGAACGACTGGTGTGTAGGCGAAATTCATGTCGGTCAATTTGGCAAAATTGTCCGCCGTGCGCACCCTGTCGCCTTCGAAACCCTTATTGATATCGGCACCGTCAGCGGCGCGCCGTGAATAGGGAAAATCGGCACGACTGCGATAGGCGCAGGCAGATGTCGGACATTCCTTATACTGGATGACATCGGCTGTATGGTTGGTGATGATGTCCATATAGACCTTCATCCCACGTGCGTGGGCAGCGTCAACAAAGGCTTTGAACTCTCCATTCGTTCCGAAATGGGGATCGACCGAGGTGAAATCGGTCACCCAATAGCCGTGATAGCCAGCACTTTCCTGACCAACCCCGCCTTGCACCGGTTTGTTCTTGAAAATGGGTGCAAACCAGATCGCGGTCATACCCAGCGACTGGATATAATCGAGCCGATCCGTCAGCCCTTTCAGGTCACCGCCCTGGTAGAAACCCTTGTGGGTTGGATCGAAGCCATGCTTCATCCTGTCACCCTTGATTCCTCCGGTATCGTTTTGGGGATCACCATTGGCGAAACGATCCGGCAGGACGAAATAGATCACTTCATCCTCGGGCAAACGATCGCGGAACGATTGCGCAGAAAGCGGCGTGACAGCAGTCGCAGCCAAAGCCGCAGCGAGGAGAAGTCTGCGCATCATAATTCTCCGGAAGAACAATTTTGGCGTATATAGTCGGAATGTTCAGGCATTAGCCGGGTTTTAGCGGCAATGACCTCTTCTATAGACGCAAGATATTTATCGACCGCGTCATCACCGGGTGCATTGGCAAGCGGATGGTAAGAGGCTGGTTCAATTCCCTGCCCGATCAATACCTGCAACCATCCAGTCTCGGTGAATAGCTCTTCATTGTAACGAAACAGGCGACCGCTCGATCTGAAGAGTTCCAATTTGTGCTGCAGGCTGTCGGGCAGCTCAAGATTGCGGCAGGCCTGCCAAAATGGTTCATCGCGGCCGTTCGCCCAATAGTGCAACACAAGGAAATCGCGAATTGTCTCAAACTCGAACGTCATCTGGCGGTTGAAACGTTCCACTTCTGCCCCAGCGATGCCGCCTGCTGGCAACAGGTCGATCAGATGCTTTATACCCGATTGGACAAGATGGAGGCTGGTCGATTCCAGCGGCTCGAGAAAT
The DNA here is from genome assembly GCF_937872355.1 of uncultured Sphingorhabdus sp. Taxonomy (GTDB): domain Bacteria; phylum Pseudomonadota; class Alphaproteobacteria; order Sphingomonadales; family Sphingomonadaceae; genus Sphingorhabdus_B. The sequence continues at coordinate 18,106 of NZ_CALMSV010000160.1, read as the reverse complement.
CCGCAGGAGAGCCCCAATGAAACCACATTTTTCTTCCAGAAATGCCGTCTATGACCAGTCGTGAAGCGGATAGGCTTTGGGTCAGCCAGCGGCTCACCGTCGAGATTGGCAAGCAGCGTCGCCGCCGCGCTGTCATCATCGATATGGTCGCTGCAATAGACATAACCATTGCCAATGCGATGCTGCAACGGAATGCGCCATTGCCAGCCTGCCTCACGCGCGATCGCCCGCGTATAAGGCAACAGCTTTTCCGCAGATTTGCAAGGCACCGCAAGTGCCCGGTTACACGGTAGCCATTTCGACCAGTCGACATATTCCGAACCGACAGCATCGCCGATTAACAAGCCGCGAAAACCGGAACAGTCGATGAAAAGATCGCCCTCGACCATTTCACCGCTTTCGAGTTTGATCGCGGCAACCCCGCCGCTTTCGCTTTCCAGCTGCACGTCGACGATCCGGCCTTCGTGGCGGACAACACCGCGCGCTTCGGAAAATTTGCGCAGCATCGCAGCATAAAGCCCGGCGTCAAAATGATAGGCATAGGCGGGCGCTCCCAAAGGCGCCTGCGGTAGCGGATCGGTGCGAGAGAAACGGTTTGCGCGGGCAGTACATTCCGAAAGACTGTAATGACCGAGAGATTTGGCCGTGCCTCGCGCCTTTGCTTGCAACCAATAATGATGGAATGGAATCAAACCCAGATCGCGTCCAACCTGACCGAAGGCATGCATGTAGCGCTGGCCTGGTGCACGCCAGCCATCAAATTCGATGCCGAGCTTGAACGTGCCCTTGGTTGCTTTCAGAAATTCATTCTCATCAATGCCCAACACGCCGTTGAACAGCAATATCTGCGGAATTGTTGCCTCACCAACACCGACTGTGCCGATTTGATCAGATTCGACGAGGGTTATCTTCCATTCTGGCGTCAGCAGCCGCGATAGCGCTGCTGCTGCCATCCAGCCTGCAGATCCGCCTCCTACAATGACTATGCGCATCGGTCCTGCCTGCCTCGTTCACGGAGCCACCAGGGCCCGAAAATGAAAGGGACGCCGCCTATGGCAGCGTCCCCAAAGCTTAGGTATCAGAACTTGAAGGTGATGCCAGCCTGGTAACGGCGGCCATAGGTCTGATAATCGATGACTTCGAGCGGCGCGCCTGGATTAGTCGTTGAGAAAGGCTCGTTGGTCAGGTTCTGGCCCTGAATGAACAATGACAGGCCTTCAAGGCTGCTTCCAGGCTGGAAGTCATAGCCAAGCTGAGCGTCGACGATCATTTCACCGCGTGCACGGCGACGGACGCGGTTGCCGCCAAAACCCGACAGTTCACCCTGGAAGGTCGAACGATAACGGACGCTACCACGGGCGCTGAAACCATTCTTTTCGAAATAAGCCGTACCGTTGGCAACCCAGCGCGAATAGCCGTCAATGTCGCCATAAGGCTGACCCGGAGCGGGACGCAGCTTGCTCTTGGTATAAGATACGCCGCCTGTCACACCGAAACCTTCAAGCGCAGGGGTCAATGTTTCAAACGGCAGAGTACCCGCCAGTTCGATACCATAAATCTTGCCGCCATCACCGTTCAGCGGTGCGTTAAGCGTACCAATGCGCGATGGAACAACTTCGGCACCCAGCGGGAAGCCCGTATAGTCGAATTCGAACTCGGCATTATAGATCCAATTCAGCAGCTTCTTGTAGAAGAGCTGAGCGGCCACATAGCCTTTGGTGCCGAAATATTTTTCAACGGTAAGATCGGCCGCATTGGCACGGATCGGCTTCAGGAAGGGATTGCCACCGCTACCACGGATGATCGGGGTCGTACCGCCGCGATCTACGCCATAGCCGATCGAGACGCGCATCTGGTCCATACGCGGGCGTTGGATTTCGCGGGCAAGGCCAACACGGAAGACAAAATCGCTTGGTGTGCGCAGCGACAGGTTCAAGCTGGGCAGCCAATCTGTGTAGTTCGCACCCAGCGTGGTTGGCGTTGCGACGCCGCTGAAGAACAATGCGCCTGAGCTGCTCTGCTCGGTCTTGATGACCTGAACGCCAACATTACCGGTCAACTGGTTCGAACCCAGTTCGGTATCAATGGCTGCCTGCAGATAGCCGGTGAGAAGCTCTTCCTCCACAACGTAATTTTTCGAAATCACATCCTGAACTGCATTCGGTACTAAGCGGTAAATGCCGCCTTCCAGCAGTTCCTGCGGATCATAACTGATCACCGGCCCAAGGCCGAGATAGTTCAGATTGGTCGGACGCAGCAGATATTGGTCAGGAACGCGCAGATCGGCAGCGCCGCTCGCGAGCACAACGAAATATTCATCGGCATAAAGCGACTTCTTGCGATCGTTAAACGCAACACCTGCACGAACCGCGGAGAAGAAACCGTCCAGTTCCTTTTCAAGATCGAAGCGGACCGTCGACAGTTCGTCATCTACGATACGATCGTTATAATAGCCATCCTGACCACCAGCGATGCCACCCCAGCCCATGGGTGAGGTCAGACGGATCAGGTTCGGGTCGGAATAATCAAGCGTCGGGTTAAAAACGGTGCCCGAAGTGCTTTGCGTGAAACCGATGGTGTCGCGGGCGCCAACGCCCTGGCCACGGCCTGTACCGGCATTGGATTCAAATACCAGTTCGTTGCGGTCGGTGCGCGAAGTGCCCCAATCAAAAGTCGCATTCCAGCCATTGCCGATATCCCAGTCGACATTCAGACCGCTCGAGAACAAGTCTGCCGAACGAACCAGCTTGTGGTTGTTCACAACCGCTTCGATATCGGTGAACGTGCCATTGACGATATGGCCATCTTCCACAGTGTAACCCGGGTTGATACCCGCAGCGGTCCAGCCAAACGCGCTCGACAATGGGAGCTCGATGCCGCGCTTGATGATGTCGTCATCAAATTTCGAATAGAACAGGTCGGCAGTCAGACGGACGTTATCCGACAGGTCGCCCTGCAGTGTGCCGCCAAGGCCCAAACGACGAAGATTGGTCGAAGTAACAAAGGATTTGTTACCTCCAATCAAGCGATTGCCGGCAAAATCATTATATCCCCATGCATTATATTCCTGAACCTGATAGGATTCATCGACATAGTTCGCAGTGAGCGCAATCCCGACAGTATCGCCGCCAAACTGGTCGATATAGGTCGCATTGACGCGATAGCCCTTGTCATTCGACCCTGCGTTCAGCTTGCCGAGATCGGTGAGGCTTCCTTTGACGCCAAGAGCTAGAACGCGTTTGCCCGTTTCCAACGGACGGGCGGTCCGGATGTCGACGGTGCCGACAAGACCTTGGCCAATGATGTTCGCGGACGGAGTCTTGTAGACATTGACCTGGCTGACCATTTCGGAGGGATATTGATCAAATTCAACCGCGCGGTTGTCGCCGGTCGATGTCTGTTCGCGTCCGTTGAGCAGGGTCTGAGAAAGGTCCGGACCAAAGCCGCGGATTGAGATGAAAGCAGAACGACCGTTTAGGCGCTGCGACGTGAGGCCCGGCAAGCGCGCAATGGATTCCGCAATGGATGCGTCAGGCAATTTGCCGATATCTTCCGCGGAAACCGTTTCGACGATTTGTTCAGCATTTTTCTTTTCAGCGACGGCATTTTCCAACGCCGCACGGAAGCCGGTAACGACGATCGCATCTTCTTCAGTTGCAACATCTTCAGCTGCATCCTGTGCATAAGCTGCACCAGGCAGCGCAGCAAAAACTGCAAAGGCCAGCGCGGTCGCGCTGGTCGTATGCGCAAGGCGCGCACGTACTTCATTCGTGTTCCACGAAGCAGACATCCTGTATCCCCTCTTTTGCGGCCCAGTCGTTGCTGCACCGCTTTGTTGCAACCTAAAGTGCATGGCCTCCCAGTTTGGCCATCGCTGTTTAATTACTACGGCGCGCACGCCAAATGACAGTTATTCACATACGTATTCAGAATTATGCGGTAACGTCGTTGCAGGAATGCAACGCCGCGCTTAAGGATTGTTACAGGAGAGCTGGGCACACCATATGCCACCACATAAGCCGACATCGTTCGATATCGCGCAACTCGCTGGCGTTTCGCAGCCTACGGTATCGCGCGCCTTGCGCGGTAGCCCCTCGGTTTCGGAGCAAACGCGCAAACGCATCGAGGCAATTGCACAGCAACTGAACTATAAAGTCGACAAGAACGCATCGAGCTTGCGCACCCAGCGCTCAAACACATTGGCATTGCTGTTTTTTGAAGACCCGACGCCGGACGAAACCGGCATAAACCCTTTCTTTCTGTCAATGCTGGCATCGATCACCCGGACAGCGGCCCGGCGGAATCATGACCTGCTGATTTCCTTTCAGCAGCTGTCGGCCAACTGGCATGTCGATTATGAAGACAGCCGAAAAGCCGATGGCATCATCCTGCTCGGCTATGGCGATTACGAGCTATACCAGCCCAAGCTGGAGCAGCTTATCCAGCAAGGAACGCATTTCGTTCGCTGGGGGCTGGTCGGCGGTCAGGATGAAATGGGAACAACGATCGGCTGCGACAATATGGACGGCGGACGATCGGCCGCGGAGCATCTGATCGCGCTTGGCCGGAAAGACATCGCCTTCCTCGGCGATGCATCTGATCACTACCCCGAATTCCGGGACAGATATTTGGGAGCACGCAATGCAATATTTGCTGCAGGGCTGAACATATCGGGCGACTTGCAGGTCGATGCCTTCAATACCGAGCAGTCTGGCTTTGATGCTGCGCAGCAATTGATCAACAGCGGCGTCAGGTTCGACGCTATTTTTGCTGCAAGCGACCTTATCGGCATCGGTGCCATCAGGGCAATCGAAGCTGCTGGTTTGACTATCCCGGGTGATATTGCCGTTATCGGCTTCGACGATATTCCCGCAGCCAGCCTTGCCCATCCGCCATTGACGACGGTGCAGCAGGATTATCGGGCAGCTGGCGAAGTTCTGGTCGACACATTGCTCAAGCTTATCGAGGGCAAGAGCGCGGAAAGCTACACTCTTCCGGCGAAGCTTGTTGTCCGCAAATCCTGCGGAGCGCATTGAGCCTACGTATTCGTATACGTAACCGTATCGCGCTGCACGAAATATTGCCGCCCTGCCAATTCGCTGCCAAGTTGCCGCAAAAGATAATCGGGAGAGGGTTATGGAAAAGCCGCGTCAGGGCTTTTGGGGCTTATGGAATATTTCGTTCGGCTTCTTCGGGATACAAATCGGGTTCGCGCTACAAAATGCGAACATGTCGCGCATCTTCCAGTCGCTGGGTGAAAGCCTCGATAACCTGACGGCGTTGTGGATTGCTGCGCCGCTGACCGGTTTGCTGGTGCAGCCTGTCATTGGCCATATGAGCGACCGGACGTGGCTGGGCAAACTCGGCCGTCGACGCCCCTATTTCCTTGCTGGCGCGATCATGGCGTCTCTAGCGCTCTTTGTGATGCCGCTCGCCCCTGCCCTCTGGTTTGCCGCGGTTATGCTCTGGATACTTGATGCGTCGATCAATGTTTCGATGGAGCCGTTCCGGGCCTTTGTTGGCGACATGCTGCGCAAAGACCAGCATACGGCAGGCTATTCGCTGCAAACTGCCTTTATCGGTGCAGGCGCTGTCGTCGGTTCGATATTCCCTTGGGTGCTCGATCATCTGGGGGTGGCCAACGAAGTGGCGGGCGGCGGCATCCCCGACACTGTTAAATACAGCTTCTGGTTCGGCGGTTTGATCTATCTGCTTTCCGTTTTGTGGACGGTGTTCAGCACGCAGGAATATAGCCCAGAAGAATTGCGTGCATTCGGACAGGACAACGCCGACGGCGATAGCTCAACCGTTCGCGCCCTCGCAGCGCGTTCGTCCGTTTCTGCATTGGTGTGGATTGCCGCAGGCGCTGGCGTCGCGATGCTGGTTTCCATCATGGGACTCGAGAAAGAAGTGTATCTGCTCGCTGGTCTGATGGCAGGCTATGGCCTTGCCAGTATCGTAGCCATCCAACTGGCCAAAGGTGGCCGCAGCAACAATATGCTGAGCCACATCGTTGGTGATTTTTCGGGAATGCCCGAAATCATGAAGAAACTGGCGCTGGCGCAGTTCTTCAGCTGGTCGGCACTGTTCATTATGTGGATCTACACGACACCGGTCGTCGCCCAATATGCCTTTGGCTCAAGCGACCCCGCTTCGGGGGCCTATAATGAAGGTGGCAATTGGGTCGGCATCCTGTTTGCCGTTTACAATGGCGTAGCCGCTATCGCCGCCCTTTTCATCTTGCCCAAACTTGCCGAGCGCATCGGGAAGGTGCGCACGCACATGGCCTGCCTTCTGGCTGGATCGGCAGGTTTTACCGCCTTCCTGTTCATCCGCGATCCGCAGATGCTGTTACTTGCGGAAATCGGCATCGGCATCGCATGGGCATCAATCCTCGCAATGCCATACGCAATCCTCGCATCCAGCCTGCCGCAGGGCAAGCTTGGTATCTATATGGGGCTGTTCAACATCTTCATCGTCGTGCCGCAGCTTCTGGTGGCAACAGTGATGGGATCAATCCTGAAGGCATTCTTCCCGACCGAACCCATTTGGACAATGGCCTTCGCCGCTGCCGTGATGGCGCTGGCAGCGCTTGCTACGCTGAGGGTAAAGGAGCCCGCTTAAGCGCGGGCCCAAATCCTGCGGCCACCGGCATCGGCGACAACTGAACCTGAAGTTCCGACAGGTTCTTCCTTTCCGCTCGTGAGGAATTCAACCATCGCGCCATCGGTCGCATCGACATGCGCCAGGGTGCGGTCACCATTGGGCGTGCGTGCGACCACGACACCGCCCTTGGGGCTCCCATCGCGGCCATAAAACACGGTGTAAGTCTCTACATTTCCTGCACCGACATAATCCTTTTCGAGTTCAGGCACCGTTTCTCGCGCGGCATCCGCCTCTGCCTGATAATCGAAATTCTGCGGAAACTGCGCGGCCACCAGGGGCTTGTTGGAAACCACAATGCAGTGGTTGTCGGTCGCAAAACCGCCATTGGCAAACAGGAAGCCGTTGGTGCCTTCGTTGCGCAACTTCTCGACCATCGAAACCACAGCATGGCTCATATAGTTGGCGATTGGCCCGCCGCCGAAAGTCAGGCCGCCAAACACCGTCGCCGGCTTTTCCGCTGGCCAACCGAGGATACGGCGCGCCATCTTGGGAACGCAGGGAAAGCAGCTGTACAACTCGACGAAATCAAAATCCGCGCCGCTCATTTTGTTGAGTTCAAGCGTGCGGCGGATCGAGGTTTCCATGCTGACCGAGCGGTCGTAGCGGTCGCGCTGCAAGAAGCTATAGGCCTCCTTTGCCGCTGCGCCCATTCCTACATAGATCATCTTGTCGTCAGAAACACCCAGACGGCGCGCCTCGGCAAGGCTGGCGACAATGAAACCGGCTCCCTGATTGACCGACGAATTTGCAACCATCAGCTTGTTATAGGGAAAAGCCAGCGGACGATTTTTCTCGTTCGAAGTGATGATTTCTTCAGGGGATGTCGGCTTGCGAATCCAGGCCCCTTCATTGCCCGCTGCAATCTCACTGAAACGCGACCAGATTGCTCCGCTTTCCTGCTGTGCCTCGGCCAGCGTCTGACCATAGGCCGCACGCCCTGCGTTTTCATAAAGCGGATAGACATCAACCGGGGCGTTAAGCCCATGTTGCTGCGCATAACCCGGTTCGCGCTTGGCTTCCTTGCGGACGCCTTCGAACACATCCGATTGCGGCGTTGCATGTTTGGCCAGGCGGCCTGCAATCGTCCGCAAAGCCTCTGCGCCAGCCACCGCAGCCAGCTTGATCTCCCCTGCCCCAATGCGGTTTGCAGCTTCGTTCAACAGGCGGATCGGCGTGTCGCCATGCGGCGCTTCGGATTGGTAGCAAACCGATGGGTTCGCGCCGAGTGCATCGGCCAGCTTGCGATCGAGCGGGTTGAGATCGCGGAAACTGATCTGATCGACAACCGCCACACTATCCAATTGTGCCAGCAACGAAACCCCACTGTCCGTTTCGGCGCGCTTCAGCGCCTGCACCATCAGGCCAAGCGGATCGAGGCCGTTGTCGGGATCGTCGGGGCGATCATTGATCTGGCCTACGCCGATAATAACGGGAATGCGTTCATTGTCAGTCATGCGCGCCATTGACCAAATTTGTCCGGCAAGTGCAACCGCATATTAATTGATCAGTTAAATTTCACGCTATGCGCACAGGTCAGGCATTGATAGCCATTGCATCAGGAGAGCCGAGTCCGGCTGTGATGCGAGGGAGGATATGCGATGACCGTCATCAAAACCAATGAGGCAGGCGAGCCATTGGTCAAGATCGAGCACCCTGCTGCAGGCGTTGCCCGCATCGTCCTCAACCGCGCAGAAAAGCGCAATGCCCAGAATTTCGCCATGCTCTACCAGCTCGACGCGGCATTCACCGAATGTGCGCGCGACGAGGAAGTCGCGGTCATCATTCTTGCAGCTGACGGCCCGGATTTCAGCAGCGGGCATGACCTGAAGCAACGCGATGTGCAGCCAACCGACTTTGATGTCCTTGGTAATTGGGCCGATTTCACTGCGCCCGGCGCCGAAGGCCGTTATGCAGTGGAGAAAGAGGTCTATCTCGACCTTACCGAACGCTGGCGCAATGTGCCCAAGCCAACCATCGCGCAGGTGCAGGGTCGCTGCATCTCGGGCGGATTGATGCTGGTGATGGCGTGCGACCTTGTGATTGCCTCAGACAACGCCGCATTTTGCGACAACACCATCGATTTGGGTGTTTGCGGCACCGAATTCTTCAACCATCCCTATGACTTTGGCATCCGCAAGGCCAAGGAACTGCTGTTCACGGCAGGCTGGATCAGCGCGCAGGAAGCCGCCGCGACAGGTTTCATCAACCGCGTTGTGCCGCTAGCCGAACTAGAAACCGCAACGCTCGGCATGGCCAGCGTGATCGCGGCCAAACCACGTTTCGCCCTCAAAATGGCGAAAGAGGCGATCAATGCAGCGCATGACGCCATGGGTCGACCGCAAGCAATGAGCACAATCTTCGCGCTTCACCAGCTGTGCCATAGCCATAATATGCAGGTGTACGGCCTGCCTATTTCGACGATCGAGATCAAAAAGCCTTGATACCGGAGATTCGGTCAATTTTTAGCCAGTGGTAAGAAGCGCGAGCTGAAAAGCCCCTGCTTATTTTCGATTTAGCCAGTTTGGCCGATTTTTCCAAGACAGTTAGAAAATTCCCGACAATTCCCATCCCGCTTGTTTCAACCGGTACACGGGATCCATTTTATGCATAAATTGAGTTATTATCTGGCGCTGTCATTGGCCACGATTAGCCTTGCCGGATGTACAACGGTTTCATCGCCAAAGACCAGAACGGTTTTGCTTACCTTGGACGGGGCGTCGGACGAATATGTTGACGCTTTGCTCGCCGACGACCAACTCGACCAAATCGGGATTATCAAACAGAGCCAAAAGAAGGGCTACCAAGCCCGCGAACTGACACCCATCAACGTCGCCAGTACCGGGCCATCGCATGTTGCCATTTTTTCCGGCGCATCGCCTTCCAAATCAGGAGCGGTCGGTCAAACCTTTGCTGTTCCGAATATCGAACTACCCCAGGGCTCCGACGCATTCGCCTATGTCAGCTCGGCGGAAACGATCGTGGCAGCGGCGCGGCGCCAAGGTAAGCGAACCGCCTGCCTTGCCGCACCAGGGTTCGACGGACGTACTGAAAATTATGTCTGTGACTATATGCTCAACTTTGTTCAAAGCAGCCAGGAATCCGTTGTAATAAAATTGGCTCCAATTGCCGGAGGCTTGGCAGATGCCAGACGATCTTCCGACTCTGAAAACCTCACTTGGCTGGTTCCGCAACCAAATCAAAGCACCCTGCCAAAAATCATCACTGATGGACTGATTGGCTTTGCGCTTCAATCGCGCCATGGCGATGGGAACAAAGGATTTACATTACTGGTGCGCAGCGAGGATGGCCGCATCAACGAATTGGCTTCCGACCGCATTTTCCCTCTGCATCGAGTCGAAAATGGAAAACCAGTCACCAATGCTCTTTGGCTGAACAGCATGGACCCATTGACTGGTGAAGTTGAGGTCTATTGGGGACAGCCATATTACACCGACGCGAATTCAAATATGGCCGCAGCTGTCATTTCAAAACTTGGTCCGTGGCCAGGCACTTTGGATGCCCGAGGGTTGCATGCTGGCCGGATTAGCGAAGCCGGATTTGACGCGCTAAACGAATATCAGGCAAAATATGCTCTGGACGCGCTCGACCTGCTGTTGAATCACTCGGACTGGGATTTGTTGCTTGGGTACCTGCCTTATCTCGATACCGTACAACATAAATATCTGGTCAGTTCAACGCTTCAACTTGACCATGATACAAAAACGGCACTGTATTCGGAAAAAGTCAAACGCGCATATCTTTTACTCGACCGAGGGATTGGAGAAATTGCGGATAAGACACATTCGAAAAATACAAACTTTATCGTCGCCTCCGATCACGGCATGGTACCCACCCATAGTGCTGTCGCGATTTCTTCATTAATCGAATCATGGGGTTACGCCGTCGGAGGGAAGCACCCCGACATAGGAATATTTACCTCTGGCGCGTCGGCACATATTTATATCAACAGTGACGACAGGATTGGCGGTCACATCAGTCGCAAGCGGAAACTGGAAATCGTGCAAGATTTGCAAGACCGGCTCCGTGAACTCAAAGACAGTTCCAACTCCCCGATTTTCGCATTTGTTGGCACACGGGAAGCTCTGTCCGATCTCGCAATCGACCATGATGCAAATACCGGCGATCTTTTCATCAGCACCGTTGCCGGATTCAGTCTAGATTCCCGCAAATCCCCAACTCGAAGATATATTTTCCCTCTATCATTCGATCGAGAGACTCTTGCCAAATCCGGACTTTCGCACGCAGAGGTCGAACATGTGGCGGGCGGATTTCTAAATCAGGGGAGCCCCGGCGTGCATGGCCATATCGCCGGAACGCCAGGGATTGGCGCTATTTTATACGGAAAAGGCCCGGACATTGGTAAGATATCGAACGGAGCAGCCAATATGCTGCAACTCGCACCGAGCATCGCCTGCCTATTGGACATTGCGCCTCCGGCCGGCGCCCTCAGCGGACCGGTTGCCGGTTTATGCAAGTCCACCCGGAAATGACCTCTAACAAGATCATAGACTGTCATAGCCAGAATTGCCCGCTTGGGGTAAAAGCTTCAATTCTCCCAAAGGTTGCGAGCCTAACATGATGCGGCGATAGAGGATGATGCTTCAAAACTATGAAACTGCGACGTGGAAGTGTGACCCACTTCATGAATATCGATGGCTTGATATCGAAGGTCCGCTAGCAGACCTCGCTGAAGCTGTCTGGATTTTCGGTGAAGGTTCATATCCGCTGTCCAGGCAAATGCTCGTTCCGCATTGGAAGGCCTGCATCGCAATCATTCGAAAGTGGAATGAGCAAAAAAGTGAACTTTTGGATGTCCATGTGGCGCTACTCGGTCCGGTCAGCCTACCTCGGTGGAATAACAACGGTAGTTCCTGCGAAATTATCGCTGTCCGCCTATTTCCCGAGGTTGCACCTGCGCTACTTGATGTTCATCCCCTGGAGATTGTTGACCAGGATGTAATCGTTCCTGCGCCATTGGCTTTTGAAACAGCTCTACGTGTCGCAAAAAGCGGCGCTCCGGCTCAAAAAGTGGCCACCGAATTGTGCAAATATTTAAGCCGCTTTCCGCGCGCCAAAATGCGTAACCGTCCGTCAGTTGCACACACAGCGAAATGGATCAGACAATCACAAGGCCAGGCGCGAATCTCTGACATCGCGAAACTGTTGGACAAACCGATAAGATCGTTGAGGCGGCATTTTGAAGATGAAATCGGGATTTCGCCAAAACAATATGCTCGTCATGTCAGGCTTATGAAACTGTTGTTGCGCGCTGACTGCTCCAACGCTCCAGATTGGTCAGCATTGGCCCAGGATTTCGGATATTTCGATCAGGCGCACCTTATACAAGATGTTCGTTCGTTGACTGGACAAGGCGTGGCGCTTTTGCATCAACAACGCCGCAACCCGCGGATCACAGACGACTACGTCATCAATGTCCCCAATAGATGAGTCTTGAAGAATAGGTCACCAGAGAAAATGGCGGACAGACAGGGATTCGAACCCTGGGTACCATTACTGGCACAACGGTTTTCGAGACCGCCCCGTTCGACCACTCCGGCATCTGTCCGCATGTCTTTTAGGGCTTTGGTCGATGCCTGTAAAAGGCGCGCCCGTGCGACAGAGCGCGGCCATTAGCGAATGATTCCGGCTTTGCCAAGCGCAAGGTTGCAAGAATGGCTTTGGACAACGATATTGGCCCCATGAAAGCGAATCCAGAAATGCCGCCCATCGCCGAAGCCCGCTTTTCCATCGGCGATGTCGTGCGACACCGCATCTTCGACTTTCGCGGCGTGGTGTTTGATATCGACCCGGTCTTCGCCAATAGCGACGAATGGTATGATGCCATTCCGGAGGCTGTACGCCCGCACAAGGATCAGCCTTTCTACCATCTGTTCGCCGAAAATGCAGACAGCAGCTATATCGCCTATGTCAGCCAGCAAAACCTGCTGCCCGATGCCGAGAACGGGCCAGTGAGCCATCCGGCGATTGAGGGCTATTTTGAACCTTGGACAGGGGGCGGATACCGTCTGGCTGCCATGATGCGGCAATAATCTAGCTCGTCGGCAGCGACTTTATCCATGCCTCTAAGAGCGCGACGCCTTCATCATGCGCAGTCGCACGCCCCAATTCGGGCATGGCGATACCGGGATCGGTGCTTTTTATCCGAAAGATCAGGATCGAACGTTCGGGATGTCCCGGCTCAATAACGAAATCGAAATTGCCCGATCCCCTGCCCGCAGCAACCGGGCGTTTGCCGATGCCGAGCGCGGCTGGATTGCGTTCATGGTCATCATAGAAAAGTCCGGAATTGGAGGCTGACCCGGTCGGCTTGTGGCAATGCCCGCAATTGACACGCAAATAGGCGAGTGCTCGCGCCTCCAACGCACCGGAATTGGGATCATCCCATTTCGCTTCGAGTGCGGCCAATTTGGAAGGTCCAGCACCGCGCGCTTCAAATGCAAGGCGAGCCTTCGCATTTGCAAAGGAAAGGTTCTGCCACACAGGCCCGACGGGCATCACGCTATCCTTGGTCGAATGGCATTGCTTGCACTGGTTTTTGTTGGGCACTGAATAGCTGATGACCATCTTGGTGCCGTCAGGCTTGCTGAATTCAACCGGCTTACGCGCTCCGCCAACCTTCAAAACCGCATCGCTGCCATCGGCATTCCAGACATAGGGCAAGGCGACCCAGCCCTCTGCACGGTGCAGCAATAGTCGGGTTTCGATGATATTAAGTTTTCCGCTGGCGTCATGGTAGCCAAAACTCTTGATGAGTGCGCTGCCCAACGGGAATTGCAATCGCCCATCTGCACCCACGCCAAACTTCTCACCGGGCGGCAGATAGAGGAAACGCTGCTTTTCGGCATAGTCGGTGAACAATGGCGTTCGCAGCGCATAAGGCAGCAGTGCCGGCGACGGCTTATCCGCACCGCCGGCGAAAAAGCCATAAGCTGCAAGCGATGCGGGAAACTCGGGCGAAACAATTGCGCTATCGTTTATGTCCGCTGGCTTTCCTTTGACCGAAACGGCAAGCGCAAGCCCCGCCACAGCGGCGATCAGCAATCGCATCAGCGGACCGCCTCCTCCATCGATTCAGGTAGCCGGATACGCGGCAATTCCTGCGGCAGGTTAGCACTGTTCTGCAGCATCACGGGCTGTGCGCTTTCAGGAGATGCCTTCAGGTCGGCAAGACCCAGAGAAATCGCGGGAACGGGGTCGGCAACCACTGGCTTTGCATCATCGCCGCCTGCGCCATCCCAGAAAATCGGAGGCAGGCTTCCACCCAATGCTTGGGCGATCTGCTGACTACCCGGAAATTTGGGGTCCCAGCCTGCTTTATCATGCTGATTACCCCAGATGGCGACGCCTCTGGCAATAGGGTCGTATTTCGGGTCGGTCTGCGGATAGCGATAGCCTACCACCATGACATTGGTGGTGCCATTCTGGCCGAGCATATTGTCGAACACATGCACATTGCGGTTCGCCATCACCATCACCCCGGTTCCGGTGGGCACATTGGCGACGATATTGCCTTTGGGCGCGAAATTGGGGGTCGAATTGTCGACCACGACATTTTCGAAAATGCGCACATTCTTGCCGCCCATCTGCAACAAGTTGGGCAGGTCAAACACCAATATGCCGCCAGTGTTGCGGGTTGCCAGATTATCGTGAACGTCGGCGTCGTAGCTATTTTCAATCTCGATGCCCGCTACATTTTCCAGCGCGACCGAATTGCGCACCACGATGTTGCGTGACTGGCCTACATAGATGCCTGCATCCGATGCCCCACGTACCAGCACGCTATCAACCAGCACATCCTGGCTTTCGACTGGATAGATGCCATAGGCGCCGTTGGTTTCCTTCGGCCCACCGGTCCATTCTACGCGGAGCTGATAGTAAACGATACGGTCGGCGCCCTTTGACTTTATGCCATCCCCCTTTGTGTTTTCGACCGCAAAATCGCGAAGGACAACATCGTCAGAGGTCACCAGAAAGCCTTCACCAGCACCCAATTGCCCTGTGAAGTCCAATATTGTCTGACCGCTTCCCTGCCCCCTCACCGTCACCTTGGGCACATCGAGCGAAAGCCCGTCAGTCAATTTGAACCGCCCGCTGCCCAGTTCGACCACATCGCCCGGCGCTGCGCCAATCAGCGCCTCTTGTAAACGCGCCTGCGCATCATCCCCAGCAGCGACCGAGATGGTTTTGGCGAAAGCTGTCGAGCTTGCAAATGCAAGGCTAACAGCGGCGATGGCGTAAACGCCTTTGTCCCTCATCCTCATGCGCCAAGTCTGCAATATCCATGCAGACTTGCCAAGGGCTTACATCAGGGTGCGTCGCCAAGAATCCAGTCGACACCGGCATCAGCATGGATTTCCGCGCTGTCATAAATCGGCAGTACATTGGCCTTGGTGTCTACGATCATCCCCAGTTCGGTGCAGCCGAGCACCACCGCATCCGCGCCATCCTTGTCGATTTCGGTGATCATGGTTTTGAGCGCGCGTTCGGAATTGCGCACCACCTGCCCCGCCATCAACTCTTCATAGATGATGCGGTCGAGTTCCTCGACATCATCTGCCTCCCAGGGAAGCAAAGTGACGCCATGCTTCACAAGCCTCTGGCGATACCAGTTTTCGGCCATCACGTTGCGCGTACCGATCAATGCGGCGGATTCGACGCCATCGGCCTTCATCTTCTGGCCAACGGCATCGGCGATGTGCAGCACGGGAACCTTCACCGCATCCGACACCCGATCATGCACCTTGTGCATGCTGTTTGCCCCGATCAAGATGGCGGTAGCGCCGCCTTCCTCAAGCCGTTTGGCAGATGCTATCAAGACTTCAGCCACCCGATCCCAATCCTGATCGGTTGTAGCCTTGGCAAGATCACAAAAATTGAGATTATCGAGGATCATCGGCGCGCTGCACATCGCATTGGCGCGGCGCTGCACCTGCTTGTTGATCCGGCGATAGTAAAACTCTGTCGAATACCAGCTCATTCCGCCGATCAGGCCGATTTTGCGCATGTTGAACTTTCCAATAACTGAATCGAATCGCCCCGGTCAAAAGGCCGGGGCGAATTATTAATTCAGCGGATAGCGTGTTGCAGCTTAATGCTGCAAGGCCTTCACAATATCGTCGACCATTTTCTTGGCGTCTGCGAGCAGCATCATCGTCTGGTCCATATAGAAGACGTCATTGTCGACGCCTGCATAGCCCACGCCGCCCATGCTGCGCTTGATGAAGAAAACGGTTTTGGCCTTATCGACATCGAACACCGGCATTCCGTAGATGGGCGACGATTTGTCGGTCTTCGCCGCCGGGTTCACCACGTCATTCGCGCCGATGATGAAGGCAACATCGGTCTGAGCAAACTCGCTGTTGATATCCTCCAGCTCAAACACCTCATCATAGGGCACATTCGCCTCGGCGAGCAGGACGTTCATATGGCCGGGCATGCGACCAGCGACCGGATGGATCGCATATTTAACGCTGACGCCTTCTTTTTTGAGGAGGTCGGCCATTTCGCGAAGGGCATGCTGCGCCTGTGCCACTGCCATGCCGTAACCGGGGACGATGATGACGCTTTCGGCCTGACTCATCATATAGGCCGCGTCCTCAGCAGAGCCGCGTTTCCACGGCCTATCGACTTTCGCCGCGCCACCTGCAGCAGCACCCGAATCCGCACCAAAGCCGCCTGCAATCACCGAGATGAAGCTGCGGTTCATCGCCTTGCACATGATGTAGCTCAAGATCGCACCTGACGAACCCACCAGCGCACCGGTGATGATCATCGCGCTGTTATGCAGCGTGAAGCCCATCGCCGCAGCTGCCCAACCCGAATAGCTGTTAAGCATCGAGACGACGACCGGCATATCCGCGCCGCCAATCGGGATGATCAGCAAGAAACCGATCAGGAAAGATAAGGCGGTAATAGTCCAGAAAACCCATGGCGATTGGTCGACTACGAAATAGGCCGTCAGTCCCAAAATCGATGCCAGCGTGCCCAAGTTGATTACGTGCCGCATGGTCAGCAAAATGGGCGCGCCGGACATTTTGCCCGCAAGCTTAAGGAAAGCAATGACCGAGCCGGAGAAGGTGATGGCACCGATAGCGACACCAAGACCCATTTCTATCCGGCTGACGGGATTGATCAAGCCAAGCTTTGCAAACTCGGCTGGATCCATAAACTCTTCAGGCGTCGCAAGAATGCCAAACGAAGCAGGATTGAGGAACGCAGCTGCAGCCACAAGTACCGCTGCCAATCCGACCAGCGAGTGGAAGGCGGCAACCAACTGCGGCATGTCCGTCATCGCAATCTTGCGTGCGGTTGTCAGACCAATCACCGCTCCCAAACCGATCGCGCCCAAAACCCAAGCAATTGCGTCAAAATCGGGACCGTGATAGCTGTTAAAATTGTCGCCTTGGATCATGGGAACGTGCGTGGCCAATGTCGTAACAACGGCGATCAGCATCCCCGCCATGCCAAAACGGTTGCCGCGCCGCGACGAAGCAGGTGAGCTTAACCCGCGCAAGGCGAGAATGAAAAACACCCCGGACACAAGATAGGCAAGCAAAGCCCATGCGGGAACGGTTGCATGTTCCATGACTTACTTGTCCTTTTTCTTGTACATGGCGAGCATCCGCTCGGTCACCGCAAAACCGCCGAAAATGTTGATACTGGCAAGCACAATGGCCAGCAGCCCAAGCCATTTTGCCCCGGGCGCACCTGACGCCGCGGCCGCGATCAGCGCACCGACAATGATCACCGACGAAATCGCGTTGGTCACCGCCATCAAAGGCGTGTGCAGAGCGGGTGTTACCGACCAGACGACGTAATAGCCTACGAAACAGGCGAGTACGAAGATCGAGAGGATTGAAATGAAGTCCATGTCTTTCTCCGTCAGCCCAACAGCCGTTCGTTCACAACCTTGCCGTCCTTTGTCAGGCGGATGGCCGCGGTGATTTCGTCATCATCGGGAAGCACCGGTTTACCCGCGTCCTTGTCCCAAAAGGCTGACAGGAAGTTGAAAAGGTTGCGTGCGAACAATGCAGAGGCATCGGCGGCCAAATGCGCGGGGGTGTTTGAATAGCCGATGATTTTGATGCCATGCTTGATGACGACCTCATCGGGTTTTGAGCCTTCAACATTGCCGCCTTGCGCGACTGCCAGGTCAAAAATCACGCTGCCCGGTTTCATCGACGCGATCTGCGCATCGGAAATCAGGCGCGGAGCAGCCCGTCCGGGGATCAGTGCGGTCGTGATCACAATATCCTGCTTGGCGATATGGCTAGATACCAGTTCGGCCTGTGCCTTCTGATATTCAGGCGACATTTCGGTTGCGTAACCGCCGGCGCCTTCGCCTTCGATACCTGCAACATTTTCAACGAAGATCGGCTTCGCACCAAGGCTTTCAATT
>NZ_CALMSV010000159.1 GCF_937872355.1 uncultured Sphingorhabdus sp. | reverse complement strand
CCAGAGCGGTACATGAACTGGACGGAGAGAGCGCAGTTTTTGGTGGATAGCCTGGACCTGACGGCGGCTACGGGCGTCGAGGGGGCCAGGTGGGAGATGTTTCAGCTTGAGCATCTCTGCGACGACGGCACATTTAGAATTGAGAATAAGTCTCGCCAGATCGCGTGGAGCTGGCTGGCGGCGGCTGAGGCGATGGCCGAGGCGGTGTTGACCGGGCAAAGCTCGATTTTTGTCTCGATCAACCAGGCCGAGGCGGCGGAGAAAATCCGCTACGCCAAGGCGACGCTGGCGGCGCTGCGCGCATCGGGGCTGACGCTCGCGCACGAACGGCTTGGGCACGATATCCTGAAAACCCAGGCGCTGGCCAACCATGCCACTCCCGATACGACGCAGCGCTATGTGGATCGCCCCAGGGTCCGAAAGGCGCAGGCTATGGCGATCGGCAAGTTGCAAGCGCGGTTCGTCGAGGTGGTGCGCGGCGATGCCGAAACCCCGCCCGAAACGGAGGCGCTCCCCGATCTGAGCAATGCGACCGCAGCAGGCTTCATCTGCCGCGATCCCGTGGCTGGCGTCGCCGAAGGCCAGCGCAAGGGCGAGCTGTGCACAGCCTGGCTCGGGTGCTTCACCTGCCCCAATGCCGTGATCCCGCTCGAGGAGGACGTACTGACCCGTCTCCTTGCGACGCGGGTTGCGCTCACCGACGGTCGGGCCGGTATGGCGCCAGAGCGCTGGCGGCGGCTCTACGCGCCCAAGCTGGAAATCCTCGAGCGCGATATCTTGTCCCGGTTCCCCGATGCGATGCTTGAAGCAGCAGCAAGGGCGCCGCTGCCGCAACTGCCACCGATCGAATGACCGCGCACCCCCGCCCGCTCGCAATGTCGTCGTCATGGGAGGATGCGCCGATCTCCCCCTGGAGCCGGTTCGGCGACGGTAAATGGCTGCTCGATATCCGCACCGCAGGCCGCCGCGCGGATCAAAACCGGTTCAGTTGGGCCGCTCCCATGCCGGAGTGCTCCAGGATCAGCGGGCACGATCATTCCCACCTGATCCGCGCGGCGAAGCACTTCCTGTGGTCGATGCACTTCGATCCACCGCGTGGACGCAAACGGTCCTCAGCGACATCGCTCCAGCAGAAGGCGATGCTGCTGCGTCCGATTATCGGGTGGATGGCGGGCGAAGGGCTCAGCCGTTTTGCCGAGATCGACCCTGCTGCGGTCGAGCGGTTCTGCACATGGTTGCGCAGGCGACCATCGCGCGCCGGCCATGACTCGATCAGGCCCGCCACCGTCACGAACTATCTGCTCGCAATCAAGGATCTCTACCGGCAGCGTTCAAAGCTGGCCGATGCACCGCTGATCGACCCGTTGCCGCTGGAAACCACCTATGAGGCCGCAGGCCACACCCGCGCCAGCAAGGGCTCCATACCGTTCATCCCGGATCGGCAAGCAATCGCGATCCTGAACGAAGCCTTGCGGTGGATCGAGAAGCACGGCGAGACGATCGTGATGGCCGAAGCGATCCGCCTCGAAGCGCGGGAGCGCGGGCTTGCGACCGGCGTCTTCCGGCAAGCCTCTTATCACGTGCGCAGGGCGCTGCGCGCCGCGAGGCTGAGCGATCCATCGGGCGAACGCCTCGACGGGGCCTATGCGGCGCGGCAAGCGGCGGTCCACCTCGTCGAAGCCTGCTATATCGTGATCGCCGGGTTCGTTGGCATGCGCGTCAGCGAGATCCTGTCGATAAAGGTCGGGGCAATCGAGTATCGCCCGATCGGCGAGACCGGGGTGGATCAGGCCTATGTGGTGGCACGGTTGTTCAAGACGGTCGATGATCCCGATGGGCGGGTCGAACGCTGGACGGCACCCGCACCGGTGGCCCGCGCGGTCGATCTGCTCGAGCGCCTGAGCGCACCCCTGCGCGCTGCCTCGGGGCGTGAGGAGCTGTTCCTGGTGAAGAACACGCAATACGGCGAGATCGTGCCGGTGACCCACATGCACATCGCCTGGCGCATCAACGACTTTGCACGCCACGTCGGCGTCCCCGACCATGACGGGAAGCCCTGGCAGTTCAGCACGCACCAGTTCCGCAAGACCTTCGCCCGGTTCGTGGCTCGTCGCGACCGCACGCAGCTCCTGGGCCTCGCCGATCACTTCAAGCATGCCTCGGTGGCAATGACCGCGCGCGGTTACGTCGGCAGCGACTTCGACCTGCACAGCCTCATCAATCACGAAGCGCGTGCCGAAACCGCTGCAGCGCTGGACCGCCTACTTGCCGCAAGGCAGCTCGGCGGCAAGATGGGTGAACGCATCGTCGCCCGCAACGCGCGGTTCCGCGGCCGCGCAGGCGAGCAGGTGCGGCGGGACTACGTGGCGTTCATCCTCGAAGAGACGGACCTGCGCATCCATGCCTGCGACTATGGCTGGTGCGTGTTCCAGCAGGAAACTTCCCGCTGCGGCGGCGAACTCGAACCCGACGAAGCCGGACGCGCGCCAGCGGTCTGTCTCTCGTGCGCAAACATGGTGATCGAGGCGAAGCACGGTTCCTATTGGCGGGATCGCAGGGAGCGCAATGCTGCGCTTCTGCCATGTGCCAATCCCATGACCGCAGCCGTGCTGAATGAAGCAATCGGACAATGCGAGCGGGTGCTCGCGCAAATCGGAGATGACCATGGGCAAGAGTGAAGTGGACCCACGCGGACAATCGGCAGCGAGGAGCTACCGGGCGGCTCTGGCGAGGCTGGTTCGCGGCGAGGGTCGGCATCCCGACCACGCCGGGCGGGTGGTGCGGATCACGCCGGCCTCGGTGGCCCGCGAGGCCGGACGCAGCCGCAATCCACTTTATACGACACATCGCGACATCCTCGATGAAATCGAAGTGGCTGCTGAAGGACCGACGCCTATGCGGGACCTTGCGGCCCGGATCGCAGAACTCGAGGCCGCACTTGCGCATCTGCGCTCCGATGCGCGCCGACATGGTGAGGAACGTCGCGAACTCGCCAGCGAGAACATGACACTGCTGCACCGGGCGAGGAGCGCTGAGGATCGGCTCACGGCGATCCTGCGGCGAATGACTGAAGCCCCCGCCACAGGCGCCATCACGCGGCCGCCCTAATCTGCTCCGGGTGCCCGGCATGCATCCAGTCCACCGCCGCCTGGGCTTTGCTGGCCAGCGTGAAGATCGCGCGAGCGTCGGCCTTGAGCACGCGTAGCCATGACGCAATATAGGCCGCATGGTCCGGTCGCGGATGATGCGCGATACCAAGATCGGCCATGACGAGTGCGGCTCCGAGATCTGCGATCGCCTCCTCCGCTGCGTATCTGTCCGACCCGAACCTGCCGGACAGATCCCGGTCGCAGCGGTGGGCTGCTCCTGTGGCGTGCAGGCCTTCATGGAAAAGCGTGCCATAATAAGCGGCAGGCTCCCTGAACTGAGCGAAGGGTGGCATCTGCACGCGATCTTCCGAAGGAATATAATACGCCTCGTTGCCGCCATGCCGACACTCAATGCCAAGGTTGGCCCAGAAGGAATCGGCGTTCTGTAGCCGCGCATTGTCGGACAGGAGATCGATGGCTGGCGGCGCATAGCCATCGACCTGGGCCTCATTGAAAACGCTGTAGCCACGGGCAAACATGCGAGCGCGACCACGCCCCTCCTGCTCGTCGTCCCCATCTTCGGCATCCTCGCCGCGCTGGTTGATCTTCCAGAAGACGATGGTCGTCGCCTGCTCGCCCTTGCGGACCTGGGCGCCAAGCGCCTGCCACTGGCGATAGCTCGCCCAGCGCCCGGAGCAGTAGCCCGCGGCCTGCGCCGCGATCCACAGACTGAGGATGTTGGATCCCCGGTAGCGCTTGCAGGTGCCAGCGTTGACTGGCCGCGACGTCGCTGAGCCGTCATGGTGCCACGGCATGGTCCAGGAACCTGCCCCTGCCTCGATGGCTGCGACGATCTCGTTGGTGACGCGTGTGTAGATATCCGTGCGTTCGGTGCTGCGCATGATCAGGACTCCCGTCCTGAAATCGCAAGGCTGGCCCTGCGATTTTGCGGCAACAGCAGGGCGCAAAGGCCATCGACGGCCCTCGAAACGAGGACACTTGCGATGTTACATACCTCGTGGCACCTCGTCGAAAAATACGCCTCGATCGAATGGAATGCGTTTGGCGACGGTAGAGTCACCGTGTCGGTGCTCGGCGTGTAATGCGCGCTGTCGCCGCCGTGGACGACACGGATCGGGATCGCGTCGAGGAAGGCCTGCACCCCTGCGGAGAGTTCGCCGATCGCCTTGGGATCGGGCGGCTCGGGGTAGTAGTGCGCCGGCAGTCCCTCGATCTGCGAGGCGTTGAACACGTGATTCCACTTCATGAACCGGATGGTCTTCTCGGACGTTTCACCGGTCTCGCGATCGGTGTCGGTCTTGCGCGCCGAGCTGTAGAATACGCTGAACGAGCCGCTCTCGCCCTTGCG
>NZ_CALMSV010000158.1 GCF_937872355.1 uncultured Sphingorhabdus sp. | reverse complement strand
CGCCCTCCTTGCCGTGAGCCAGGGTGCCTCGGCACAGACCGCGCCCTCGGCAGCAGAGATCGCCGCATATGATGGCCTGCACCGTGCTGCCCATCTAGGCGATCTGGACGCCATCCGCAGCCTGATCGCGGCGGGGGCGGGTCTGAACACGCGAGACGGAAATGGCCGGACGCCCGCGCATGTCGCCGCTTTCGCCTCAAACGATGCGGCAGTCGAGGCGCTTGCCGCCGCAGGTGCCGACATGAACGCGCTTGAGGATCAGGCGTATGACGTGCTGACCATCGCCGCCGTTGCGAACGACCCCGAGATGGTGTCGCTTGCCCTGCGTGTGGGCAACCGGCCCGATCTGGTGACCAGCGTCTACGACGGCACCGCGCTGATTGCGGCGGCGCATCTGGGGCGCCACGAGGTCGTCCGGCGCCTCATCGTCGGGGGCGCGCCGCTGGATCATGTGAACAACCTTGGCTGGACCGCCCTGATCGAGGCGGTGATCCTCGGGGATGGCGGCCCCGATCACATCGCGACAGTGCGTGCCCTGGTCGAGGCCGGGGCCGATCGGGCGATCAGCGATCGGGACGGAGTGTCGCCGCTCCAACATGCCGAGGCGCGGGGGTATCAAAAGATCGCAGCTATCCTACAGAAGTGACGCCGGCTCGTTTGTCAGTCCCGACGTCCACGTGCAAGGTACGGCCCTCAGTTACCACGGACGATCAGACCAGCGCGGCGATGTTCCCTTTGCGCCACAGCAGAATCGTTCGGCTGGCGAAGGCTGGATGATCAAAAGGACGAACCTCTACGTTCCGGCCAAGGTAGCCGATCAGGCTTTCGGGATAGATCGTGATTCCGATCCCTGCCGCGTGACCGAACGGTCACGCTCTTTGTCCACCGCGGCCAAGCAGTGGTCGGTTTCGCGGTTGGGAGCCAGATCGATTTGCGACCGGGTAACACGATGATGATCACCAAGAGCGTTAGTGCTGTCGGGGCAGTTTCCTGCCCGATCCACAACAGCTACGTCTACCAGCGCACAGCCAAAGGCAAGATAGATCGCCCAAGAACCTCAAGCGCGCTATAATGGCCAAGTAAGCCGGACGTGCTGCGGGCCTAAATGCTCCCACTTCGCAACACAGCTTGAGGCCGAACCAATTTATAAGCGACGCAAATCTACTTATCTCGTTGGATATGAGGCTATTTTTTTTGTAATCTTTGTGGAGAAAAGGCCCCCGCCAGCTGGCAATTGTCAGACTTCGTCCCGTTCTGTCATTGCCCAATCGCAAAACACTTGCGCCTGCCGCTTTACCAGCGGTGGAGCTGTGGTCGATGCCAAGAGATAATAGTTGTACCCTTCGTCCTGCATTCGTTGGGAAATCTGGACTAAGCCGCCGGAATTCAGATCCGGCTGGATCATGGCCTTGGGGCAGAGCGCCACCCCCTGTCCGGACAGGGCAGCGGCGCGAAGCAGGTTGAAGTCCTCAAAAGTCGTGCCCTCAAAGGAAGGCGCCTCGACATGATCTGGTAGGCCGCTGTCCAACTCTGAAAGCCATTTCGTCCAGCCTGTCGGTGTCCCATCGTGCAAGAGGCCCAAGGTCACAAAATCGGCAACGCTCTCCGGCGTGCGCCCAAGACTCGCCAAACGTGAGGGGCTGCAAACCGGCACACTTTGCCCTGCCAGATGAAAATGTGCCTCAATTATCGGATCTGATGGGGCCTGTTTCGCAAAAACAAAGGCCAGGTGGACATCGTGAAAATTAATCTCACGACCATGCATGGCATAGACGATCCGGATTTCGATTTCTGGATGGGCGGTGCGAAAGCGGCTGAGGCGGGGGATCAACCAGCACATCGCGACCGAGGGAATTGCCGCAATAACAAGCGCCTGATTGCTTTTGCGCGCCCGGTTGCAGGCAGCTTCGATCTCGGCCAGTGATCCTGCCAGGCTGCGTGCCAGATCGGCCCCATGTGGCAGGAGTCGAGTTCGGTTACCCTCACGCTCGAACAATGGCTTGCCCAGCCAATCCTCGACATTCCTGATCTGGTGGCTGACAGCGGACTGGGTGACGAACAGCGTCTCAGCAGCAGCGCGGAAAGACCCCGTTCGAGCGACCGCCTCAAAGGCGCGCAGTGCATTGAGAGGTGGTGTCGTCATGGCACACCATAGCATGAGAAAAGTTAATGCTATCGTGAAAATTGGTCTTTTGACAAGACCCTTGAAAGCAGGCCTGATCGATCCATCAGGGCCAAGATCGGCCCACCTGAGCGTTGGAGGATTTGATGGAACGCGAGCGCCTGCAGAACTATGTGAACAATGGCGACAAAGCCGTGCCCACGTTTTCCGACTCCGAGATGCAGCGGCGTCTCGATGCGATCCGCGGCCATATGGCACAAGCTGGAATCGACGCAGCCCTGTTCACCAGCTATCATTGCATCAACTATTATTCCGACTTTATGTTCTGCTACTTTGGCCGTCGGTATGGCTTCTTGGTCGATCACAACATCGCCACTTCCATCAGCGCGGGCATCGACGGCGGGCAGCCTTGGCGCCGGACATTCGGTGGCAGGAACGTCACCTACACCGACTGGCAGAAAGACAATTATTTTCATGCGATTCGCGGCCTGACTGGTGGGGTGAAGCGGCTGGGGATCGAGTTTGACCATATCAACATCGACACGCTCAACCTGCTTAAGGCTGCGTTCCCGCATATGGAGTTTGTCGATATCGCTGCGGCGTCCATGCGCCTGCGGATGATCAAATCGGCAGAGGAAATCGCGCATATCACTAAGATGACCCGTATCGCCGACATCGGCGGTGCGGCCTGCGTCGAAGCGATTGCTGTGGGCGTGCCTGAGCACGAG
>NZ_CALMSV010000157.1 GCF_937872355.1 uncultured Sphingorhabdus sp. | reverse complement strand
GGTCTGCTTCATGCCCCACCACGCAACGCGTCAAGATAGGTCCGCACCGCAAGGATCTGCGGCAAACCGCCGTCGATAGCAGTGTCGACCGGACGGTTACCACCAAACAGCGGACCGGTGTTCGGCCGGGCGAACCAGCTTCGAGCCAGTGGCTCGGAGAAATAAAGCTCGAGCGACTTGTAGATGCCGATCACAGCGCTGAGCCGCAATAGTTGGTCCTTGGTGAGTTCCCCCGCAAAATCTGGCTTCTTCGCGCGTTCCCCCGTCCCCCCCGACATGCCGGCGAGGCCCGCCGCTTCCTTCAGGCTGAGACCCCAAGCGTCGGCCACGCGGGCATAAGCCTTCAGCGCAACGGCGTTGATCTGTGCAGGTTCTCGGATCTTCTCTGCGACTTGCATGTTGTCCTCCATTGCCACTAACATAGTTCATATGGTCTCATTGTAAAGATCAAATGAACCGATCGCTCTCTCACCCAAACCGCCGCCCTCCTTCGGTGAAGGTGTACTCGTTGACGATAATCCCCTCCTCGATGGCCTCGTCTGAAGTCAGATGGTCGTATTCGGCCTGAAGCTGGCGATAGACCCAACGTGCGAGATCACGCAGCGCTTCGGTCACAATTTCGTCCGCATCCTCAGTCGGCGGCTGCCAGATCGAGCTGTCGCGCGTGACGTCAACGGACATGGTATATTCGTGGTAATAGCGGCCCCGGTGACTGACATCCGCGGTGAGCTGGTAGAAGTTTCGCCGCTGGATCGCCTGAAGCCTGTCTGCGATGCCATGCAAGGTCGTGTCCTGAGGGGCATAATCCCTGATGCTCGTTGTCGCGCCCTTAGCGTGGCTGAGATATCCCTCGAAGGCCGCGCCGTCCCCTTGGCTCCAGAAACCCGAGAACCAGATGCAGGGCTTTTCGCGGGTGCCACCACCCATCAGCCGAACCGGGCGGGTCTTGAGGCTGACGCCGAGGATGTCGCAGACCCGCTCGAAATCCTCGTAGACCGCATCCCACCAATCGTCATAGGGCCCGAGTTCGCGATACCAACTGCGGGCTTTCTCCTTGGCAGTGTCGGAAAGTTCGGGGAACTGATAAACCGTGGTGCAGATGATATCAGGCATCGCAGTCCTCCCCGCGGAGCGCGGCCTCAAGCCATTCATGCGTGCTGGTCCAGCCGATGGATTTCCGCTTTCCGAGATCAATGACATGCGCGCCACCGCCGAAGGCGTCCAATCGGGGCCGGGAACAGGTGTACGCGACTTCGAAACCCCAGAGACCGGTGAGCTCGATCTCTTCCGCTAGGCACAGCACGAAGCGTATGACGCCTTCGATATCGCCTTCCCCCTCATCGTCATGGAACCAGAGGATTGAGCTTTCGGGACCGTCCTGTTGCGTCATGGCAAAGCCAGAGCATTCCGGATCGTCGGCACCTTCATCGTCGAGATGCAGGCGGGTCAAAAGATCGAGCGCCGCGATAGCTTTTTCGGGCGAGCCTACGTCGAGGACGCAGGAAAAGTGGGTGAAGTAGTCAGCCATAGTACCTCCAGAAATGAGAAGGCCCGGCCAGAGGGCCGGGCGGATTGGAAAATGCGGGTCGAGGAACACCAATCACTTACAGGCGACTTGCGCCCGAACCTGAGCCTCTGCATGGGCCTGCAAGAGCTCGCGGTAGTAGCGTTTGCGCGCCGGACGCCAGCTGCGGACGGCCAGCGTGTCGGGATGCAGGCGACCAATGGCGATACGCAGCATCGCGAGTGGCGTGATCCCGGGCGAGACGCCGAGATTGAGGTATGCCCGGCTCATTTCAGCGGACCTCCACGACGGGTGGCGTCCGTTGCGGATCGACGAGCGCCTCAATCTTCTCCGTGCGGCCCATCCAAGGTTCTGGCCGGATCGCCTTGACCCAGTCGGTGAAGCTCGGAATGAACCCCAGATCCTCGCGGACGTGCTGCTCGCCCACCCAGCGGGTCGGAATGATCCTGCCGGTCGACAGCGTGATCGTCGGCCCGAAGACAGTCTCGGAAAGCCAGATTCCAGCCGTATGATGAAACATCGCGCGATGGCGGAAATCCGCAGAGTGGGCTTTCGAGCTATCGTACCAGGCATGGATGGGCTGGTAATCGTCGACCGTGCCGCCCCATTTTTTTACCGAAGAGAGGGCGTGATGATATGGATGTGCCATCGTCGCCCCCTCAGAATTCGTGGGTGAAGAGTTCGGACGACGTGAACCGTTCGTTGAACTCGAGATGGATGCAGCGGGCACCGGCGTCGAAGCAGAACTCGCCATAAGCGCCGTCGTTGTTTTCCCAACCGCCATGGGTGTCGCTGAGGAAATCATAGGCGAGCTGCTCGACAACATCTTCGAGCGAAAGCTGCCGCATCTCGACCTCGGGGCTGTCCCAGGTGATCGCGGCATAGGGAATTTCCACGGCAGGGAAAGCGACAGCTGTCTCCCCCGCCCATGCCGCGATGCTTTCAATCTGGCCGCTGTCGCCCTCGCCATCGAAGGTGACCGTGACATGAGAAATGCCGGCGGCGATCAGGGCATCGAACAGGCGATCCTTGTTGGCCGGACGCAGTTCGGCCTCGCGGGCGGCTTGTTTGGCCTGCGCCGCGAACACTGCGGCGAAGTCGATCGTGGACGGCGGCATCGGCGCGGGGAGGGTGGGTTCAACGTGGGTCATGGGGGTCTCCGAAGAAGGTGAAAGGGTCGGAGCCCGCCGGGCACTCTCTTGCCCCGGCGAAGCTCACAAAAGCCCCCTGCCCTCCTCTGCCTCTCTGGGGTCATGCAGCGATCTGCAGGGCGCGCGTGGCAAAGGCGCGCCAGAGTGGATCCACGAGGCGAGCCTCCAAGAGATCGGCACGCTGCCGCAGGCGGGTTGCGAGATCGCTCTCCAGCCAGTCCGCCGCGCGGCGTGCCTGCGCCCGAAGCTGGCTTGCTTCCATGCCCACGCCCCGGGCCTCAGTCGCGGTCATGACGGGGGCACACCTAGCGACTGCGCCATTCGCTGCAGCACCGGCAAGGACAAGACGCTCATCGCGGTCAAGGATCGCCAGCATGCGCGGTGCAGCATCAGGCTCCAGTTCTTCCGCCATTTTGATCGCGCCCCGCATGGCTTCGGCCAGCGCCGTGAAATGGCCGATGATCCGAGGACGCGCCTCTCCCGACATCGCAGCCGCAGGGTTGCAATCCGGCAGCGTCAGAGAAAAGGGCAGCGCGGGGTCAAAAGTGCTGTGCGCGACGACCGGCATGACGTCAGCCGGAAACGGGGTCGATAGGGCCGGAAAGGAAAGGTCGAACATGGGAAATATCTCCGACGGTGCGGGAAGCCTCTCTCCCCGCCTCAAGCGTCAAAGACCAAACCGCCGCCCTCTTCCTCGAAGGGGCGACGGAAGGTGTTGATCCGAAGGACGGGTCACATCTTGCCCAAACCCCGCAGCGAAAGCTCTTGGCCCCCACCCACGATGATGTGGTCATGCAAGGTCAGCCCGAGGTATTTGCAGCCCTTCTGGATTTCCTTCGTCATGGTGATATCCGCCTCGGAAGGCGTCGGATCACCGGAGGGGTGGTTGTGGACCACAATGAGGGCACTTGCGTTCAACATAAGCGCCCGCTTAATGATCTCGCGCGGATAGACCGGGACATGGTCCACGGTTCCGATCGAAAGCTGCTCGTCCGAGATGACGCGATTGCGTCGGTCGAGGTAGAGAACATGGAAGCGCTCCACCTCGCCGCGTACGGCCACCGCACAGTAATCGCGAACAGCCTGCCAATTGCCGAGGACTGGGTTCTGGTTCAGATAGCGCCCGAGGATTTCGCGGGCCTCGAGGATGACGGTTTCTTCTTGCGGGGTCACGGTGAGTCTCCGAAAAATGAAAACGCCGACGCCACTGCCCTGTCGAAGGGCGAGCCGTCGGGGCAATTATGAAAAGCTGACCGCCCAACGGGCTTGGGCGGTCAAGCGGATGACGCGCGGCCTCAGCCGACCCGGTCGAGGAGCTTCTTGG
>NZ_CALMSV010000156.1 GCF_937872355.1 uncultured Sphingorhabdus sp. | reverse complement strand
AACCCCCCCCCGGTAAAAATTGGCCTTTTTTTCCCCGCCCCCCTCGGAATTTAAAAGCCCCTCGCGGGGGGGCGACACCCCCGCCCGAAGACCTCCGCCCGCTTGGCGGGGGGCACCGCCGATACTGACGGTAAGATTGATGTCATGTTCGGCATATCTGGCAGGCGTACTGCGAACGCTTTCCAAGATCGATTCCGCTATTTCAGCTGCTTTGTGCGCATCTGTAGTTGGCAAAAAAACGCCAAACTCTTCGCCGCCAAGTCTGGCCACGACAGCTTCGCTCCCAGCGCCCCATTCGATGTTCTGGGCAATCTGGATCAGCGCTGCATCGCCACCGGCATGGCCAAATGTGTCGTTGACGCTTTTGAAGTTATCCACATCGACCAGCAGGATGTAGCCATCGTCCTTGCTCTCGCGCACATAATCCATGAAGTATGATCGGTTCAGCAATCGCGTGAGGCTATCGTGCTTGATGGTTTCCTTCACCATATCCAGGATATTTTCCATTTTGGCGATGGTATTGAGGAGCATCATAACGATCGGAAAGAGGATCGCAAAAATCACGATTGCACCCAACAGCAAATTGGCTTTGCCCACCTGAGCAGCAAAACCATCGACCAGCATAAAGCCGATGACCGCTGTCGCCAATGGCAGGACCATTACGCCGCATTTGGCAATCAATGACGATTGCGCACGAGCAGACAAAGCCGGTCTTGTTGGCCGTCGATAAGGATTGGACGTGTCCATGCCAGCAATGTACGAAAGCGTAGTTAAGCTTTCGCCTACATAGTGTAACAATTAGTAACGGTCTTGGCGGCGCAACAACGCTGCCAATCCCAACGACTCAAATTTGCGCGAGTTGCCACCCGCTAACATTGTCAGGGCAAGCCTTGAAATCCTGGGTGGATTTTTCGCCATTGGCCAGCACGATTTCCTGTCTGATCACACGGCAGCCAGGCTGAAGCGTAGCCGCGTTCTGGACGAGCAGTGGTGCCGAAACATAACCGCGGGCCACGCCATTTTGCGCAACAAGCAACCAAGGCGCATTCAAGGTTCCCGCTACAACTTCAACTTGTTCGCCAGCATGCAATGTTCCGACAATATCGGAGGATGTGGTCGGAAGAGACCGGAGGTTCACACGGCCATTAGACACAAAAATGCCCGATCGGCCGTCATATTGGGAATAGGGCATCACATTGGGCGGGAACCGCAAGCCGTTCAATGTCGAACCGGCGACAACGGTCGCCGACCCATAAGCACCGGTTTCAGAATTGTTCCATTGCTGGGACTGTCCGTTGGCGGCAGCTTGCTCAAGCGCCTTTTGGGCTTTGCGCTGGTCGCCGATCTGCAATTTACACCCGATCCAGCTACCCAAAGCCGCGCCGGCAGCTCCTCCGACAATCGTACCGAGCACGCGCTTGCCCTTGATAACCCTATTACCAGCGATGCCCCCAACGACACCGCCGACTGCGGCTCCAATTTTCTGCTTCGAGCCTTCAGCGGGACATGAAAACACGCCCGCTGCCTTACCGACATCTTGCGCAACATTGGCACCGTCCACATTCGGGACGGCAACCTTGGGAACGGTGACTTGGGCCGACGCCTGTGCGGACAACAGCAGTGACAAAGCGAGCGCATATGGTGAAATTGCTTTATGCATGACAAAAACTCTCCTTCCATCAAATTAATTGATGATCGAATATGTCGACTGTCATGAACGCGGCGCAACGTCACCCATATGGTTACAAATATTTACTGAATATCTGTTATTGGGTGAGAACGACGATGGAAGATGTCAAGTGGCCGACGGCGTTCTCGCCGTCGGCCTGCGACCCAAAGGCTATCTACATGCTCTAAAGTGGGGCAGTGGAGCTGTGTCCAGCTTGCGAGCACTTCCTTTGTAGCAAGACGGAAATAGCAGCTCGAAATGGCACGGCCAGTAAATTTCCGCAAATATTTGTAACGGTTACGAAGGAGGATTTTCATCTAACTTCGCCCCTGATCGATGGTGAATATCTTGCATTGCCCCGTAGCGCTCCGATTGAACCTTTGTCGCCAAGGTCTGACGCACCGAGGGCGCTATGGTGGTTGCGACGGCTTGCGTTGCGATGGTTGCCTAAAGCCGAGGCGTGTCGGCTTTTTCGAGACTGCACTGACAAGCATAACCGCTTCGTCAGAGTGCGGACGAAACCGCTCACGACGTACGCCGCACCCGACGGGAGCTAGTCCAGCGGGCTAACGGGGCACTCCTTCAGCCACCCCCCATGTCCAGCTCACTATGTGCCATGGGCCCGCTTTGAATAGTTGCTGGAGAACGCATAATCGATTCGGTCAAGGCAAAGCTATTTCCCAAGCACAAGATGAAATGGTGATTACCCGGTGATTGCTGAGGGGTATTTTGACCCGATCGAACCGCCTGAAAATACAAAGGAGTCAATGAGATTAGTTGCCATTGGGCCTAAAATCTGGTATTTCCGCTATCGCCGGAAATAGCGCCTAACGGGCAACTGTTGCATCAACCTTTTCAACCCATTCGGGAAAAAAGCGCGGTGCGCGCTTTGACCAGCCCGGCGCGGTTGCAACGGCTTCGCTGATCGATTGCAGCAACAATTTGCGCCGTTCCGGCTGGAGATGCGGCATTGAAGCCGCGGCGCAGAATGCCGCCGGAAACCATGGACGCGCCTCTGCGCCGACCAGCCGTTCATACAAAAAGCGAAAGGCTGCAAATCCGTCGATGCGTCCCTGACCAAGGTCAAACGCCGATACGGTCGTCAGCGCCGCCATAAAAGGCTCTGCATCCTCGATCGAACTGCTGTCCGGAATCATCGCCCGAATATCCGGTAGCCGATCATAAAAACGATATTGGGCCTGGATACTTGCAGCTTCGACGATATCGCGCGACCAAAGCTCGATCGCGTCTTTACGATCAAAGGCCACATCTAGCGAACGACGAATATAGCGCTGGCTCGCTGCGCTGAAACTCGCAAATTCCTTGATCTCAGCGAAAGTCAGCAATCCCGGTGCCGAAGCGTTAGCGTTAGTCATCGTCAGGCCCCCATTTCATTTTGCCCATCTGATTCATCGCATAAATATGGTTACCGGGGCGTTAACGCTTTTGATCATCCCGCCTTCTGTGCTGCTTCGATCAATCCGGATGTAAATTCGACAAGCGGCGCGCTATGGGGGAGGCAACAAGCCATAAAGGACATATGAGGGGGTATGACCGTTTCCGTTCCAAACAAGCGCCCGCTGATGGGTCACCAGATGGCATTTTTGACCATCGTCGGCTTTTGGGTGTTCCATGCCCTCATTGTGTCACTGCGCGCTGCTGTCCTTGAATTCCCCGAACAGGGCGAAATGGCAACACGGCGCATTGCTGTGACAGTTGTAGGCATGGCGCTTACCTGGTTGCTTTATCTCATCCTGCGGCATTTCGAACGGCGCCCGTTGGGCGTGCGCGTAGCCACAGCCTTTATCGCTGCTGCGCCATGCGCTTTCGCAATAGCATGGGCCAATTATTATGTCTTCAATGTCTATGATCCGGTCAGCGTCTTTTCAGATCAGGAACTGGGCCGAAAGTTCATGGATATCCAGGCCGAGCTGGGTTTGACCGCATGGCAGGAGGTGGCGGAAATCGCGATCAGCCGTTATTTCTTCCTGATTGCCTGGGCATCACTCTACCTTGCCTTGGGCTATGCCCGCGAAGTGCGCGAGGCGGAACGGACGGCATCACGCTATGCCCAGGCGGCACAGGATGCCGAGTTGCGTTCGCTGCGCTATCAGGTCAATCCGCATTTCCTGTTCAACACACTCAACTCGCTTTCCAGCCTAGTGATCAAAGGCGACAAAGACCGAGCCGAAGAGATGATCCAGAATCTCTCCACTTTCTACCGCACCAGCCTTTCAAGCGATCCGCTTGAGGAGGTGACACTGGCGGAAGAGGTTGAGCTGCAAAAGCAATATCTGGG
Source organism: uncultured Sphingorhabdus sp. (assembly GCF_937872355.1). Classification (GTDB taxonomy): domain Bacteria; phylum Pseudomonadota; class Alphaproteobacteria; order Sphingomonadales; family Sphingomonadaceae; genus Sphingorhabdus_B. The sequence continues at coordinate 19,866 of NZ_CALMSV010000156.1, read as the reverse complement.
TATCGAAGCAGTGCGCTTTCCGGAGCGCCTGCGCACCCGGATCGAAATTGTGCCATCGCTGCTCAACGAAAAGGTACCGGCGCTCATTCTGCAGCCTCTGGTTGAGAATGCCATCAAATATGGCGTATCGCGCAGCACAAGGCCGGTCACCGTCAGCATCTCGGCAGAGGGCAGCGATGGTTGGATGACGATCGCAGTCGACGATGATGGTGAGGATTCGCCGGCTAAGGATCATGGCAATGGCATAGGCCTGGCCAATGTCCGCGACCGACTGGAAGCCCGCTATGGCGATAGCGCAAAATTGACCAATGGACGCCGACCTGATGGCGGCTTCTGCGCCAGTATCACCATTCCCATCTCTCCAGAGGATCCCGCATGACAGGGCTGCGCACGATTATTGTCGATGACGAACCGTTGGCGGTAGAGCGACTACAAATATTATGTGCTTCCGAACCGGCCATAAACCTGGTGGGTACCGCCGGTGATGGGGCAGCAGCGCTCCGTCTCGCGCAAACACTGACGCCAGATCTTATGCTGCTCGATATCGGCATGCCCAAAATGGATGGCATCAGCGTTGCTCGCGCAATCGCGTTGATGGAGAAGAAGCCCGCAATCATCTTTGTTACGGCTTATGACAATTTTGCCGTTGAAGCCTTCGACCTGGATGTCGTCGATTATATGCTCAAACCGGTTTCGGCTGACCGGTTGGGCCGCGCGATTGCCCGCGCGCAACAGCAATTGGACGGCACGGATAACGGCAGCGTCGTTGAGGATGGCGCGTCTCAGCAAGAGTCTGCAAGCGAATATGCAAGCGAGTTCTGGGTATCACATCGTTCAGAACTGATCCGCGTTGCGGCATTGGACATTGAGCGGATTGAAGCGGAGCGCGATTATATGCGGTTGCACACAGGCGGGCGCAGCTATTTGCTCCACCAGACCATATCGACGCTGGAGCAGCGTCTGGATCCGACAAAATTCCAGCGGATCCATCGCAGCCACATCGTTCGCCGCGATCTCATTTCCGGATTGCGCCACGAAGGCGGTGGCGTATGGCATGCGATTTTCCAGGATGGAGAATCGATGCGGATTGGCAGAAAATACCTCGCCGACGTGAAGAAGCTGGCTGGAAAATAACCTCCTCAACGCCGACGAGGTCGACATGCTGTTCAGTCGAGCGCGACTTTCACCTGCACGCCGTTACGGGCAATTTTTTCACGGGCCTGACGCATTGCACTCGTCTTTGCGCGCGCCTCGCAACGATCAAAGTCGAAGCGTTCATGAGCCGTTTTGACCGAAGGGAAGGCGCAGACTTTTCGCGCTGCGCGAGTGATACGCGATTTGAGCTTGGCCTGACCTGCTGAAGTCGAAAGATCTAGGTCGCCATGCTCGACGCGAATCTGGCGTTCGGCGGCAATGGTGGGGGTTGCGGCTATGCTGGCAAGTGCAGCGGCGGCAACAAGTGAAACAAATCGGGTTTTCGCCATATCAAGGCTCCTATTCTAAAATGGGCCTCTCTGATCTGGGCCCTTCGGGAGAGAGTGCAGACCGACGAGTTAAAGCGCTGGGGAGCAACATTTCATCGGTCTGCCCAATCGATATGGGGCATCCGGAAAAGCGTTTCATCAACGCTTCGACAGACGTGATGGACGGATTTACAAGTCGACAAATGACACGACGAACACGCAGCTTCACCCGACCAACTGCACATTTGCGCAATTGGCCTTCGACTAGCGACTACATCTGTAATTTATATCTGCTTCAAATGAGCCCGGCTAATGGACTCGACGGGTCCGCATACATGCGACGCCCCATGCGACCGGCCAGATAGGCCTCACGCCCCGCCTCGACGGCCAGCTTCATCGCGCGCGCCATGCGGATCGGGTCTTTGGCCTCGGCAATGGCGGTGTTCATCAGGATTCCATCGCAGCCCAATTCCATACCGACGGCCGCGTCCGAAGCGGTTCCGACGCCTGCGTCGACCAGCACAGGAACTTTCGCTCCCTCGACAATCAGGCGAATCGTGACGCGGTTCTGGATACCCAGCCCCGACCCTATCGGTGCGCCCAACGGCATCACAGCGACTGCGCCTGCATCTTCCAACTGTTTCGCCGCAATGGGATCGTCGACGCAATAGACCATCGGCAGGAAGCCTTCCTTGGCCAATATCTCGGTCGCGCGCAGCGTTTCGCGCATGTCGGGATAAAGCGTCTTTGCTTCCCCCAACACTTCCAGCTTCACCAAATCCCAGCCGCCGGCCTCGCGGGCCAGCCGCAGGGTGCGGATCGCGTCCTCAGCGGTAAAGCAACCGGCGGTGTTGGGTAGATAGGTGTATTTCTTGGGATCGATATAGTCGGTCAGCATCGGAGCTTTCGGGTCCGACACATTCACCCGACGCACCGCAACGGTGATAATTTCCGCTCCCGAAGCCACCAGTGCGGCGGCATTCTGCTCGAAATCCTTATACTTGCCGGTTCCGACAATCAGGCGCGAGGTGAAGGTGCGACCGGCAACGGTCCAGCTGTCATTGGTGCTCATGGGCAGGCCCTTAGCCGCCGCCGACAAAGTGGACAATCTCCAACTGGTCGCCTTCCACGATCATCACATCGCCATGCGTCGAGCGCGGAACAATCTCCAAATTACGTTCGACCGCGACCTTTTTCGGATTGAGGCCAAGTTCAGCGACCAGACCCGCAACCGAAAGCCCCGCCGATACGCGGTGCGGTTCACCATTGATGGTTATCGATATCATCGAAAGGGTGGCGGAGTCGGACATTTTAGCTCGCTTTTTGCTGTCAGCCACATATAGGGTCCGGCAACGACTTTAGGCAATACTCTCGACGGAAAAACGCCTTGGCTGACACAAAGCTGATCTATGTCCTCAATGGCCCCAATCTCAACCTGCTCGGTATGCGCGAACCGGAAATTTACGGGACCGACACGCTGGACGATATAGCCGGGCGGCTTGATGACCAGGCGCAGGAACTGGGGCTGGAAATCGATTTCCGTCAATCCAACCATGAAGGACATCTGGTCGACTGGCTGCACGAGGCACAGGCCGAGGGTGCGAAAGCGGTCCTGCTCAACGCGGGCGCCTATACCCATACGTCGATCGCCCTTCACGACGCGATAAAATCCATCAAGGTGCCGGTGATCGAGGTCCATCTTTCTGACCCCATGAAGCGCGAACCATTCCGCCATATCAGCTATGTTGGCATGGCCGCGCATAGTTGTTTTGCAGGGCATGGCGCAAAAAGCTATGAACTCGCGCTGGACGCGGCGGCGCGTCTCTGATTAAAGCGGCCCCAACAGGGTCAAACGGAGAATTTACATGAACGGCAAAACCGGCGGGATGCAGGTCGATACCAAATTGGTGCGCGAACTGGCCGAGTTGCTCAACGATACGGGCCTCAGCGAAATCGAGGTTGAAGATGGCGATCGCAAAATCAAGGTGTGCCGCAACATTCAGGCCGTAGCGGCAGCGCCCGTAGCAATGGCCGCAGCGCCCGTAGCGGTCGCCGCGCCGGTTCCGACAGCCGATGCTGCCCCAGCCGCCGCTCCGGCCAACGCCGTCAAATCGCCGATGGTCGGCACCGCCTATCTGACACCCGAACCCGGCGCAGCACCCTTTGTCAGCGTTGGCGACAAGGTTTCTGCTGGCGATACGCTGCTGATCGTTGAAGCAATGAAGGTCATGAACCCGATCACCGCGCCCAATGGCGGCACCGTGAAGTCGGTCTTCGTCGAAAGCGGCCAGCCGGTCGAGTTCGACCAGCCTTTGATGGTCATCGAGTAAGCGCAGACCATGGGCATCGAAAAAATCCTGATCGCCAATCGCGGCGAAATCGCGTTGCGCATCCACCGCGCGGCGCATGAAATGGGCATCAAGACCGTAGCGGTGCACTCGACTGCGGATGCCGACGCTATGCATGTGCGCCTTGCCGACGAGGCAATCTGCATCGGCCCGCCCGCAGCGAAGGACAGCTATCTAAATATCCCGGCGATCATTTCGGCCGCCGAAATCAGCCATGCCGATGCGATCCACCCCGGTTATGGCTTTCTTTCGGAAAACGCGCAGTTCGCCGAAATCGTCGAAAGCCATGGAATAGCTTTCATCGGCCCCAAGCCGGAGCATATCCGGACGATGGGCGACAAGGTTATGGCGAAGAAGACTGCCGGAGATCTTGGCCTGCCCCTGGTTCCAGGCTCCGACGGCGCAGTTTCGGAAATTAATGAAGCCAAGAAGATTGCCGAAGAAGTCGGCTATCCGGTCATCATCAAGGCTGCATCCGGCGGCGGCGGGCGCGGCATGAAGGTCTGCAACAGCCCCGACGAACTGGAAACGCTGATCCAGCAGGCTGGCAGCGAAGCCAAAGCCGCCTTTGGCGACGCGACCGTTTATATCGAAAAATATCTCGGCAACCCGCGCCACATCGAGTTCCAGGTTTTTGGAGATGGAGAGGGCAACGCCATCCATCTGGGTGAACGCGACTGCTCGCTGCAACGCCGCCACCAGAAGGTGCTCGAGGAAGCGCCGTCCCCGGTTATTTCGGCCGACGAACGCGCGCGCATGGGTGGCATCGTCGCAAAGGCAATGGCTGGCATGGGCTATCGCGGTGCTGGAACGATTGAGTTCCTCTGGGAAAATGGCGAATTCTATTTCATCGAAATGAATACGCGCATTCAGGTCGAACATCCGGTGACCGAAATGATCACCGGTTTTGACCTTGTGCGCGAACAGATCCGCGTGGCCGAAGGCCGCGGCCTTTCGGTGACGCAGGACATGCTCGAATTTCGCGGCCATTCGATGGAATGCCGGATCAATGCCGAAGATGCGCGCACCTTCGTGCCATCCCCCGGAAAGATCGGCCATTATCACGCGGCTGGCGGCATGCATGTGCGCGTCGATAGCGGCATGTATTCGGGCTATAGTGTCCCACCCTATTATGACAGCATGATCGCCAAGCTGATCGTTTACGGTCGCACGCGCGAAAGCTGCATGATGCGCATGCGCCGCGCGCTTGAGGAAATGGTCATCACCGATATCAAGACCAATATCCCGCTGCATCAGGCCCTGCTGCGCGAGCCGGATGTGATCAATGGTGATTACACGATCAAGTGGCTCGAAGAATGGTTGGCCAAGCAGGACAACTGAACCGGCGGAATTTCGTTCTCGGTGTGGCGGTAGCGCCACTTATTGCGTGCGACCGAAGTGAAAAGATTGCTCCACCGGTAACAGCCCTGCCCAAAACAGGGAACGACGATCTGGTAGAACTGGTTAAGCTGGATCCCGGCATCCGACTCGATATCCGCTACGCCACGGCCAATAACTTCACCGGCCGCCAGCTCTATGATCAGCCACGCGCCTTCCTTGTCCGACCCGCAGCCGAAGCACTGGTGCAGGCGCATCAGGCGGCGCAAGCGGAAGGCTATGGCCTCACGGTCTTTGACGCCTACCGGCCTTGGCAGATAACCAAGAAGCTATGGGATGCCACCCCGGCAGGGCCGCTGCGCAACTATGTCGCCAACCCCAAACAGGGTTCAAAGCACAATCGCGGCTGTGCGGTCGATCTGTCACTGCACCGGATCGATACCGGCCAGCTGGTTGAAATGCCTAGCGGTTATGACGAATTCACCAAGCGCGCGCATCGCGATTTCATGGATTCATCGCCAGAAGCCATTGCGAATCGCACACGACTCCAGCGTTGGATGGAGGCGCAGGGCTTTCGCGGCATATCCAATGAATGGTGGCATTTTGATTTCGCTGGCTGGGAAGCGTTCCCGATCCTCGACATTGCATTCGATGCAATTGGTTGAAATTCAGCCGTTCAGCTAAATCTCACCTTTCCTGAACATTACAGCCCCATTCAGCCTCGCGACAGCCAGAATCGGGGATAAGGGCTTTAACGGAGCGGCACAGTGCCAATCCCGCATCGGGGACCAACGATGAAGAAAATTCTGTTAATCGGTGTTGTGTCAACACTCGCTCTTTCACCTACCGCTCACGCGGCCCAATTGGCACAAGCTGGCGTCGCAATGTCTGCAACGGGCGACACATCCAATTTTGAGCGTGGTGAGAAGCGCAAGGGCGAATGGGTGCGCGGTCAAGGCCGAATCAACCGCGACGACAGCGCAGGTCGCCGCCAGCGTTCCGCACAGGATGGCGAGCGCGACGAGCGTCGTGAAGAACGGCGTGGTAACTGGAACCAATCGCAAAACCAGCAACAGGGCCAACAATGGAACCGGGGTGAGGAACGTCGCCGTGGAGAAGACAATACCCGCCGTGACAATGATGGCCGCAACTGGAATCGGGGCGATGATGATAATCGCCGCTGGAGCGGTCGGGACGATAACAACCGCACCAATGGTCGCTGGGACCGGCGCCGCGATGATGACAGTCGCCGCGATGACCGCCGCGACGATGATCGTCGTTGGGACAGCCGTCGCAATGACGACCATCGTTGGAGCGACAATCGACGCTATGACCGGCGCGACAATGATCGCTGGGATCGTGGCTGGCGCAATGACCGCCGCTATGACTGGCGCGGTCACCGCGAACGCTATCGCAGCTATTACCGCCCGGGCCGATACTACGCGCCCCATCGCAACGACCATTACCGCCGGTTCAGCATCGGTATCTATCTGGGTTCGCCCTTTTATTCGAACCGCTACTGGATAGCCGACCCTTGGTATTACCGCCTGCCACCCGCGCACGGCCCCTATCGATGGGTGCGCTATTATGACGACGTGCTGCTGATCGATGTCCGCAGCGGCTATGTCGTTGACGTAATTCACGACTTCTTCTGGTAATCCTGATCCCTCCAGAAGTTGAAGAGCCCGGGGTGCCTTCCTCCCCGGGCTCTTTTCGTTTGCGCCGCGCTAGCTTTACAACCCCTCGAAATCCAATTGCTTTGCATGTTATGAGGCAGGCGACTCATCCCCGCATGGAGCGCAAGCGTGTCCGCTGACCTTGAAGAACCGACCAAGTTCGATCCGAATAACGATCCGGCCAAGCTCGCCAAGATCGGCGCATTTGTGACCCGCAAGCTGGAGAACAACCCGCTGGTCCAGCGCATCGAAGTGCCGGATCTGCAGGTCTATGTGTATCAAGGCTTTCTGGGCAAGCGGGACTGCCAGATGCTGATCTCCAAAATCGACGCCGATGCCGTTCCCTCGACCTTGTATAAGGGTACAGAACAAGCGGGATTCCGGACAAGTTACAGTTGTCACCTCAATCGTTGGGATCCTGACATTACCCGCGTTGAGGCAAGGATGAGTGATACGTTGGGCATCGACAACAACTGGGCCGAAACGATGCAGGGCCAGCGCTATCAGGTCGGGCAGGAATTCAAGGCGCATCACGACTTCTTCCATCCCGGCCAGAGCTATTGGGATCATGAAGGCCCACGCGGCGGACAGCGGAGCTGGACCGCGATGATCTTCCTGAACGATGTCGAAGAAGGCGGTGCGACCGAATTCCCGCATATTGGTATTGGCATACGCCCGCAGGCAGGGACGATGCTCATGTGGAATAACATGAAACCGGATGGAACGATGAATTACAAATCGCTTCACACCGGAACCCCGGTAAAAAAGGGCGTCAAACATATCATCACCAAATGGTACCGGCAGAACAACTGGCTGGAATTGAACACATTGAAGGCTTGAAATTCCGGTGCGCGTTCGCGCCCTGATATCGTCCGTCTGTCGAAACCGGATTGCGTAGCGATGCCGATACCGCTTCGCAGCTATCATAAAATGCTGGAGATTTTTCGATGAATAAACGCCTTGTCCAACTGCTCGCGGCGTCGTCGCTTGCACTCGCACCTTCACTTGCATCGGCTACCGATACGGCGCCTGCAGCGGCACCCGCCGTCGAGCAGAGTGAAAACCAAAAGCTGTTTTCGCTGTTCGCCGAAGACGATGAAGCCAATCTGAAGCGCAATCCGCTCTTTGCCCTGTTCCGCGGCGACATGCGTTATGCTGACCAGTTTGGCGACTATATCAGCGACGCCTATTTTGAAGGTGAGCGCAAGGCCGCCGAGGCAAATCTTGCCAAACTCGATGGCATCGACCGGTCAAAGCTCGATGAGACTGGCCAGATTGCCTTTGACGTTTTCAAGCAGAACCAGCTCGATACGCTTAAGGGTTTGTCCAAAGAAATCATGGACCTGACGGTAGTTCGGCCGGTCAATCACTTCTCTGGATTCCACACATTTTATCCCACCTTCGCCAGCGGACAGGGTGCTGCACCATTCAAGACTGTCGCCGATTACGAAAACAATCTGAAACGCCACAGGCAGTTCATCCCGTTGATGGACGCTTCGATCGAGCGTTTCCGCCAGGGCATGAAATCAGGCGTTTTCGAAACGAAGCTGACTATTACCAACGTCATTGATCAGCTGAACACCCAATTGGCGCAGAAGACCGAAGATTCGCCCTATTACGGCCCGGTCAAGAAATTCCCGGCGGATTTCAGCGAGGCGGACAAGGCACGGCTGACCGCCGAATATCGCGATATAGTCGAAAAAGGCCTTTATCCCGCCAACCAGCGTCTGCGCGATTTCCTGCGCGATGAATATCTACCGCTGGCACGTGAAGGCGTTGGCCTGATGCACATGAAGGGCGGCGACAAGCTGTACCAATATATGGTCGAACAGACGACCACCCTGCCCCTCAAGGCCGCCGACATCCACCAACTGGGCCTTTCCGAAGTCGACCGGATCAAAAAGGGGATGGAAGACATCAAGAATGAGGTCGGGTTCAAGGGAAGCCTGCAGGACTTCTTCGAGCATCTGCGCACCGATCCGAAGTTCAAAAAGGAAAGCCGCGAGGCGCTGACCCAAGGCTATTACGATATCGGCAAACAGGTCGATGCGGTGATCGGCAGCCAGTTCAACCACCTCCCCAAGGCGCCGCTCGAGATCAAGCCCTATGAAGAGTTTCGCGAGAAATATGAGGCAGGCGGGAGCTATCAACAGGGTACGCCTGATGGCTCACGCCCTGGCACTTTCTATTTCAACGCCTATGACCTGCCGAGCCGCACCACGTCGGGCATGACCACGCTTTACCTGCATGAAGGCGCACCGGGGCACCATTTCCAGATTAGCCTTGCCCAGGAAAATGCCAAACTGCCTGCCTTCATGCGCTTTGGCGGCAACACAGCCTATGTCGAGGGCTGGGCACTTTATGCGGAAACGCTGGGCTATGACATGGGTCTGTTCAAAGATCCCTATCAGCGCTTCGGTACACTGTCAGACGAGATGCTGCGCGCGATGCGCCTCGTCGTCGATACCGGCTTGCACAGCAAGGGTTGGACCCGTGATCAGGCTATCGAATATATGCTGGCGAATAGCGACATGGGCCGCACCGATGCCACCGCAGAGGTCGAACGATATATCGCCATCCCCAGCCAGGCACTAGCGTACAAGATCGGCGCGCTGACCATCCAGAAACTTAAGGCCAAGGCGCAAAAGGAACTGGGTGCAAAATTCGACGTACGCGAATTCCATAACCAGGTGCTCAACACCGGCGCGCTGCCGCTAGCGGTGCTCGAAAAGAAGATCGACGGCTGGATCGCCTCGCAGAAGTAACGTGTTCAGCACCCGTTAAACGCCATATGGGCAGCTTTCCCCGATTGGAGGAGGCTGCCCATGCGCATTTTAGCACTAGCCCTATTTCTGCTGACTACACCATTGGCTGCACAGGATGCTGGCAGCCCTCTGATTGATTATGCCGGATTTCGCGCGCTAACCTCCGAAGTGCAACCCGTGCGATCGGAGCGTCTGGTCTCGCTCGCCCAATTCAAGGCGCGGGCTGCCCGACCTGATGTTCTGGTTCTCGATACACGGTCTGCGCAAGCCTTCAAAGAGGGGCATATTGCAGGCGCAATCAACCTCCCGCTCCCAGACTTCACCGCCGAAAGTCTGGCGGAGATCATTGGCACAAATCCCGACCGCGAGATCCTGATTTACTGCAACAACAACTTTACCAACAACCGCCGTCCGGTGGTGACGAAGGCTTTGCCACTCGCACTCAACATCCAGACTTTCATCAACCTCTACGGCTATGGATACAAAAATGTCTGGGAGCTGGGTGAGGCGGTGGACATGGACGACCCGCGCGTTGGCTGGACTTCAACCAAATAACTCGAAAAAAGCGGTAGTCCGTCAACAAGGACCTGAATTTCTGTTGTTTCCTTAAAAGTGTTTCGTCACAAGTAACCAAGGGTGGCGATTCATTTGCAGGGGGAGCTCATGTTCAGTCGTATTGCCTCATTATTTGTATTTTTGCTTCCGGCACCATTGCTGGCCGAATGGCATGAGGCGAGCAGCGACCATTTTCTGGTCATCGCCGATCAAAGCGAACGCGATGTTCGCGAGTTCACTCATCGGCTCGAGCTTTATCATTCTGCCTTGATGGAAGTCATGAAGCAACCCAATGTCAAGCCGAGCCCGTCCAATCGTGTCACCATTTTCGTCGTCAGGAGCGGTTCGGACGTACGCAAGCTGGCGGGCGATACGTCGGGTTACCTGCAGGGCTTCTACCAACCACGCGCCGGCGGATCGGTTGCCTTCATTTCGCGAGTCGACAGCGGCGGACGAGAACTGGATGACAGCGAGCGCGTCCTGTTTCACGAATATGCCCATCATGTGATGCATTCGAACAACGAATGGGGATCGCCGCGATGGCTTTCCGAAGGGTTTGCCGAATTCTATTCAACTGCACGCTTCGAACGCGACGGCGGCGTATCTGTAGGCCTGCCCGCCAACCATCGCGGATATGAACTTGCCGTCGCGCGCGATGTTCCGATTGAAGCGCTGCTCGATGCCGAAACCTACAACAAGACAAAAACCAAGGCATATGACGAGTTCTACGGCCGCAGTTGGGCACTATATCATTATCTGCTGATTTCGAACAAACGCCCGGGACAATTGGTCAAATATTTGGTCGCACTTGCCAAAGGCAGTACCGAACTTGATGCCGCACGACAGGCATTCGGCGTCCTGAAAGTTCTCGAAAGGGAACTGGATACCTATCTCCGCCAGTCCAGCTGGGCTTATTTTCGCATCGCTGGAGACAAGATTTCGGTCGGCCCGATCACGTCGAGGAAGCTGGGCGCCGCCGAGGCCGCGATCATGCCCGTCATTTTGCAGTCCAAACGTGGCGTGAACGAGGAAACCGCCAAGCCTGTACTGGCCAAGGCGCAGGCAGTTGCCGCACAATATCCCAACGATCCTGCAGTTCTTACCGCACTTGCCGAAGCAGAATTTGATGCCGGCAATCACGCCGCTGCTGTTGAGGCGGCAGACAAAGCCCTTGTCGCGAACCCGTCGCTCGTCAATGCACATGTCCAGAAAATCTATGCGCTGCACCAATTGGCCGTGGACGAAGACGAAGCCGGGGTTGTTTGGAAAAAAGCTCAGCGCGCTGTGTCGGCTCTAAACAAGATTGAGGCCGACCATCCGATTCCGCTAATCTATTATTATCGCAACCTTCAAGCTTCCGCCAAACCGATCACGGAGCTGGCGGCCCATGGTCTGGAGCGGGCATTGCAGCTGGCGCCTTATGACCAAAATGTCCGCTGGCAGGTTGTGCAGCAACTGATGAATGAACAGAAATGGGATACAGCGTATCGTATCCTCCTGCCGCTGGCGAACGATCCGCACAAACGCAGTGAAGAGAATGATGCGATAGAACTGCTCACCACGATCAAGGCGAAGCTGCAGCCGCCAAAAGCAGACTCCGCGCAGAGCGATTCGGAAGTTGTAACGACCGCTGCCACCTGACAGGTGTTTGCTGACGTAGCGGATTTGGCGGCCGGTGGAGTTAGGTGTATGTTGCACCCATGCCCGCAGTGAAAGCCGCCAATCCCCGTACGATCTTTGCCCCGGAAGACTGGAGTGCGATAACGCGCGTTTCCCCTTGGCTTGGCATTTTCCAGATCGTTCACGCATGGCTGGTGGTTGTATTGGCCGCCTTCGGTGCTGCCTGGGCGTGGGAGCAGAGCTGGTTGGCTGGCTTGGTGGCAACGCCCATTGCGCTTGCCATATTGGGTGGGCGGCAATTGGGGCTTTCAATATTGATGCACGATGGCGCGCACGGTCTGCTGCATCCGAACCGACAGGTGAACAACTGGCTGGGCCAATGGCCAAGCGGCGCGGCAACCGGCAGCGACCTCCACGCCTATCGCGCCTATCACCTGACCCATCATAAATTCACCCAGCAGCCCGAAGACCCTGACCTGTCGCTTTCAAAACCCTTCCCCACCACGCGCGCCAGTCTGTGGCGGAAGGTTGTGCGCGACCTGACCGGGCAGACTTTCTTCAAACAGCGCAGCCATCAGTTCGCCGCTGCACTGCGCGGAGTTAAGGCGATGCTGCAAGGCGAAAGCGACGCGAATGATGGCAAGCGCGATACCAGCGCAGGCCGCGCGTTCAACCTACAGAGCCGCAGCGGTATCGATGCGCCGGTCGCGAATATCGAAGGCGCAAAGACGACGGCACGCACCGTGGGCCGTTTCCTGCTTGTGCAGTTCATCCTGCTTGCGGTTTCGCTGACCTTTTGGGGCTGGTTGCCCTTCCTGCTGTGGCTCGCGGCTCTGGCGACGACATTTCAGCTATTCCTGCGCATCCGCAACATCGCCGAACATGCCTGCACCACCACCGGCAGCGACGATCCCTTCACCCATGCGCGCACCACATATGCGGGCCTTCTCGAGCGCGCGACCGTCGCGCCCTATTGGGTGAACTTTCACAGCGAACATCACCTGTTCATGGGCGTACCCTGTTACAGCCTGCCCCACGCACACTCCTTGCTCGGCAAAGGCGGCTATCATGAAAAGATGACGATCGAGCCGAATTACCGGTCGGTCTTGCGGCGAGTTACAGCCAGCCCGACCGCTTAAAGCGGTAATAGAGCGTCCCGCAAATCACGAACATCAGGCCAAGCACGGCGGCATAGCCATATTTCCAGCGCAATTCGGGCATGAAATCGAAATTCATCCCGTAAATTCCCGCGATCGCGGTCGGTACGGCAAGGATCGCGGCCCATGCCGCCAATTGCCGCGTAATCACGCCTTGCCTTTGCTGTTCAAGCAAACCGCTGGTTTCGATGACGCTGGTGAGCGTATCGCGCAGCCCCGCCACGCGATAATTCACGCGGCGGACATGATCGGCAAGATCGCGGAAATAGGGGTCGATATCATTATCGAGCTGCGGCAGATCGATATTGACGAAGCGGTTGGCGAGATCTTCCATCGGCCCCAATATCCGCTGCAGCCGGAAAAGGTCACGTCGCAACGTAAAAAGCCGCGCTGTCTGCGCACGGTTGAGGAAAGATTCGAGCGCCTGATCCTCCATCGCCAGAACCTGCTCCTCAAGAATATCGATCACATCAAAATAGCCGTCGACGATGAAGTCGAGGATCGCGTGCAACACATAGTCCGGCCCGTGCTTCAGCAACCAGGGCGTCGCCTCTAGCTGCTGGCGGATTGGCGCATGGCTGCGCATTGAACCGTGGCGCACGGTGATGATGAACTGGCGTCCGACAAATATCGCGGTGTTGCCATAGGCAATGCGGGTGCCGCCGTCGGTCCCTTCAAGATGCACCGTGCGCACCACAACGAACAGCGTGTCGCCATAGCTTTCCATCTTGGGCAGGTGCCGCGGATCGAGCGCATCCTCGACCGCCAGTTCGTGCAGCCCGAAATGCTGCTGGATCGTCTTGATCGTGGCGGCATCGGGCTCATGCAGCCCGATCCAGATGAAATCCTCTTTCCTCTCCAGCGTCGGGATCGGCTTGGCCAGATCAATGTCGGTCAGCAGCCGCCCGTCACGATAGATGCGGGCGGCGATAACGCTCATGCAAGCGCCTCTGCAATCAGCTTCCTCGTATTGGCGATGCCATAAAGCGCGATGAAGCTGCCCATGCGCGGGCCAGCGCTCGAACCCAGTAGCGTCTCGTACAGCGCCTTGAACCAGTCACGCAGATTTTCAAACCCGCCAGTCTTGCCGATTTCATAGACGATATTCTGGATATCCTCAGCAGGTGCATCGGCGGGGAGCGGCGCGAGTTCAGCATCGAGCCTCTTCAGCGCCTCAACTTCTATGCCCTCTGCCTTACGCCGTTGCAGCGTCGGCGCGACATGATCGCGGTTATAGGCCAGCGCAAGGTTGATGAGGTTCGCCAATTCCGGATGCGTCGCAGCGGTCGCATCGGGCACATAATTGCCGAGATAGCCCCACACTTGCGGCGCAGTCGCATGCGGCCCCATCACACCGGCAAGGTTAAGCAGCAGCCCGAACGTCACCGGCGGCACATCCGCGGGCACTTTGCCGTTGTGGATATGGTGCACGGGATTGCCGAGCTTTTTCTCGATTTCCTGCCCCGCATAGGTGCCACGGAACTGGAAATATTCATCAACTGCGCGCGGAATCACGCCCAGATGAAGCTGCTTCGCGCTCTTGGGTTCGCGATAGGCGTAGAAGGCAAGGCTTTCCTCGGTGCCGTACGACAACCAGTCCTCAAGGCTGAGGCCGTTGCCCTTCGACTTCGAAATCTTCTCGCCCTTTTCGTCGAGGAACATTTCGTAGATCAGCCCGTCCGGCTTGCGGCCGCCCAGTACCTGCGCGATCTTGCCCGACTGGATGCCGCTGTCGGTCAAATCCTTGCCATACATTTCATAGTCGACGCCTAGCGCAACCCAGCGCATCGCCCAGTCGACCTTCCACTGCAGCTTCGCCTGCCCGCCAAGGATCGACTGGGTGATCGTCTCACTCTCATCCTCGAACGACACCAACCCTGCCTCGGCATCAACCACCGTCACCGGCACCTGCAGCACCACACCCGATTTGGGGCTGACCGGTAGCACCGGCGAATAGGTCGCGGCGCGTTCGGCACGCAGCGTCGGCAGCATGATATCCATGATGCCCTGATAGTTACGCAACACACCCTTCAGCGCCTCGTCAAACTGGCCGCCTTCATACATCGTCGTCGAAGAGACAAATTCATATTCGAAGCCGAAACGGTCGAGAAATTCGCGCAGCATCGCATTGTTGTGATGCGCAAAGCTCTCATATTTCTCAAACGGGTCGGGAATGCGCGTCAGCGGCTTGCCCAGATGTTCGGTGAGCATCGCTTGGTTGGGCACATTGTCTGGCACCTTGCGGAGGCCATCCATGTCATCGGAAAAGGCAACCAGCCGGGTCGGCATGTCGGCCATTTCCTCCAATGCGCGGCGCACCATCGTTGTACGCAGCACTTCGTTGAAGGTGCCGATATGCGGCAGGCCCGACGGGCCATAGCCGGTTTCGAACAGCACGGGGGCGCCGCCGGGCTTGCCCTGCGGAAAGCGTTTGAGCACGCGGCGCGCTTCTTCATAGGGCCATGCCTTGCTCGCCAAGGCTGCCGTGCGAAGGGCCGGGTCGACGCTCATTCCTGTTTCCTTTACGTTCCAAACTTGCCATGTATGGCGTTTATGGCCCCTCCCCTAGCCTTTCCTGCGCTTCATGCAAGCCATGCTGGCATCTGGATGGCGTCCCCCGACGGCGAAACGCGAAGGATAGGAAAGGCCGAAGCGGTAGCGCGGGCGGCCGAAACGCCCATTATATTGCTGAACGCCCCGCTGGTGGCTCAGCGCTTGGGCTATGCCGAATTGTCCGGGCTGGATTTGCTCGAACTGTTGGCCTTTGTGCATCCGGCGCGCTTTGTGGTGCCGACAGCAAAAGGGTTATCAGAATTTCTGGGGCTGGATGAACCTTCCGGCGATGATGCAGTCGCTCGCCTGTTGCTGTCTGCAACACAAAAACTGCTGTCAACGCTCACAACCCCCAGCTGGCCCGAACGCGAAGGGGCCTGGGATGCGGCGCAGGCTTTGACGCGGCTTCGCTGGCCGTGGGCGCGGGCGGTCGCGGACCTGTTGCCCAAGCCGGAGCAGAAGGAACGGTGGCTGTTTTCAAAACTGCCCGAATGGGAGGAAGCGCCGCAGCGCACGCCGCCGCGATCGGTGGTGCTCGATAGAGAAGCGGTCGAAACCCAACTCACCCGATTGACCGGCAGCGGTGCCGAAATCCGCGAAGGGCAGCGCGCCTTTGCCGCCAGCGCGGCGCATATTTTCGATCCGCGGGCGCGCAAAGGTGAACCCAATATGCTGCTCGCCGAAGCAGGCACGGGCATCGGCAAGACACTGGGCTATCTCGCGCCCGCATCGCTATGGGCACAAGAGGCCGATGGTGCGGTCTGGATATCAACCTATACCAAGGCCTTGCAGCGGCAGCTGGTTAGCGAGGCACGGAGGGTTTATCCCGACGCGCAGCAGTTCAAAGAAAAGGTCGTCGTCCGCAAAGGGCGTGAAAATTATCTCTGCCTGTTGAACCTTGAAGATGCGCTGCAGGGCGGTTTTGCAGGGCGGGCTGCGATCCTTGCGCATCTGGTGGCACGCTGGGCTGCCTATACCGCTGACGGTGACATGATTGGGGGCGATCTGCCCGGTTGGCTGCCGACCTTGTTCCGCCGCAACGGTTCGACAGCGCTGACCGACCGGCGCGGCGAGTGCATCTATGCTGGTTGCCCGCATTACCGCAAATGCTTCATCGAACGTGCAGCCCGATCTTCGGTGCAGGCCGACATCGTGATTGCCAACCATGCGCTGATGATGGTCAACGCAGCGCGCGGGCGCGAAGAGGCGAACCGGCCGACGCGGATCATCTTCGACGAAGGCCATCATCTGTTCGACGCTGCCGATTCGACCTTTGCCGCTGCCTTGACCGGCGCAGAGATGATCGAGATCCGCCGCTGGATCATCGGCCCCGAAGGCAAGGCGCGCGGTCGTCGGCGCGGGCTTTCGGCACGGCTTGCCGATGTCGCAAGCTATGACGAAGAAGGCGGCCTTGCCATCGAAGCGGCGCGCGAGGCGGCAGAGGCGCTGCCCGGCGATGGCTGGCTGGGCCGCGTCAACGAGGGCGTTCCATCAGGGCCCGCTGAACGCCTGCTCGCCGCTGTGCGTACCACGGTCTATGCCCGCGACGAAGGGCAGGCCGAAAGTGGCTATGGCCTCGAAACCGAATATGCCAATCTGGATGCGCATCTCATTGAGGCGATTGCCGATTTGATGAAGGCGCTCGAAGCACTAGTCAAACCTCTGATGGTGCTGGGGCAGCGGCTGGAGGCGATTGTAGAGGATGCACCCGACTGGCTCGATAACGCCGCCCGCGCGCGCATCGAAGGCGCGATGGCGAGCCTGGGCTGGCGCGTCGATACCCTTCGCGGCTGGATCGCCTTGCTCGGGCGCGGTGGTGGCCCTGCTGACCCAGACTTTGTCGACTGGCTGGCGGTCGATCGGGGGGAGGGCCGCGAATATGATATCGGCATCCACCGCCACTGGCTCGACCCGACACGACCCGTATCGAGCGTCGTTCTGAAGCCAGCGCACGGCATTCTCACTACCTCAGCCACGTTGCGGAGCGGAGGGGACTGGGACACCGCAGAGGCCCGCACCGGGGCCGCGCATCTCGAACATAAAGTCGAACATTTCTCTGCACCCAGCCCGTTCAACTATGCCAACCAGGCGGAGGTGCTGGTGGTCACCGACATTGCGCGCGGCGATATGCCTGCACTCGCCGGGGCCTATTCGGCGCTGATTTCGGCATCACAGGGCGGCGCGCTGGGGCTGTTCACCGCGATCAAGCGGCTGCGCAGCGTGCATGCCCGCATTGCCGACCGGCTGGCGCGCGACGGGCTGCCGCTCTACGCCCAGCATGTCGACCCGATGGATACCGGCACGCTGGTCGATATCTTCCGCGACGATCCACACGCCTCCCTGCTCGGCACTGACGCGCTGCGCGACGGGATGGATGTACCCGGTCACTCGCTGCGGCTTGTGATCATGGAACAGGTACCCTGGCCACGTCCGGATATTCTCCACAAGGCGCGGCGGCTGATGGGCGGTGGCACGGAATATGACGACCGCATCATCCGCGCGCGGCTTGCCCAAGCATTCGGTCGCCTGATCCGCAAGGCAGATGACAAGGGCCATTTCGTGCTGCTCTCTTCCGCCACGCCCTCACGGTTGCTGACCGCATTTCCTGCAGGAACGCCCATCCACCGCGTCACCCTCGACGAAGCAGTGCGGCGCATCAAATCCGGTCTTTCGCCTGCAACAAATTTCGGGCAGGGGAGCGCGCAAGAGATTGAGGACGAGGATATCCCCTTTTGACGAAGACGCTTTACCTGCTGCGCCATGCCAAGTCAGGATGGGACGATCCGGTCGCCCGCGATTTTGACCGGCCGCTCAACAAGCGCGGCGAGAAGGCTGCGCGCACGATCGGCCAATGGATGGCCCCCAACGGCGTGACATTTGAGCATGTGATTGCCAGCCCCGCCGTGCGAGTCATCGAGACGCTCGACGGCGTCTGGGCGGGCTACGGCCGAAAGATGGAACCGACTTGGGAACGGCGCATATATCTGGCGTCGAGCGCTTCCGTGCTTGATGTGCTGCGTGAGGTCGACGACGCGCATGATATAATATTGGTGGTTGGCCACTGCCCTGCAGTCGAAGATTTGGTGTTCGATTTGGTACCCGACGATGGCAGCTCGCCTTTGCGCGATGAAGTAGAGATCAAATATCCGACAGCCGCACTCGCGCAGCTCGAAATCCCGATCGACCATTGGGCCGACATTGGAAAGCCTGTTGCGCATCTCAAGCGCTTTGTCCGCCCGCGCGACCTCGATGCCAGCCTTGGGCCTGACGAGGAATGACACCGATCCTTTGGCGATACGCAGAAGCTGGCGATGCCGAGGCGCTCTCACTGCTCGGGCAAGCGACCTTCCTAGCCACCTTTGCCTTTGACCATCCCGGGCCCGCGCTGATCAAGTTCCTGAAGGAGCTGCACAGCCCCGAATTCTACGCAGCCAAGCTGGCCAACCCCGATGTTGACATCATCATCGGCGAAACCCCTTTGGGCGCGCCGGTGGCTTATGCCTTGCTGTGTCCGCCCGAACATCCCGATTTCCAGCGTGAAGGCGATTGGGAACTGAAGCGAATCTATCTGCTCGGGCCTTGGCAGGGTGGCGGAAACGGGGCCGCATTGCTGCAACACGCGATCGATATCGCGCACAAAAGACAGGCACGCCGACTGTTGCTCGCCGTTTATGAAAATAACGACCGGGCAGTGGCCTTCTACAAGAAGCATGGATTTTCGAGGATCGGCGACACGATTTTCATGGTCGACGATGTCAAATTCAGCGACATGCTGCTTGCCCGCGACATGACCATGTAAAATCATGCCTGCACATTTATTGTGCAGTTGCGAAAAGCACTTGTGCGCTGCCTAAATTTTTGACAGCTTCGTGATTCATGGAGCAGCCCACACCGGCTTTTGACGAAATGTTGCGCCCCGATGGCAGTGCCCGCGGCGCCTATTCCGATTACGCCGCATGGTTTGACGGGCAACAGCTTGCCGCGCTGCGCAAGAAAGCCGAAGAGGCCGACGCCGTCTTCCGGCGCACCGGCATCACCTTCAACGTCTATGGGGCGAATGAAGCCGAAGAGCGGTTGATCCCCTTTGACATTGTGCCGCGCATCGTGGGCGCCAAACAATGGAGCAAATTGTCGCGCGGCATCGAACAGCGGGTGCGCGCGATCAACGCATTCCTGCATGATATCTATCACCGGCAGGAAATCGTCCGTGCAGGCCGAGTTCCCGAAGCCCTGATCGCAAAAAACAGTGCCTTCCTGCCCGCGATGATCGGCTTCACTCCCCCGGGCCGCGTCTATACCCACATCGTTGGTATCGACCTTGTCCGCACCGGCGATGACGAATTCTATGTGCTGGAGGACAATGCGCGCACGCCTTCGGGTGTGTCCTACAT
>NZ_CALMSV010000155.1 GCF_937872355.1 uncultured Sphingorhabdus sp. | reverse complement strand
CTGAGCATCAAGACCGGCGGGTGCCCCGAGGATTGCGGCTATTGCAGCCAGTCGGTGAAGGCCGACAGTGGCGTCGAGGCCACCAAGCTTATGGAAGTTCAAGCGGTGCTGCAAAAGGCCGCACAGGCCGCCGATGCGGGCAGCAAACGTTTCTGCATGGGTGCTGCCTGGCGCAACCCCAAGGATCGTGACATGCCTGCGATTGTCGAGATCGTAAAATCGGTCCGCGCCATGGGCATGGAAACCTGCATGACGCTGGGTATGCTGACGCCCAAACAGGCGGAAATGCTAGCCGAGGCAGGTCTCGATTACTACAACCACAATATCGACACCTCGCCCGAACGTTACAACGAGATCATCACCACGCGCACTATGCAGGATCGGCTCGACACGCTCGATCATGTCCGCAAGGCGGGGATCAATGTGTGCAGCGGCGGCATTGTCGGCATGGGTGAAACCCGCGCCGACCGTGTGGGCTTCATTCACACGCTAGCAACGCTCGAACAGCACCCCGAAAGCGTCCCCGTAAACGCGCTGGTGCCGGTGAAGGGCACCGTATTGGGTGACATGCTGGCCGACACGCCGCTCGCGAAGATCGACGATATCGAATTCGTCCGCACCATCGCCGTTGCGCGCATCACCATGCCGATGAGCATGGTCCGCCTAAGCGCAGGCCGCGAGAGCATGAGCGAGGCGACGCAGGCTTTGTGCTTCATGGCGGGTGCGAACAGCATTTTCACTGGAGACAAGCTGCTGACTGCGGCCAATGCCGGTGATGACAAGGATGCGGCGTTGATGGCGAAGCTTGGGCTGGTGCCTATGGAGGCGGAGGAGCCGCTGCGGACGTGTAAGGTGGGCGCACTATGAAGGCGCTGATGTTGGCTAGTTCTCTGGTCGCCAGTGCTCCGACTTCTTCGGACACATTTGCGATCGCTTGCAGTGGTGCGATATTTAACACCTCTCTCCGAGACGGAAAAACTACCGAAACAAAGTTCAGCTTGCCCGATCAGATTTTTGTTTTCAGCGAGATGTCCAATGTTGCACTTCGGGCAATGCCGCGTCGTCAAGAGTTTGAGAATATTTGCGAAATTGGGGCGATCGGGAAGAAGTTGGATTTTTCATCTGATTTGATTCGGACTTACTGGGTCAGTCCTACCGGATGGGATGCAGAGACAACATGTGAATTTAAGTTCAATCGAACCAATAATAGCGCGACCCTGCGAACGAAATTCGAATGGTCCAGCTCTACGCAATCGGAATCCGAATGGCGCATGGCTTGCGCTCCAACCGAAGTTCCAATTTTCGATATAGAAGAACGGTCAAAATAGAATGTTCAAAAAAATCCTTATAGCCAACCGTGGTGAAATCGCTCGCCGGGTAATCAAAACCGCCCGCCGGATGGGCATCCAGACCGTTGCGGTCTATTCGGATGCCGATGCGCGCGCGCCGTTTGTGCTTGATGCGGATGAAGCCGTGCATATCGGGCCTTCGCCTGCTGCGCAGTCTTACCTGATCGCCGAGAAAATTATTGAGGCGTGCAAGGCAACCGGTGCGGAGGCAGTGCATCCGGGCTATGGCTTTCTTTCCGAACGCACCAGCTTTGCCGAAGCATTGGCCGCCGAGGGTATCGCCTTTATCGGCCCGCCGGTGAACGCGATTGCCGCGATGGGCGACAAGATCGAGTCCAAGAAATTGGCGATGGAAGCGGGGGTCAATGTCGTGCCCGGCTTTGTCGGCGAGATTGACGATACCGAGCATGCCGTGCGCATCTCGAACGAGATCGGCTATCCGGTGATGATGAAGGCCTCTGCTGGCGGCGGTGGCAAGGGCATGCGGCTTGCCTATGACGAGAAGGATGTGCGCGAGGGCTTTGACGCCGTAAAGCGCGAAGGGCTGAACTCGTTCGGCGACGACCGCGTCTTCATCGAGAAATTCATCCTCAATCCACGCCATATTGAGATCCAGATTTTGGGCGATAAGCATGGCAATATCCTGTATCTCAACGAACGCGAGTGCAGCATCCAGCGCCGCCACCAGAAAGTGGTCGAGGAAGCGCCTTCGCCGTTCGTCACGCCGAAGATGCGCAAGGCGATGGGCGAGCAATGCGTCGCTTTGGCGCGCGCGGTGGGTTATTATTCGGCAGGCACGGTCGAACTGTTCTTTTCCGGTGCTGATCCGACAGGCGAGACCTTCTTTTCCCTCAAAATGAATCCCCGCCTGCAGGTCGAACACCCCGTCACGGAGTGCATCACCGGTATAGATTTGGTCGAACAGATGATCCGCGTCGCATATGGCGAAAAGCTGGCCATGACGCAGGATGACATCAAGATTGATGGCTGGGCAATCGAAAACCGCGTCTATGCCGAAGATCCCTATCGCGGCTTCCTTCCCTCCACCGGGCGCATCGTGCGTTACAATCCACCGGTGCCGGGCTGGGCAGGGGATATTCGCGGCGTTGATGGCGTGCGTGTTGACGATGGCGTCGCCGATGGCGGCGAAGTCAGCATGTTCTACGACCCGATGATCGCCAAGCTGATCACCTGGAGCAAAACCCGCGACGAAGCCGCCGACAAACAGGTTGCCGCGCTCGACCGGTTCGAGCTCGAAGGGTTGGGCCACAATATCGATTTCGTCTCTGCGATCATGCAGCACCCGCGCTTCCGCTCCGGCGAGCTGACCACCGGTTTTATCGCTGAGGAGTATCCCGATGGTTTTGCCGGGGCGCCCGCTTCCGAAGACTTGATCCGGAAGCTATGCGCCATTGCCGGAGTAGTCGCGACTAGTACTTCGGAACGTGCGCGACA
Source organism: uncultured Sphingorhabdus sp. (assembly GCF_937872355.1). GTDB lineage: Bacteria > Pseudomonadota > Alphaproteobacteria > Sphingomonadales > Sphingomonadaceae > Sphingorhabdus_B. The sequence continues at coordinate 4,805 of NZ_CALMSV010000155.1, read as the reverse complement.
CATTGACGGACAATTGGGCGACAATCTGCCCGCGATCCGCAACTGGCTGGTTTCGGTCGATAAGCAGCGGCACGACGTCATCGTCCACAGCGGCGAGGTCACTGTCGACGGCCAGAAGATGGAGCTGCAGACCGACTATGTCCCTGGCGCGCGTATGGTGCATGCCATTGCCGATGGCGAAAGCCTTGCCGTCAAGGTCGCCAAATCGGGTTCGGGCTTCAAGATGACAACACGCGGCGCAAGCCACAGCGTGGTATGTCTACCTGAGCATGTCGCGCCGCTCTCGAAGCACATGATCGAAAAAATTCCGCCCGATCTTTCCAAATATCTCATCTGCCCGATGCCCGGACTGATCACCGCCGTGAACGTTGAGGCAGGCGACAAGGTGGAGGCAGGTCAACCGCTGGCGATTGTTGAAGCGATGAAGATGGAGAATATCCTGCGTGCCGAAAAAGCCGGCGTTGTCAAATCGGTAAACGCCAAGGCCGGAGACAGCCTGGCGGTGGACGCGATCATCCTAGAAATGGAGTAATCAACGACTGGGTTCAGCTCAATGGGCTGAACCCAGTAGGCGCTTGGCCAGGAACAGTTTGAAGATCACGAATGCAACCAGGCCAACCGCTGCCGTGCCGACATGGAACAGCCAGAAAGTCGGCGTTGCCATCGTTTCATACCATGTGCCCACTTCGCCGACGATCTTGTTCGCGGCGAAGAAGGACAAATAATAGATACCGATGATTGTAGCGTTGAGCGCGCGCGGTGCCAGCTTGGTAAAGAACGCCAGACTGACCGGCAGGATGTGCGCAAAGCCGATGCTGTTGAAGATATGGAACATCAACGGCCAGAACAGACCAATCTTACCATCGCCCTGCGTTGCTGCCGCCATATAGAGACACAGCCCACCCGCGATGGTGAAGAAGCTGCCGATGATCATCTTGCCCAGTTCATCGGGCTCCTGCCGTTTTTTGCCGTACCAGACATAAAAGGCCGCGACTGCCGCCAGCATCGAAAAACTCGCAATCGCATCGATGGTGATCATCCAGCTGGTCGGCAGTGTCTGGCCAAAAAAGGTCAGCTGGAACTGCGTATCTGCCCAGACGAGATAGGCGTTGAAAATCTGCTGGTTGGTGAGCAGCGCCACGGCCAATATCGGGACCAGTGCTACCACCGCAGAGATACGCAGCCAGTCCTGACGCGTCAGCGGTTCTTTGCTCGCCTTTGCCTCGCTAGCCTTAGCAGGGCGATTGTCCGCAGGCAGCCACGGCCCGGCCATGATGTAGAGGATAAGGCCGATCACCATTACGACGCCTGCGGTGCCAAAGCCCCAATGCCAGCCCACCCGCTCTCCCAGCGTACCCGCTACGAGCGGTGCTGCAATCACGCTGACATTGATCGCGATATAGAAAATCTGGAACGCCATCGCACGGCGCAAGTCTTCCGGTTTGTACAACTCGCCCACTTGACTGGCGATGTTGCCCTTAAAAAGGCCGACGCCAACGATCAGCGCCATCAAAGCGAACAGGAAGCTGCTTTCAAACGCCATCAGGAAATGGCCAAGCGTCATGAACAGCCCGCCAAGGATCAGCGTTGTCCGCCTCCCCAGCCAACGGTCGGCAATCAGGCCGCCTGCTATCGGGGTCAGATAGACCAGCGACGTGTAGTCGCCGAAAAGTTTGGACGCCAAGGGCTGACCATCAAGGCCATACCATCCCTTCATCCAGTCGAGGCCGATTACACCGGCAGCATTTTCCGGCAGCAGCAGATATTTGACCATGTAGAGCACGAGCAAGGTCTGCATCGAATAATAGGAAAACCGCTCGCAGCCCTCGACAAAGGCCAGATAGCCCAACCCCTTGGGATGACCGAGAAAGGCACGATCAGATTTGTCGATCAGATCAATTTCGGGCGTCGCTTCGGCAATGGTCATTCTCTAACTCCCCCGAGTAATATTCTTTCATCCGCCATATCGTTTCGTGCGGGCTTTGCCAGTAAATTTCGACGATTGGCGTTGGCGGCATTAGCAGTTAAGCTGCAACGGTTATCAGGGGGAGACAATCACATGCCAGTTCCGGTTACCGCTTTTGTTGCAGCCATTTGTGCGCTGCTCCTTTTGCTCACTGCGGTCGATACAGTCCGCCAACGTATCCGTGCGAAGGCGGCTTTTGGCGATGCAGGCGATGCCAAATTAATCAGCGCCAGCCGCAGCCACGGCAATCTCGCGGAACATGCGCCAATAGTCATCCTGCTGCTCGCCTTCCTCGAACTCGCGCATGCCTGGCATATGGGCCTGATGGCCATCGGCGCGCTTTTCCTCTTTGGCCGAGTGATGCACATTTGGGGTCTGTATTTACCCGCCAACACCAAGCCGCCGCTACCCCGCTCGCTGGGCGTCATCATTACATGGCTGACGCTGGCTATATTGAGTGGGTGGACGCTTTATTTGCTTGTTACGCAGAACCTTTAATCGATCAGTGCGACAGCCCTAATCCAACCGGCGCTTGCGCGTTCAATCTTGACTGGAAAGCAGCTCAATTTCCAACCGAAAGGCGGGAGCGAGGCTAAGTTGGTCAACTTCTCTATCTGATAGTAAGGCTGGATGCGTCCAGCCTTATGGCCTTCCCAGATGATCGACGGATCACGCTTTTCTGCCCAGCGTCTGGCGGTGTGGCTGAACGGAGCGTCCCAACTCCAGGCGTCGGTGCCAACCACCTGCACGCCGCGCTCAGTAAGGTATAGCGTCGCTTCAGCGCCCATACCGCATCCTTGATCGGTGAAATTGTCGGTGCCGTAGATCGCGCCTGATTGGATCAACACAATGTCGAACGGTTGCAGTTCATAGCCAATCCGTGACAGTTCGGCTTCGACCTCAGCAGCACTCACCACATGACCGTGCGGCTTGCCCGAGAAATCGAGCTTCACGCCGGGGCGAAAGAACAGATCGAGCGGAGCTTCGTCTATGGACGGGGCAGGGGAAGCGCCGCTGTCGGTGGTCGAATGGAAATGCCAGGGTGCATCCATATGCGTGCCGTTATGCGTGCTAAGCGTCAGGCTTTCGACCGCCCAGCCTTCACCATCGGGGAGGTCTTCCCGCGTCAGGCCCGGGAAAAACATCGCGATCTGCTCCCATGTATTCTCATGGGTCATATAGGTTATCTGAGGACGCATAACCGGCGGGTCCGAAACCACATCATTGGTTATCGGTATCGAAAGGTCGACAAACTGCGTCATTGCGGCAGCGCCTTGGCGCCATGGTCAAGCACCATCGCCGCCGAACGGCGGGCCATGGCGAGGAACATGTCGTCGCCACGATCAGTGCGTTCAACCACCATCGCCGCGGTTACTCCCATCAGGAAGCCCGCTACTGCAGAACGGCAATAATCGTCGCGGATCTGGGCCAGATCTGTCTCAGGCACTCCGCGGGTAATCAGTTGCGACCGATAACGTGCGAGCAATTCCTCTTCGATATCCCGCCGATGCCCGGCATCGAACGCCGTGCCTGTGTAATAGGCAATATCTCCGACACCGATGCCAACGCCAGTTGTTTGCCAGTCAACGATCACGATAGGTTTAACCCGATCACCGACATTGAAAAGCATATTGTCTGGCCTGAAATCGTTATGGGTCAGGCAGCGCGGGCTTTGGCGGGTGTCGTAATTGGCGTTGAGCTTGCCGAGGAAGGCTTCGCCAACTGTGCGCATGTTTGCATCTACGCGATCGCCATAGCGGTCGCAAAATGCTGGCCAGAACATGCCGAATAGGACATCGCTGTCGAGTTGCGGCGGCACCGCCTTGGTACCGTTAGGCCAGTCGAGCGTATCGAGCATTGGATCGCCCCACCATGCCGCATGGATGCTGGCTGCGGCATCGACTGCAAGCAAAGCTTCCTCGCGACTCGGTTCGCCCAACTGGTTGCCCTGCACATGATTGGGCAGATCATGCATGATCAGCGTGAAAGCATGGCTGTCTTCATCGAAGGCGATGTATAGATGGTCGGGCACTGCCATCGGCTTTTTGCCAGCGAAAGTCTGGTAGAACCGGCTTTCGCGCAGATAAGTGAGATGTGATTTGCCCGTCGTCCGGCTCAACTCATCATTGGACGGCAGCTTGGCAACAATGGTTGGCGGAAAACCGCCGGGATTTGCATAAAAGTTCAAGGCGATGCGATAGGTGGCACCTACCTGACCAGTGCCGATGGCCTTGGCTTCGATTGATGCAATGGCGACATCATGGCCTTTGTCACGCAGCATGGCTGTCAGCCACTCTGCAGTAATCTCGTCACGCGACAGGACCGGCAGGCTCATGCGCCCGCCCCATCGTTCAGCCCTTTGAAACCGCTTGGGCCGTGCGGACCAAAAACAAGTTGCTCGACAATGCCAATGCCCTCCGAACTCGCGCCACCGCCTTCATGCCGCGCGATGGCGACGTGCTGGATATGGAGGTGTGGCATGAGCAGCGGATCGAGGTCGGCAGGGCGGAAGTCTTCACGTTCAACCGCCAGTTCTCCCTTGAAACCACCATGCACCCATTCGCTATGGCCATAGCCGATACCCTTCATCATGAAGGTGTCGATTGGTTCCCACGTTACGACATGATCGCGCCCGCCATCGTCACGAACGTCGAGTCTTGCGGCGGTCGCATGGCGTTTGCCCGCAGCCCAGTTCATGGTGAAGCGGTCGTCATGGAAGTGCATTCCGCCTTCCTGATTGGCTCCGTCCATCATCAGTGTAGCGCGGCGGTTCCCTGCATCTGCCTTGTCCTCGTTGATTCAATGGGAAAACGACTAGAAAATGGGGAAATATTGCGTT